>CAZBQG010000016.1:0-30912 GCA_964493945.1 uncultured Rhodospirillaceae bacterium
CAACCAGACAATCTGGCCGCTTCTCAGTGGTGGATTATTGCTCCGGCGTTCTCAATAGGCTTTTAGAACTTGATCTGGCTTTTTCTTGTCTTGATCAATGATGCCCTTTGCGAAATGAGCAAGCGGCTCCTTGGGATCGGCTTTGAGCGCCGCCTGGGCATCGTGAAGGGCTAATTCAGGAGATTTGGTAACGGAATAGGCTCTGGAGCGCATGGCCAAGGCCTTGGCGTTTTCAGGCCGGCGCTTGACGATCGCGGAGAAAATGACGATGGCCCGTTTGTAATCCCCCGCCTTAAAGACCTTCACGCCTGTTTCAAACTTGGCCGGGCCATTTCTCTCCTGCGCGGTGGCGGCAACGGAAACGATGAGCACCGCAGCCAAGATGGCCGCCAGCACCAACCCTCTTAAGTAGTAATTCCTAAGCATGGCGCTATTCTAACAGAGGCGGACGTGGATTCAAAATAAAGGCGCCTTGTCAGGAAGCCGGGCTAGGCAGTATGGAAGCGTCTCTCCCGCGCGCTGATCACCAACCCTCAATCCCGGCGCTCCAGATTGTCATGGAGCCGATCCTGAAGCGCGCCTACATCAATCTGGTGCACGCTGCCCGATCCTGCCAGGTCCAAGGCGTGGGCAGCGGCAGCGCCCGTCGCCATGCAGGGGCCCATGACCCGGACACTTGATAGCGCGGCCACATCACCGTCGATGCAGCGCCCAGCCGCCACCAGATTATCGGCCTCGGGCGAGATCATGGCGCTTAGGGGCACATAATGCATGTGACCCGCACCGAAGGCTTCCCAATGGACCTGTTCGGGCGTGTCGTGGAGTTCGATGGGCCAGGCGGCGCGGGCGACGGCGTCGGGGTAGCGCATACCTGCCCGCACTTCTTCGGTGGTGATCTGTTTGGCGCCGGCGATCCAGCGGGTCTGGCGCACGCCGGGCGCGCCATAGCTGCGCACCCTGGACTGGGCGAAGCCAGCGGGAAATTCAGTTTTGAGAAAACGCAGGACTTCGCCGGTCTGGCGTTTGCCTTCTCTGGCCTGGATGGCGGCGGCGACGGCATTCAGGGGCGTTTCCATATGGGTCATATTGACCAGCGCCGTGCCCCGCCCGGCAAAAACAAAGGCGAAACCATCGGTGCGCACCAGCCCGTAATCACCGGCCTTTTCCTTAAGGCGCCCGGTGAGTTCTTCGCGGCTGGGCTGGCGGGCCTCGTCTATCCCTTCCAGGACCATCATCTGGGTGCCGAAGACGGGCGTCGTGTCCGCCACGTGGCATTCAAGCCCGGCCAGCCAGACCAGCACCGCATCCCCCGTCCCATCGACGAAGCCGTCCGCCTCGATGCGCATATCGCCGTGGCGGGTGGCCACGCCCAGGCTGGTGATGCGCCGGTCCCGGCGGTCCACTTCGCGCAGCACGGCGCCCGGCACGACGGTCACGCCCGCCTCGAAGACCGCCGCCTCGATCCAATTGGCCAGCGCCACTTCGTCATAGAGGATGACGGTGGTCACCGGACCTTCCCGGTAATCCAAGGCACCCTCGGCGCCCAGATCTTCCAGAATGCCATCGGCGATGCCATGGGTGATCTGATAGGGCTCTGGCCCGTTGGAAAAGAGTCCGCAAAAAGTGCCTATCATGGAATTGCTGGCCTGGCCGCCCAATACCTGCTGGGCATCAACCAGCACCACCCGGGCGCCCAATCTGGCCGCCTCGATGGCCGCCGAGACGCCGGCCACACCGCCGCCCGCGACGCAGATATCGGCGCTTAGAGTTTCAGAGTCTTGGTCCGGCGCGCGCCTGACCGGTTTGGTGGCCCATTTGTCTGTCATGGATTCCTGCTCCGCTGGTGAGACTTGCCGGCCATCATAGCCCGGCGCGGGCTTCACCTGAAAGCGGCCGGGTGATAGGCTCAGCCGCCATGCCCAATAATTCCATCCAGGGCCACGATCCGGCCATTCCCTTCCATTCCTGGCTCCACACCTTACGGAGCCACAGGGATGCGCACCCGGATAAATTAGCGCTGGTGGATCTGGCCCGGGATGCTTCCATCACCTGGGGGCAGATCTATGAGACCGCCAGCCGGCTGGCGCACTACCTGATGCAGCACGATGTGCGGCCGGGCGACCGGGTTGCCCTGCTTGCCGGCGAATGCATGGAGAAATTGATTATCCATGCCGGGCTGTGGCGGGTGGGCGCCGTGGTCATGCCGCTGAATGTGGAAATGAATCAGGCCTATATGGCCGAATATCTTTGCATGCTGGAGCCCAAGCTGACGCTCTGGCAGGATGGGCTGGACGGGGCCGCCCTGACCAAAGGCGTCGGCGGTAAGATTATGCGCTTCACCCATTGGCTCCCGAGTCTGGGGCGGGCGGAGGAGGCGGGAGACCCGGCAGCGGATGAATTCTTCCAATGCCTGGCCGCCCAGCCGGCGGAGCCTGAATTGCCGGGTGAGGTGGACCCTTTCGGGACGGCCATCATCTTTTGCACTTCCGGGACAACGGCCAAGCCCAAGCTGATCGTCTGTAGCCACATGTGTGAATGGCTGTTCGGGCTTTCTTCCATCGACAATATCGGGCTGACAGGCCAGGACCGGACGCTGGAATACCGGTCTTTCGGCTGGGCATCCGCCTTGGGGCTTTCCCTGGTTCCCTGGCTGCAGACCGGCTGTACCTTGCATGTGGCGCCGCAATTTTCCCACAGTCATTTTTTCGACTGGATCAAGCGTTACGAAATCACCTTCGCGCCGGGCATTCCGACGGTGCTCAACATGCTGCTGGACAAGCCCACCGGTGTCACCGCCGAGGATATCCCCAGCCTCCGTTTCATGACCTCATCCACGGCCCCCCTTTCGCCCGAACGCTGGCGTCAGTTCGAGGAAACCTATGGCATTACCCTGTTGCAGGCCTATGGCTCGTCGGAAGCGGGCTGGATATGTTCCAACCGGCCGGGACGTATAAAAAAGGGCACGGTGGGCCCGCCCTCCAAACACCAGGAATTCGACATCGTCGATGGGGATGGCCAAACCTGTCCGCCGGGCTTGGAGGGCGAGGTGACCGTCGGCGGGCCCCAGACCTATAGCGTCACCATCACGCCGGAAGGAAAATGGGAGTACCCGCCCGAACGCATCCGCCACGGCGATCTGGCCGTCATGGACGAAGAGGGCTTCGTCACCGTTACCGGGCGGGTCAAGGATGTGATTATCCGGGGGGGCTTCAACATATCGCCGCTGGAGATCGACCATATCCTGGCCCAGATTGATGAATTGTCCGAAGCCGCCGCCATCGGCGTACCGCACGGGACCTGGGGCGAGGAAGTGGTCTGCTTCGTGGTGACCAAGGAAGGCCGAAGCCTAAGCGAAGAGAAAGTAAAAACCCACTGCGCCCAGACCCTGCCCGAGGCCAAAATGCCCAAACATGTCTATTTCATAGAAGCCATCCCCAAAAACGACCGGGGCAAGGTAAAACGGGATGCGCTGAAGGATTTATGGCTGGAAGAAAACGGTCAGGCCTAAATATCATTCGGATTTGATCCTTCAAAAAGAAATCACCTATTGAAATTTCGTTGTTTTTATATCTTTACTAGTTTCAATCAAATTGTTGACCGTAATTATATAACATGATATTTTTCAGTCAACTATTTGATTGAAATTAAAATAATGTTTGAAATCCCGGATGCTGAGATAAAAAACCGGCTGCGCTTCGACAATATCTGGTGGGAATCGGGCGAAGTGGATGGGTGCTACCGGAACTGGCCCCGCCGGGCTTATCTAGAGGGTTTCATGGAACTGGTGCGCCCGGGCGGTGCCGAGCGCGCCGTGGTTCTCATGGGCCCCCGCCGGGTGGGTAAGACGGTGATGATCCACCAGGCCATTCACGGGCTTATGGGTTCAGGGGTGGCAGCCAGGGATATTCTGTATCTATCCGCCGACACGCCGGTCTATACCGGGCTTTCCCTGGAAACCCTCTTGCGCCATTTCCAGGAGATTCATTCTCACGAACGAACGGCCCCCCTGTATGTTTTTTTCGATGAAATCCAATATCACCCGGAATGGGAACTCCATCTGAAATCTTTGGTGGATTCCTATCCCTCCATCCGGTTCGTGGCCTCCGGCTCAGCGGCGGCGGCCCTGAAGCAGAAAAGCCGGGAATCGGGCGCCGGCAGATTCACCCTCTTTATCCTGCCGCCCCTGACTTTTTGTGAGTTCCTGGATTTCAGACGGCAAAGCTCACTCATTCTCAGGGATGTGGACCGGCTCAACGAGCAATTCATGGACTATCTGAATTTCGGTGGTTTTCCGGAGGCCGTGACCGATGAGCGGGTGCGGGCCGATATGGGCCGGTATGTGGCGGATGACATCATCGATAAAGTGCTGCTCCGCGATCTGCCCAGTCTATACGGCATCAGCGATCCCCAGGAACTAAACCGGATATTTACCGTGCTCGCTCTGAATACCGGCCAAGAAGTGAACATCGAAAGCCTGTCCCAATCCTCCAATGTTAGCAAAAACACGCTCAAGAAATATTTGGAGTATTTGGAAGCAGCGTTCCTCATTCAGCGGCTCCCGCGAATGGATGAAAACGCCAAACGCTTCAGGAAGCAGACAAACTTTAAAATCTATCTGACCAATCCGTCACTCAGGGCCGCCCTTTTCGGAGCTATCGGTCCCGATGACCCGGCCATGGGGCAGATGGCGGAAACCGCTATCGTCAGCCAATATGCTCAAAGCCAAGCCTTTAAATTTTTGAGCTATGCACGTTGGAAGGCGGGTGAAGTGGGCCTGATTTATAGGTTACCGGACTTTGCCGAGGCGATTGAAGTCAAGTGGAGCGACCGGGTTTTTGATCACCCCACGGACGAACTGAAAGACCTGACCGCCTTTTGTAAAAAGAACGGACCTTTTGACGTCATCGCGGCAACCACGCGGACGCGAAGCGGTGAGCAAAAGATTGGCGAAATGGAGATCGAATTTGTTCCCACCTCCACCGTTTGCTATGGGGTTGGCAGGGGTTTTGTTCAATCAGAACTCGAAGCCGGCAGTCACCCCTTGACGGCGCTCGACTTCATCAATCCTTGAGCTTCCCCGCCAGCCGCAAGCGCAGCGCATTGAGCTTGATGAACCCCTCGGCATCCTTTTGGTCATAGACGCTGTCTTCTTCGAAGGTGGCCATGTCCTGGTCATAGAGGCTCAAGGGTGATTTGCGTCCCGTGAGCGTGATGTTGCCCTTGTAGAGTTTCAGCCGGGCCGTGCCACTGACGTTCTTCTGGCTCTCATCGATGGCCGCCTGGATCATGCGCCGTTCGGGCGAGAACCAGAAGCCGTTATAGACCAGCTCCGCATAGCGGGGCATGAGCTCATCTTTGAGGTGCGCCGCCCCCTTGTCCAGGGTCAGGCTTTCCACGGCCCGCCTGGCGGCCAGCAACAATGTGCCGCCGGGAGTCTCATAGACGCCTCGGGATTTCATGCCGACGAAGCGGTTCTCGACAATGTCGATGCGCCCGATGCCGTTGGCCCCGGCCACTTCGTTGAGCGCGGTCAAGAGTTCGGCCGGGCCCTTCTGCTTGCCATTGATGGCCACCGGATCGCCGGTATCGAAATCTATTTCGATTTCCGTCGGCGTGTCGGGGGCCGCCTCGGGGGCGACGGAGCGGGTAAACATGTCTTCATCGGGCGCCACCCAGGGATCCTCCAGCGCTTTGCCTTCGTAGGAGATATGCAACAGGTTGGCGTCCGTCGAATAGGGCGGCTCGCCCCGTTTGTCGGTGGCGATGGGAATCTGGTGGGCTTCGGCATATTCAAGCAATTTGGCCCGCGAATTCAGGTCCCATTCGCGCCAGGGTGCGATCACTTTTATATCCGGATCGAGGGCGTAATAGCCAAGCTCGAAGCGCACCTGATCATTGCCCTTGCCGGTCGCCCCATGGACCACGGCGTCGGCGCCCACCTGTTTGGCGATCTCGATCTGGCGCTTGGCGATCAGGGGCCTGGCGATGGAGGTGCCCAGCAGATAGATGCCTTCATATAAGGCATTTGCGCGGAACATGGGAAAGACGTAATCGCCGACGAATTCATCACTCAAATCCTCGATGAAGATTTCCGCAGCACCCATGGATTGGGCTTTTTCGCGGGCCGGTTCCACCTCTTCGCCCTGGCCGATATCAGCCGTGAAGGTGACCACCTGGCAGTCATAATCCTCCTGCAGCCATTTCAAAATGACCGAAGTATCCAGCCCTCCCGAATAGGCCAGCACGACTTTTTTGACATCGCCCGTCATGGCGAAATTCCTTGTTCCAAACTTGCTCCCAGGCGCGCGAAGTATAGGGATATGGGGCGTCCGGGCAAGGTGCTTCAGGCACCCAGCCAGCCATCCAGGGCACCCTGCAATTGCTCGTAAGGCTGATAGCCGACGGTCAGATAGGCATAACCCTCCGGGCCGTTGACCACCACGGTCGGAAACCCGGTCACCCCCAGCCGCCCGGCCAGTTGGAAATCCTTCGCCGTCGCCTCGCGCATTTCATCGCTTTCCAGGGTGGCGGTAAACAGATCCCGCTTGAACCCGGCCTTGGCGGCCAAGTCGGTAAGCACTGAGGCCTCGGTAATATCCGCGTTTTCGGCGTAGAAAGCGTATTGCAGATCAGAGAAATATTCCAGCGCCCTGGCGTCGCCGGCCAGATGGCGCGCGCTGACCGCTGCGCGGCACGGAGGCTCGGTGTCATAGACGAAATCATCGCGCTCCAGAATGTCAAAGATGAAGGGCTGGCCGCTTCTGGCATTCACGTCCCGCCAATGTTCCCGCAGGAATTTTTTCCGCTGATCATCCTGGGGTTCCGTGGTGCCGGCATGCAGCCCACCCACCACAAGGCTCATATGGGCGCGCCCAGCGCAGAGCTCGCCGATGGCCGCTTTGACCGGCGAAAAGCCCCAACACCAGGAACACATGGGATCGCCCACATAGATAACTTCCTTGGTCATGCCCAAGCCTAGGACATTTCCGGGCGTTTGGAAAAGGACTTAAGCCGCGACCGCGTCCTCGCCGTCCTTGAACTGATCCGTCTCGGTGGAGTCACCCATTGCGGTGGTGGATGAGGTTCCACCCGAAATAACTTGCGCCACGGCGTCGAAATAGCCGGTGCCCACTTCACGCTGATGGCGGGTGGCCGTATAGCCGTCTTCCTCGGAGGCGAATTCGGCCTGCTGCAATTCGGAATAGGCTGCCATGCCCCGGGCCTCAAAGCCCTGGGCCAATTGGAACATGCCGTGGTTGAGCTGATGGAAACCGGCCAGGGTGACGAACTGGAACTTGTACCCCATTTCAGCCAACTCACGCTGGAAATTGGCGATGGTGGGTTTGTCCAGATTGGCTTCCCAGTTGAAGGACGGTGAGCAGTTATAGGCCAGCATCTTACCCGGATATTTCTTATGGATGGCTTCGGCGAAGATGCGCGCTTCTTCCAGGTTGGGCTTGGAGGTTTCCCACCACATCAGGTCGGAATAGGGCGCATAATCCAAACAACGTGAAATGCAGGCTTCCACTCCGTTGCGGATGCGGTAGAACCCTTCCGCCGTGCGGTCTTCGCTCTCGATAAATGGCCGGTCGCGTTCATCTATGTCAGACGTGATCAGCTTGGCGCTTTCCGCATCCGTGCGGCAGACCACCAGGCTCGAAACGCCCATCACATCAGCCGCCAGGCGGGCCGCCGTCAGATTGCGGATATGTTGCTGGGTGGGGATCAGGACCTTGCCGCCCAAATGACCGCATTTCTTTTCAGACGCCAACTGGTCTTCGTAATGAACCCCCGCGGCACCTGCCTCGATGAAGGCTTTCATCAGCTCGAACGCATTGAGCGAGCCGCCGAAACCGGCTTCGGCATCGGCAACGATGGGGGCAAACCAATTGCGCCCACTGCCACCTTCCGAATGTTCCACTTGATCGGCCCGCTGCAGGGTGCGGTTGATCTTGCGCACCAGTTCGGGTGCCGAATTGGCCGGATAGAGACTCTGGTCGGAATACATGGCGCCCGCCGTATTGGCATCCGCCGCCACCTGCCAGCCCGAAAGATAGATGGCCTTTAGCCCGGCCCGCACCATCTGCATGGCTTGGTTGCCCGAAAGGGCGCCAAGGGCCGCCACATAATCCTCGCTCTGCAAAAGCTCCCAAAGCCGGGTGGCACCCAGTTCGGCCAAGGTATGGCGGATATGGACCGAGCCCCGGAGACGCAGGACTTCGTCCGGGCCGTAATTGCGCTCGATTCCGTCATAGCGCCTGGCAGGCGCAGTGGGGACCAAGCTTTCGAAACTGGCTGTCTGGGGGCTCATGGGCTGTTCCTTTATCTCTTAGAATATTGTCTGTATTATCGCTTACATAATTTACATATTTGGACTTAAAGTACATAACTTATTGAAAAAAACAGGTTAATATGAATTGTAAATCTATCTCAATTTCTGTAAACTTGTAAATATTGTAAATTATTTGGTTGTTTGCGCAACCAAGGCCCATGGAGATCAAAAATGGCGCAGGGCGGGCGGAAAGTCTTTGCCGGAACCAAGATCCGGCGCATGCGGCGGGAACTTGACCTAACCCAGATCGCCATGGCCGAGGATCTGGGCATCTCGCCCAGCTATCTTAATCTGATCGAACGCAACCAGCGCCCCTTGAGTGCGCAACTGCTTTTGCGTTTGGCCGAAACCTTCGATGTGGACCTCAAGGATCTGAGCGGCGACGAGGACAGCCATGCAGCGGCTTCGTTGAAGGAGGTGTTTTCCGATCCTCTGTTCGATGGACTGCGTCTGGGCAATGCGGAACTGACCGATCTGGTGGGCGCCAGCCCGTCAGCCGCCCAGGCCATCGTCACGCTATACCGGGCCTACCGGGAAACGGCGACCAACACAGCGGCCATGGCCGAACAATTGGCCAACCGGGACGGATCGGTCCAGGTGGATGCGGTCCGTTTCCCCATCGAGGAGGTGCGCGACTTTTTTCATGATTCATCCAACCATTTCCCCGAGCTGGAAAACGCCGCCGAGGCCCTGTGGGAGGATGCCGGGCTGAACCTGGAAAACCTGACCGACGGTTTGCGCGCGCATTTGAAAAAATCCCATGACCTGACGGTCAAGGTCATGCCGGTGGAAAGCCTGCCCGGATCCATGTGGCGACGCGACCGTCACAGCCGGCGGCTGTTTCTGTCCGAAATGCTGACCAATGAAGGACGCAGTTTTCAGATGGCCCTGCATGCCGGTCTGCTGGGGCACGGCGAAATGATCGACGAGCTGGTCGCCGCCACCGGCCTGATCGGCGAGGAAGCCCAGCAAATTTGCAGGCTTGGACTGGCCAATTATTTCGCGGGCGCGGTAATCATGCCCTATCAGAAATTCTTGGGCGCGGCGAAAGATCTGCGCTACGACATCGCCCATCTGGCGCGCCGCTTCAATGCCAGCTTTGAGCAGGTCTGCCACCGCCTGACCACCCTGCAACGATCCGGCGCCAAGGGCGTTCCTTTCTTCTTTGTGCGCATCGATCACGCCGGCAATATCTCCAAGCGGTTCAGCGCCGGCGGATTTCATTTCGCCCGCTTCGGCGGAACCTGCCCCCGCTGGCGGGTTCATGAAACCTTCCGCCAGCCGGGTAATATCGTGACCCAGGTTATCCGCCTGGAAGACCAGACCACCTATTTTTCACTGGCCCGGACCGTCAAGGGCACGGGCGGTGGCTATCATCTGCCCGAACAGCAATTGGCCATCGGCATGGGCTGCAAGATCGATTACGCCTCCAAGCTGGTCTATGCCGACGGGCTCGATCTTGAAGATACGGAAAGCGCCACGCCCATCGGCATCAATTGCCGTTTATGTGAGCGCTCGGACTGCAATCAGAGGGCTCATCCGCCCCTAAACCGGAGAGTGACTTTCGGCGACACCCATCGGGGCCTTTCGCCTTTCACCTTCGTCCAGCTATAAATTGGTATCAGTTAGGGGGAGGGGCACATGACGGGCGAGACGCCGGGACCGGATCTGATTTTCCACAATGCCAAGGTGATCACCCTTGATCAGCACTTGAGCATTGCCAATGCCATCGCCGTCAAGGGCGAGCGCATCATCGGCGTCGGCGATGGCCGTGCCATGCTGGATCAGTCGGGGACCCAGGCGCGGGGCGTTGATCTTGGCGGGCGGGCCGTGGTGCCGGGCTTTATCGATGGCCACGCCCATATGGACAGGGAAGGGCTGACCCAGATCTATCCCAGTCTTGCCGGGGCCGATTCCATCGATGAAATCCTACAGATCATTGAAGGGCTGGTAGCCGGGGCGGAGCCCGGCGAATGGATCGTCACCATGCCGTTGGGCGGCCCGCCTGAATTCATAGGCCGGCCCGAGGGGCTGGCGGATGGGCGCTTCCCGACGCGCTATGATCTGGACCGGGTGGCGCCTGAGAACCCTGTCTATATCCGCCCCATCTGGGGATATTGGCGCCATGATATGGGTGATCCACTGGTATCCGTCGCCAATTCCATGGCCCTTCGTCTGGCCGGCATTACGGCGGACACCCCCAACCCTTGCGCCATCGTCGAGATCGATAAGGATCCGGGCAGCGGTGAGCCCACGGGCATTTTCTTCGAAGACAGCCTGGCCCCAGTCATGGAGTTGACTTTTTTCCGCCAAATGGGCGGCTTTACCCCCGATGAACGGGTGCGGGGGTTGGAGAGTTCCTTGCAGGCTTATCTGGCCTATGGCACCACCGGGGTGTTCGAAGGCCATGGCAACGCAGCCGAGGTGATCGAAGCCTATAAGACGTTATCGGCCAGGGGTGAGCTGACCATGCGGGCCGAGCTGCCTCTCAGCCCGTCCTGGGAGAGTTTGGGCGAGGTGGATGCCGCGGCTCTCTTGGGTACCTGGGCCGGCTGGCTGGCCGGGCCGGGTCTGGGCAATGATTATTTGAAGGTGCGGGGGCTTTTTTGTCAGGTGGAAGGAGCGGCGGATGATCCGGAGATCATCGCCGATGGGCTTCGTGCCCAGGCCAATCCCTATACCGGTTGGTCCAGCCGCTATTACGACCATGCCCTGCCCCGCGAAAAATTGATCCAGTTGATGGTCGAGGCGGCGCGCATGGATATCCGTATGGCGACCATCACCACGCCCATGCTGGATTGCATCGAAGAAGCCGACCGCATCGAGCCCATCGCCGGCAAGCGCTGGGTGCTGGGCCATATCAGCGTGCTCAGCGACGATCAGATCAGCCGCATCCGGGATATGGGTCTGGTCACCACCACCAATACCAACCGCAACCTCTACCGCATCGCATCCAGGCTCCGTGATCAATTGGGGCCTGACCGGGTGAACGATATCACGCCCCTAAAGCGTCTCCGCGAAGCGGGGGTCCCCTTTTCCCTGGCCACCGACAACCAACCCGTATCGCTGTTCCATCCCGTCTGGCAGGCCGTTGCCCGGGTGGATCAGGTAACGGGTGAGGTGATCGCGCCTGATGAGCGGATTTCCCGCCCCGAAGCCTTGCGCGCGGCCAGCCTGGACGGCGCATATTTATGCATGAGCGAAAAGGACCGGGGCACCATCGAGGAGGGCAAGCTGGCCGATTTCGCCGTGCTCACCGATGATCCGCTCACGGTGCCCGAGGCGGAAATCAAAGACATTGCCGCCCATCTCACGGTGGTCGGCGGGAAGATTGTCTTTGAGCGCGAAGTTGAGGCCTGACTAGGAGGCCAGACCCAGTCCGAAGAACCTGTTGGCGTTTTTCCAGAAAACCTTTTCTTCGTCTTCTTCCGAAAGCCCCATTTCCCGGACGATGTCGATATGTTCTCCAGGGTCCAGGGCGACCGGCCCGTAATCGGTGCCGAACATCACCCGGTCTGGTCCGAACACTTCCAGCGCTTCCCTGACATGAGGCGCCCAGACGCCCATGGTATCCACATGGAAATGTTTACGGAGATAATCGCTGGGTTTGTTGGCGCATTTGATTTTTGCCTCTTCCGGCATGCCATCGCAACCTAGCGACCAGCCGAAATTAAGCCGCCCCATGACCGGCAAAAGCCCGCCGCCCATATGGGCGATGGAAACCTGTAATTCAGTAAAGCGGTCCAACATGCCAGACAGGATCAGGCGCGCGATGCTCATGGCCGAGTCGAAAGGCCGGCCCACCAGTTCGTCCAGCTTATATTGATCCATCTGCTGGTCATGGCCGATGGGCGTGCGCACCGGATGCATGAAGACCGGAACGCCCTGGTCCTGAACATATTCCCAGAAGGGCCAGGCCTCTTCACTATCCAGGTAGCGCCCGTGCCAGCTGGAATTGAACAAGAGCCCCTTGAAGCCCAGAGGGCCCATGCAACGCTCGGCCTCGGTGATATGGTCTTTCTCTAGCGGATTGACGGCGCCCAATCCCCATAGCCTGTCGGGCGCGCGCTCCAGGGTCTTGGCGATGCCGTCATTGACCGCTTTGACCACATCCAGGGACGGCTTGTCCGTAAGCGCGCTCATCATCTCGGCTCCGAAGGAGCTCGACATGATCCGCTTATCCACGCCGGCCTTCTCGTTGACCTCCAGGCCTTTTTCGAAATCAAGAAACTCGGGCATGCGGGCCGCCGGCAACATGTGATAGCCGTCGCCCGGATTGGCCATATCGATGCCCAGCTTCTCGGCCACCCCTGGTTCGTTGAAATGGGTGTGGATGTCGATTTTCATCAGAGCTTCTTCGTTATCTTGACCTTGGCGCAAAGGTCCAAATTAAGATTGGACGGGGAAGCGTGGTTCCAGTCGATCTCGATGAGTTCGTTGAAAAAGATACCCTTGCCCCGGGCCTTGGGCAGGCTTTGTTTCCAGTGACCGGCGCATGCCCCGATGCCCAACCCCTCGGGATGGATGGTCTGGGTCAGGCGCAGCCGGCCCTCCACCCGTGAGCCCCATTCATTTTCCACCCACACTGCATCCCCCGACTTCAATCCCATCTCCCGGCCCTTCTCCGCATTCAGCGCGATATTGTAGGAGAAGGGGTCCAGCTCGGCAGCTTCGTCGAGCCAGGCGTTTTCCATGGTCATGGAGTTGGTATGCACGATGTCGCGGTAATAGAAGGCGAAAAAATCGAAGCCTTCCTTGGTGCATTCATGGGACGGGCAGGGCAGCCAGTCTGGCAGGGCCCGGTAATGCTCCTTGGGCACATGGAAACCGGCGGGGCCGGCGAATTCCTCAATCGCCTCCCACATGGCGGGCATGAATTCCCAATAAATAGGCACCCTGACATCAGCGAAATAGCGCCAATAAATCTCTTCGGGTTTTTTCGGCCATTTGATCACACCGTTTTCCTTGAACCAATCCAGCCCGTGTTCGGGGCCGAACTTGTCCTTGAGATCGGCATCGCAGACTTCATCGTAATTATAGCGCTTGTCCCGCTCCAGGCGGTAGGGCGGCTGCAAATCCAGATAGGTGTTGATGCCCATATTGTAATCGCCCAGAAAACCTGCCCGCTCGGCAAGTTCATTCATCACCCAGGCATGGGTGCGGCGTTCGGCATGGGGTTTGAGGATCGGCTGGCGGATGGGCCAGCACCATTCGCCCATGCCCGCCGGATGGCTGAAGATGAAAGGATAGTTGGAGCGCGAATCCAGGCTCTCCAGATAATCCCCGTCGGGCAGCACGATATCTGCGAAATCCGAGCTTTCGGTTAGGAACAAATCGCTGAAGACGATGAACTTGTATTTCTTCAGATTGGCCGCCACGGTCTCCTTGTTGCCCACGCTCATCAGCATGTTGGTGCCGATATTGAAGATCATCTCGGGCCGGTAGGGGAAATCGAAACTGCTCCAGATTTCCTCATTGTCGCTGGAAAGCTGGAACAAAGATGCCATGCCCATGGGGAACAGATCCTGCAAGCCGATGCGGTCGGGGTGCTTCGGTGTGCGGAAGGGATAGGGCCGGTGCGGGCTCATCCAGTCACCGGTGATCATCATGCCGTCTTCGTCGGGCGAGGGCACGTAACGCAGGCGCCCGGTGCCGGGATAACCGTGACAAGCCGGGTTGAAACCTAGACATCCCCCCACCATGTCCGCCGAGCCCACCAACTGGTTGAGCATATCCACCGCCAACATGTTGTAGGTGGAGTTCTTGTGCCCCTGGGATCCACGAAAGGCTATGGCCGCGGCCGGCCGGTAGGGAATTTCCACGCCATCAATGGTGATGGTCGATCCAATCCGTGCCTCGGTGGCAAATTCCTTTGCAAGCCGGCGGATATTGGCGGCGGGAACCGTGCTGATCTCCTCGCCTTTCTCCGGCGAATAACTTTTCAGATGCTCGGCCAAAAGAACGAAGGACGGGCGGCAGGGTGCTCCCTCATGGCTGTATTCACCGCTGAGCGCCATGGCGTCCGGTTGGATCGCGCCAAAATCAACCGCCCGGCTCCCATTCTGGTCCCAGACCAGGGGCTTCCCCGACTCCGCACCCCGCATATAGCGCCCGTCATCGCCCACCAGATAGGCGGCGTTGGTCTTGGCCTTGAGGTAGGGTGCGTCATAGAGCTCCAATTCGTTGATCAGAACATTGGCCATGGCCAGGGCCAGTGCCGCATCGGTCCCGATACGGATGGGCACCCATTCGGCAGCCTTGGCGCCGGCCTGATTGGCGAAGGGATCGACCACCACCATGCGCATGCCCCGCGCCCTGGCATCGGCGGCCATCTTCATATTGGAGTTGGAGGCATGGCCCGCCGCATGCCCCTTGGAGGCGCCGAAATAGATGGCGTAATTGCAATATTGGAAATCGGGCAAGATGGACCAGGAGGCATGCATCAGCCCGGAAATCAGGTGCGCCCCGTTGCCGCAATGCAATCCCCCGCCGGAGCCGCCATTCATGGTGCCGAAACCGGTGGAGAAGGCGTATTGCGGCGTATGATCGGCAATCACCGTGGTGGTCCGGTGGACGACCAGCTTGCGCGGATCCTCCTCGCGGATTTTTTTAAGCCAGACGGTGATCTCGTCCAGCGCCTCGTCCCATGAGATTTCCTTCCAGCCAGGATCGACGCCGATGCCCTTTTCCGGGTTGGTCCGGCGCAGCGGAACGGTCAGCCGGTTGGGATCGTAATGGGTCATGATCCCGGAAACCCCCTTGCCGCAAAGCCGGCCCAACCCGGCGACGCTGTTGGGATTTCCCTCGATCTTGGTGATCACGCCGTCTACCCGGTGGGCCATGATTGAGCAATTGGCATAACAAAGGCTGCAAGAGGAAGGCAGCCACACATCGTCGCCCCGGGTCGCATCTTCTTCACCGGCGGCGCCGGGTTTGGCTTTGGGATCGAGAATATTCATTGCTATCCCCCCTTGGGCTATCCCTCCTTGGGCTTCAGGTTTTTTTCGTGATCTTGACCTTGGCGCAAAGATCCAAATTCAGGTTGGACGGGCAGGAATGATCCCAATCAATTTCCACCAGATCATTGAAGAAGACGCCCTTGCCCTTGGCCCTCGGCATGCCTTCACCCCAATGACCAGCGCAGGCGCCGATGCCCACGCCTTCGGGGTGGATGGCCTGGGTCAGGCGCAGCTTGCCGTCCACCTTATGGCCGTAATGGTTCTCGACCCAGACCCGGTCGCCCGATTTCAGGCCCAGCGCTTTGCCCCGGTCTTCATTGACCGCCACATTATATGAGAAGGGGTCAAGCTCGGCGGCCTCGTCCAGCCAGGCATTTTCCATGGTCAGGCTGTTGGTGTGGATGATGTCCCGGTAATAGAAGGCAAAGAAATCAAAGCCTTCGTCCGTGCATTCATGGGCCGCGCAGGGCAGCCAATCGGGCAGGGCGGCGTAATGTTCGCGGGGCACGTCAAAGCCCGCGGGCTCGGCGATGGCGTTTATTTCCTCCCACATGGTGGGCATGAATTCCCAATAAAGCGGCACCCTTACATCGACGAAATGGCGCCAATAGACTTCTTCGGGTTTCTTGGCCCATTTCATGACGCCATTTTCCTTGAACCATTCCAGCCCGTGTTCGGGGCCGAATTTGTCCTTCAGATCAGTGTCGCAGATTTCTTCGTAAGTGTAGCGCTTATCCGGCGACAGGCGGAACGGCGCCTCCAGATCCAGATACCCGTTCAGCCCCATATTGTAATCCGCGAGAAAGCCGCATCTATCGGCCAACTCCATCAACAGGTCCGCATGACGCATGCGTTTGGCGTGGGGCTCCACGATGGGCTGGCGGATGGGCCAGCACCATTCTCCCATGCCAGCCGGATGACTGAACACAAAGGGGAAGTTGGACCGTGAATCCAGACTTTCCAGATAATCCGCATCGGGTAGCACGATGTCCGCGAAATCGGCACTTTCGGTCAGATAGATATCGCACGAAACGATGAATTTGTAATTCTTCATCGCCTCGGCCACGGTGTCCTTATTGCCGATGCTCATCAGATTATTGGCGCCGATATTGAGGATCATTTCGGGCCGGTAGGGGTGGTTGAACTTGGTCCAGGTTTCCTCATTATCGCTGGAGGTCTGAAAGACCGATCCCATGCCCATGGGAAACAGATCCTGCAGCCCCATCCGTTCGGGATGCTTGGGCTGGCGGAAGGGATAGGGCTTATGGGGGCTCATCCAGCTGCCGACCATCATTATCCCGTCGGCATCGGGTGAAGGCGTATAACGCAGACGCCCGGTACCGGGATAACCATGAGACGCCGGGTTGAAGCCCAGGCAACCGCCCACCATATCGGCCGAGCCCACCAGATGATTGAGCATATCGATGGCCAGCATGTTGTAGGTGGAATTGCGGTGCCCCTGGGATCCCCGGAAGGCGATGGCTGCGGCCGGGCGGTACGGGACTTCCACCCCATCAATCAAAATGGTCGATCCAATCCGGGCCTCGGTGGCGAAATCCTTGGCCATTTTGCGGATATCGTCTGCCGGGACCGTGCTGATTTCCTCGCCGCGCTCGGGCGTGTAGCTTTTCAGATGCTCGCTCAAAAGCGCGAAGCCTGGATGACAGGTGACGCCGTCCACCTGGAATTCACCTTCCAAGGCCATATTTCCGTTCTCGGTCCCGTCGAAGGGCACGGCCGATCCGGTGGCTTCGTCCCAGACCATGGGCTGGTTGGTGGATGCATGGCGCAGATAACGGCCATCGGGGCCGATGAGATAGGCCAAATTGGTCTTGGCCTTCAGGTAATAGGCGTCATACATACCCAGATCGTTGACCATCACATTGGCTATGGCCAGGGCCAATGCCGCGTCGGTGCCAACCCGGATGGGGACCCATTGGCTGGCCTTGGCGCCGGCCTGATTGGCGAAGGGGTCGATAACCACCATTTTCATGCCCCGGGCCCGGGCATCTGCAGCCAATTTCATATTGGCATTGGAAGCATGCCCCGCCGCATGACCCTTTGAGGCGCCGAAATACAGTGCGTAATTGCAATAATGAAAATCGGGCACGATGGACCAGGAGGCATGCATCAGCCCGCCCACCAGATGGGCCCCGTTGCCGCAATGCAGCCCGCCACCGCCCGATCCTCCGTTTTGTGTGCCGAAGCCCGAAGAAAAGGCATAGGCCGGCGCGTGATCGGCGATTACCGTGGTGGTCCGCTGGACGACCAGCTTGCGCGGATCATCGGCGCGGATTTTTTTAAGCCAGACAGTGATTTCATCCAGCGCCTCGTCCCAGGAAATTTCCTTAAAACCGGGATCCACGCCAATGCCTTTTTCCGGATTGGTGCGGCGCAAGGGTACGGTCAGGCGGTAAGGATCATAATGGGTCATGATCCCCGAAACCCCCTTGCCGCAAAGCCGGCCCATCCCGGCGACACTTTCCGGGTTGCCTTCGATCTTGGTGATCACGCCGTCAACCCGGTGGGCCATGATGGAGCAATTGGAATAACAAAGGCTGCAAGAAGACGGCAGCCACACATCATCGCCCTGGCTGGTTTCGCCGTCGGCGGTACCGGTTTCGGCTTTCGGATCAAGAATATTCATTATGGCTTCCCTTTAATTTGGTTTCTGAGCCGATTTTGGCAAACCGTTAGCGCGCTGGCAAGGTGTGTTGATATAGACCCCGTTGCCCGAATGTGATTTTTCGGGCATCATGAACCCGCTTACTAAAATCAAGGGCGGAGCGCGGATTTATGGGCAATCGCGATATATGCGGAGCGGTGCGGGTATGAGCGGCGTGCTTGATCCCGATGGCTCGGCGGAGCTGTGGTATGGTGCTGGGCGGAAATCGGCCCAGGCCAAGCCCGAAGCCCAGCCCGAGACGCCTGAACTTGCCGGCGAGGCTCTTGCCATCGAAGTCTGGCTGTTCGGCTTTCTGGCGACGGCCACCGATGAACGCCCCGTGCTCCTCACGCTGAAACCCAACGGGACCGGCGATGATGTGATAGCCGCCCTGGAGGCACATATCGGTTCCGAGACCATGCGCCAAGTAAAAAACCCCAGCGGCGGTCTGCTGGATTGCTGCCGGGTGATCGTCAATGGCGCGCCCATCGGGGATATGAGCCACCCCATAACGCCCAAAGGCAAAACCGCAGAAATCGAAATGATCCTCTTCAAGGCCTTCGAAGGGGGCTGACAAAAAAAGAAGGAAAGAAGCCATGAACGAAATGAAGCCAGATGCAAAACCCAGCCCCCAGGCCGAAAGCGCGCCCAAGGATGATGTGTGGCTGCCGTCGACTTGCAATCTTTGTTACGGGACCTGTTCCATCCTGGCCCACCGTGTCGATGGTGTGGCCATCAAGATCGAAGGCAATCCCAAAAGCACGGTGGGCGGCGGAAGGCTGTGCGGCAAGGGGGTATCGGGCCTGCTTACTCATTATGATCCCAACCGGCTGACCAAGCCGCTGCGCCGCACCAACCCTGAAAAGGGCATCGGCATTGATCCCAAATGGGAGGAAATTTCCTGGGATGAAGCCCTGGATGTGACCGCCCAGCATCTGAAACGCATCCGGGAAGACGATCCCCGCAAACTGGTGATCCAGCGGACCACCACCATCTATACCATGGGTCTGTCATTTGGTGCTTTCGCGCCGGCCTTCGGCACGCCCAACGTGTCGGAAGGGGGCGGCGGCATTCATTGCGGCAACGGCGCCCATCAGGTGAGCGGCATCACCCATGCGTCCTGGGGAATCTTGCCCGATTTCCAGCATTGCAATTACGCCATCTATTTCGGCGCCTCCAAAGGCCACGGGGCGGGCCATGCGTCCTGCTCCAACATGGCCCAAGCGGCCGATGCCCGGCGCCGCGGCATGAAGCTGAAAGTGATCGATCCCATGTGCAACTTCGCCGCCGCCAAGGCCTCCGAGTGGGTGCCCATCCGGGTCGGCACCGATGCGGCCCTGGCGCTCTCCATCTGCAATGTGATGGTCAACGAGCTGGGCACCATTGATGAGCCTTATTTGAAGGCCAAAACCAACGGCCCTTATTTGATTGGCCCGGACAAGCGCTATGTGCGCGATCCGGAGAATAATGAGCCCATGGTCTGGGATGAAGCGGCGGGTCAGGCAAAGGCCTATAATGTGGCGGATTCCGCCGATATGGCCTTGCGCGGTGAATATGATGTGGCGGGCGTCAAATGCCGGCCTTCCTTTGACCTCCTGGCCGAACATTTCAAAAATTTCAGCCCGGAAAAGGCTGAGGAAATCACCACGGTCCCGGCGGAAAATATCCGTCGCCTGGCCAAGGAATTCGTCGAAGAGGCGCGCATCGGCTCGACCATCGATATCGACGGGGTGACGCTTCCTTACCGCCCGGCAGCGGCCATTGCATTTCGTGGCGTGCAGGGGCACCGGAATTCCACCTACAACTTCCTGGCCGTTGATCTGATCAACCAGATAACGGGCGCATGCGATGTGGTTGGATCGTGCCACGGGTTCAATTCGGCCTGCGACGGGCTGCCCGATACGGGGCGCCTTAAATACAAACCCCATGCCAGCAAGGACGGGTTGATGGCCGTCGGCGTCTGGCAGGCTTATGAGCCGCCTTATCCGCGCCCCGAGCCCCGCATGCCGGAGGATCTGGGCCTACAGGATTTGCTGGTCATGGGCATGACTTCGCCCTTCGTCAATTCCAGGGATGGGCGGAAACTTTGGGACAAATTTGATCTTCCCTACCGGCCGGAAATGCTGATGAATTACGGCACCAACCTGATTATGAGCATCGCCAACAAGGACGAGGCGGCGGAAAGCCTGAAGGAGCTGGATTTCATTGTCTCCTTCGATCTCTATCTTACTGAGACATCCGAGTTCGCCGATATCGTGCTGCCCGACCGGGGCTATCTGGGTGCCTACAATACGCGCGCCAATTTCCCCTTCATCTTCAACCATCCCAACGGAATGGGCGATTGGAGCTGGTCGATCCAGCAGCCCATCGTCGAGCCCTTCGATGAGGAGCGGCCTTTCCCCGATGTTTTGATGGATCTGGCCGAACGGGCCGGTTTCATGGACGATATGAACGCGTCTTACAATGTGGTCATGGATCTGCGCGATCCTTACCGCCTGGAGATGGGGCGCAAATATTCCTATCCCGAGGTTTGCGATGCCGACCTAAAAAATAATTTCGGCGAAAACTACGGGCTGGAATGGTTCAAGGAGAACGGTGTCCGCCGCTGGCCGAAGAAAGTGAAAGAGGTCTATTGGCGCCCCTTCACCGATGCCAGGACGCCCATCTACTGGGAATTCATGCCCATTCACCGCGAACAGATGCTGCCCATCGCCGAACCCAGGGGTTTTGATATCCCCGCGGAGCATTACGATGCGCTGGCCAACTGGCTGCCTTGCAAATCCCATGAATGCAAACGGGAAGGCTTTGATTTCTACACCTTCTATTACCGTGATACCCTTCACACCAATTCATTCACCATGGAAAATGCCTGGCTGGATGAAGCGGCGCAGATGGACCCCTTCTCCTATAACATCGCGCTCAATGCGTCCGTTGGCGCCAAAAAGGGGCTCAAGACGGGGGACCGGATCGAGGTGGAAAGCGATGCGGGCCGCAAGATTTACGGCTTTGTCAAACTGACTGAAACCATCCATCCCGAAGGATTGGGCATCGCCGCCCTTTGTGGTCATTGGGCCGACGGGCTGCCCAAGGCCAAAGGCAAGGGCGTCTTCTATAATGACCTCCTGGAAATGGGCTGGGATTACATGAACCCGGTCAATCTGTCCCTCGATCTTTGCGCCAAGGTGAAAGTGACCAAGGTCTCCTGATGGGCGCACCGGATCAGGCCACCAAGGCCGAAGCCTTCCGCGCCCTGCACCATGGGGACGAAGCCCTGGTGCTGCCCAACGTATCGGATGCGGGCACAGCCGTGCTCACCGCTTCCATGGGCTTTCCGGCCCTGGCCACGGCGAGCGCCGGTGTTGCCTGGGCGCAGGGCTATCCGGATGGCGAACAAATGGAGCGGGGCGAAATGCTGGAAGCTGTCAGACGCATCGCCTCCCGCGTGGCATTGCCGGTAAGCGCCGATATGGAAGGGGGCTATGGTGCGACGCCCGAAGAGGTGGCCGAAACCGTACGCCTGACCCTGGAGGCCGGTGCCATCGGGGTCAATCTGGAAGACGGGCTGGATCATGCTGCGGGCACTATGCGCGATATGGGTCTCGCCAACGATTGCATAAAAGCGGCCAGGAGCGCCGGACAGGATGCAGGTATCCCCGTGGTGATCAATGCCCGCACCGATGTCTATTTCGACAAAGGTGCCTCGGAAGAGAACAAACTCTCTGATGCCATCACCCGGGCCAACGCCTATCTGGAAGCGGGTGCGGATTGCGCCTTCGTCATCGCCGTCACCGAAGGTGCCGCCATCGGCGATCTGGTGCGCGAAATAGACGGTCCGGTCAATATCGTCGGCGGCGCTGGCGGGCTGGATATCAAGGCCCTGGCGGATTTGGGCGTCAGGCGCATATCCATGGCTGGCGGCATGACCCGGACCACATTCGGCGTTTTAAAAAATGCGCTGAGCGAAATACTGGAGACCGGCGGCATCTCATTTTTGCAGGGCGGCATGGCCCACCCCCAACTCAACCAATTATTCGAAAGGGATGATCTATGAGCGTCATGGAAGCCAACTGCCTGGAAGTCTGGGCAGAGACCGAATTCGTCGCCATCGTCACCCAGGGAGAAGACGGCCCCCATATGGTCGGCAATTGGGGAGATTATGCCAGGAAGTTGGGACTGCGGGGCGACACCGTGATCCTGCCCGCCGGACGTTATCACCAGACAGAGGCCAATCTGGTGAAGGACAATCGGGTCACTTTGCTCATCGCCTCAAAAAAAGTTCAGGGCTCGCGCAATCCCGGCCAGGGCTATGCGCTCAAATGCACGGCCAAGGTCGTGACCGAAGGTGCGTTGGTGGTGGAGGTCAAGGAACAGTTTGCCTGGGCCAGGGGCGCGTTGGTGATAGAAATAAAAGAGGCAATCCCTCAGCTTTAGTTAGGTTTTGGCCTGAACCAACTCGATGCTCACCCCATCGGGGCCTTCCAGATAGGCAATGCGCGCACCCGGCAGGAATTCGTAAGGTTCAACCGAAAACACCGCGCCCTTTTCTCTGATTTCATCGCAAAAGGCATCGATACCGCCGATGACGCTGAAGCCAAAATGATCCGTGCCCCATTCGTCATGGCTGATATAGTCATCGAAATGCCGCATGGAATTGGTCTGGCCCGGCTCTTCCCCCGGGCGGCGGCCACGTACCATTAAGGTGGCGCCGGAAAACTCGATACGTATCTGAATGGCGTCCATTGTTTCATGGGTGCCGGCGATTTCGCTCCCCAGAATATCGGCATACCATTTGGCCGACGCTTCCGGATCCTCGCTGATGATGTGGATATGATCGAAAGCAATCCTTGCGTCAGTCATGATTGTGCCCCCGGTTTTGTTGCTCAATTTCCCGATCCGGTGTTAGCATGTTCGCAATGGGGAAAGGGAATAATTCATGATGGATCAAACCAGCCCGCAAGAAGCCTTGCGGAGTACTGTCGATGACGATGTATGGCTGCCTTCGTCGTGCTCGCTTTGTTATGGGACCTGTTCGATCAAGGCCCACCGCGTCGATGGGGTGGTGGTCAAGATCGAAGGCAATCCCGACAGCGTGGTGGGCAAGGGGCGCCTTTGCGGCAAGGGGGTAAGCGGGCTTCTGACCCATTATGACCCCAACCGCCTGACCGTGCCCTTGCGCCGGACCAATCCGGAAAAAGGCATCGACGAGGATCCCGGCTGGAAGGAAATTTCCTGGGATGAGGCGCTGGACGAGGTGGCTGAGAATTTAAAGCGCATCCGGGCCGATGATCCGCGCAAACTGGCCGTCACCCGGACCACCACTGTGACGTCCAGCCGCATGCCCATCTGGGCTTTCGCGGCGGGCTTCGGGACCCGCAATACCTCGTCGGCCGGCGGCGGGCTTCATTGTGGCAATGGCGCGCATCTAATCAGTGGCGTCATGCATGCCTCTTGGTCGGTCGTGCCCGATTTCGAATATTGCAATTACGCGGTTTATTTTGGCGCCTCCAAGGGACATTCGGCGGGGCATGCCTCCTGCTCCAATATGGGGCTGGCCGCCGAAGCCAGGGCGCGCGGCATGAAAATGGTGGTGGTCGATCCCTTTTGCAATTTCGCCGCCGCCAAATCCACCGAGTGGGTGCCGCTCAGGGTAGGCACGGATGGCGGGCTTGCCCTGGCCATGTGCAATGTCATTGTCAATGAATTGGGCACCGTCGACCGGCCTTATCTCAAAGCCAAGACCAACGCGGCATATCTGATCGGCCCCGACGGACTTTATGTGCGCCACACGGAAAGCGGAAAACCTTTGGTCTGGGATGAAGCTGCGGGCGCAGCCGTCCCCTTTGATGAGACCGAGACCGAAAACCTAGCCCTTGAGGGCAGCTTCGATGTAGCGGGCCAAACCTGTCAGCCCAGCTTCGCGCTTCTAAAGGAGCATCTGAAAAAATTTACACCGGAAAAAGGCGAAGAGATTTCCACCGTGCCGGCAGCCAATATCCGCCGCCTGGCCCAGGAATTCGCCACTGAGGCGCGCATCGGCTCCACCATCGTCATCGATGGCGTGGAAGTTCCCTACCGCCCGGCGGCGGCCATCGCCTTCAGGGGATCCCAGGGTCATGTGAATTCGGTCTATAATTTTCTGGGCATCGATCTTTTGAACCAGCTTGTGGGCTCGGCGGATATGGTCGGCGGATGCCTGGGCTTCAACCCGGCCTGCCACGGGGTTCCGGAAACCGGCAAGCTGCGCTACGCGCCCCACCCGGACCCGGACGGGCTGATGATCACCGGCAGTTGGATGGGACCCCATTTCCCCTATCCCATCACCGAGCCGCAAAAACCGGAACGGGCCGGATTGCAGGATTTGTTCACCATGAGCCAGTCCTCGCCCTATATCTATTCCGCCGACAACCAGGATATCTGGGACAAGCTGGACCTACCCTACCGCATCGAGATGATGGTCAATCACGGCGCCAATATTGTCATGAGTGTGGGCAACAAGGACGTAGTGGCCGAGACGCTGGCCAGCTATAAATTCATGGTCTCCATCGATATTTTCCTCAATGAGACTTCGGCCTTTTGCGACATAGTCCTGCCCGATTGCGACTATCTGCAAAGTGTCGATTCCAGGGCCAATTTCCCCTTCATCTTCAGCCATCCGGCGGGCATGGGCGAATGGTGCTGGCCCATCCGCCAGCCGGTTCTGGAACCGGTGGGCGAACAGCGCCCCTTCGCCGATATCTTGCTGGAATTCGCCCATCGGGGCGGGTTCGGGCCCGATTACAACGCGGCGCTGAACGCCATGTTCAAGCTGGAAGCACCCTACCGGCTGGAGCCCGACATAAAATATAATTACGAGGAAATTTGCGATCTGGAACTAAAAAATGTGTTCGGCGCAGAAAAAGGCCTGGACTGGTTCAAAGAGAACGGCGTGATAAAATGGCCGAAAAAACCCGAAGAAGTCTATTGGCGCCATTTCGAAAATGTGCGGGTGCCCATCTATTGGGAATGGATGCCCAAACTGTATGACGACAAGATGGCGGTTATGGACCCCGCCGGGCTTTCCGTGCCGAGAGAATTTTTCGATCCCCTGCCAGATTGGCTGCCCTGTCCGTCCCACCGCTGCGAGGACGGGGAGTTTGACCTCTACGCGTTCTATTACCGGGACATCATCCACACCAATTCCTACACCATGGAAAATGCCTGGCTGGATGAGGCGGCGCAGATGGATCCCTTCTCCTACACCGTTGCCATCAATGCCGATCTCGGCGCCTCCAAGGGGCTTTGCAGCGGTGATCCGGTGCGCGTCGAGACCCATTCAGGGCGCCATGTGGAAGGAAGGGTGCGCCTGACTCAGGCGATCCATCCCGAAGGCCTGGCCATCGCCGCATTATGTGGGCATTGGAGCGAAGGCATGCCCGTCGCCAAGGGCAAAGGCGTGTTCTTCAACGAGCTATTGGAGCTGGATTGGGACCATGCCAGCCCGTCGAATTTGAATTTGGATCTTTGCGCCAAGGTCAAGATAAGCAAACTCTAGGCGGCGGGGACCGGGGAAAGCGGAAATGGCGGACAGCGTAAGACCCAATCTGGGTTACATCGATTTGCGCGACATGATCGGGCGCATCGATGATATGGGTGAGCTTTTGCGCCTCGACGGGGTGGATTGGAATCTGGAGATCGGCGCGTTGCAGGAAATTCTCGCCGCCGATGGTGGCGAGGCGGGCGCACCCGCATTGATGTTCGAAAACATCCCTGGATCGCCCGCCAGCTTCCGCGCGCTTTCGGGCGTCCTGGGATCGACCGGGCGTACGGCCATGGCGCTGGGATTTGATCAGTCCCTGGCGCCCATCGGTCTGGTCCAGGCCTACCGCGACCGCATGCGCACCGAGTTCGAACTGATCCCCCCCGTTACCGTTAAGAACGGACCCATTCTGGAGAATATCGAGCGCGACGGGGAGGTGGATATGATGAAGTTCCCGGCCCCTTTCCTGCACGAAGATGACGGGGGCGCTATCTGGGCACCAATGATCTGGTGATCATGCGCGATCCGGATACGGGCTGGGTCAATATAGGAACCTACCGCATCCAACTGCACGACAAGAACCAGCTGGGCGTGTGGATGAGCCCGGGTAAGCATGGACGCATCATCCAGAAAAAATATTTCAAGCAGAATAAACCTTGTCCGGTGGCCATTTCCTGTGGCCATGACCCGGCATTGTTCCTGGCCGCCTGCCAGGGTGTGGATTTCGGAACCGACGAATATGCCTATGCCGGCGGCCAGCGTGGCCGGGCCTTCGAAGTGATCGAAAGCGAACTTCATGGCCTGCCCATCCCGGCCCATTCGGAAATCGTTCTGGAAGGTGAGATATCCCACAATGAAACCCATGCCGAGGGACCATTCGGCGAATTCATGGGCTATTACGCCTCTGGTGTCTCCCAGGAACCTTTGATCAATGTGCGCCGGGTTTATTACCGCGATGACCCGATCCTCACCATCCAGAGCCCGGGCCGCCCTTCGGTCGCGCCCACGGCCCAGGCGGTGGTCAATTCCTCAATGGTCTGGGACGAGGTTGAGAAGGCCGGCCTGCCCGGCGTGAAAGGCGTCTGGTGCCATTCCTCGGTGGCCACATGGCTGTTCAAGGTGATTTCCATTGAACAGCTCTATCCGGGCCATGCCAAACAGGCGGCCATGCTGGCAAGCTCGGTGCAATCAGCCGCTTATGCCGGGCGCTGGACGGTGGTGGTCGATGAAGATATCGATCCGTCCAACATGTTCGACGTGATCTGGGCCATGTCGACGCGCTGCGATCCGCCGGAAGATATAGACTAAATGCGCCGCACCTGGTCCACACCGCTGGATACCATGCTGCAGGGGCCGCCCTACCACAACAACCGGGCTGTGGTTGATGCCTGCCGGCCTTATGGCTGGAAGGACGATTTCCCCAAGGTGGCCGAGGCAAGCCCTGAACTGAAAGCTAAGATGCGCTAAAAATTTTCTCATTTGTTCGAAGGGTGAGGGGCGTTTGCAGCTCGACGGAATAACCCTTCTGGGCATGGCGGCCGCTACCTTGACCACAATTGCCTTCCTCCCCCAGGTGATCAAGTCATGGCGCACCAGGTCGACCCGTGACGTATCTCTGGGCATGTTTCTGACCCGCACGCTGGGCATCTTGCTGTGGCTGGCCTATGGCACCTTAATCAGTGATCTGCCGCTCATCGCGGCCAACGCCGTCACCCTGGCGTTGGCCGTCACCATGCTTTATCTCAAGTTCCGCTACAAATAACCGCTTGCTCCTTATTTTTTGGGCTTGCCCACCGCCTGGCCACCCAGGCCCTTGCGCCTTGCTTCCACATTGGGCCCGGACGGCGGCATGCTGAACACCTCGGTGACCGATGTGTAATCGAAATAGCCGAGCCGGGCGATGGGTTGGATCTTGACCACATCGATCAGCCCGTCCTCGGTCAGCACTTCGTCTCTGATATGCACCCCGATGACCCGCCCGACGATGATCTCCGCCGTGCCTTCCGCCGTATGGCCGGGCAGGGTCATGGAGCCGTGATAGCGGCATTCGAGATGGACCGGCGATGCGGCGATGCGCGGTGGTGCCACCATGTTGGATGGCAGGGTCTCCAGCCCCGCCAGAACCGTTTCGTCCACTTCCGAATCGACCATCTGGGACGAGATTTCCACCTGATCATGCAGTTCCCGCGTCGCCATGTTGCAGACGAATTCACCGGTCTCGATGGCATTGATGACGCTGTCCTTGCGGACCCCGTCGGGCTTGGGATTGGCCGCGAACATCACATAGGGCGGATCATAGCCCAGATTGTTGAACTGGCTGTAGGGCGCCAGATTGACCACGCCCGTCCGGCTCTTGGTGGTGATCCAGCCGATGGGCCGGGGGATGACGCAGGATTTATAGGGATTGTGGGGTAATCCGTGATCGTTCTTGTCGGTCTCGTAGAACATCTAAAGTCCTCTCGGTTAAGCTTAAGCGAAATCGTTTGCGTGAAGTGGCTCAAGGCGCCTCAGCGCCGCGTCCGGCAGGGGTCCCAAATCGGTGGCCGCCAGCGCCTCGTCAAGCTGATCCATATCGGCCAGACCCACCAGAACACAAGCCAGATCTTCATTGGCCAGTCCGAACCGCTCCGCCGTCTGGGCCCGGCTGCCAAATTCGGTGTCTAGCACATCGAAGACCTTGCGCGTGCGCATTTCCTCATCGGGAATTTCACTGCCCTGGGTCAGCACCGTTTCCCTTCCATGGCGAATATCGGTGGTGATGACGCCGGCTGCGAAGATACGGATACTCATGGCGGCCACGCCACTTTCTTTGTAAGCCATGATCAGCCCGCTGAAATCATGGCCCGACCAGCCATCCGGCACCGCCTGCCCGACGCTGGGATTGAGCAAATTGTAATAGATCTGCGCCGATTGAAACCGCCCGCTCTCAATTGCCTGGCGGGTGGTACCGGCGAAGCGGATCATGCCCTGATCGCGGAGCCTGTCCATGATATCGGCCACGCCCCCTTGCCCAGCACCGCATCAATTCCCAGATGGCGGCCTTTGGTCTGGGGGCCGATGGCGTTGTACAATTGAAACAGATCGACGCTTTCGCCGCGCAATCGTTTGAGGCTGGCTTCCAGGCTGCGTTCGATCTGGCCCGGAATATCACTTAAATCATCCGTATTCAGGCGCAATTTGGTCGACAAATAGGGTGTGTCGTCGATTTCGCCCAGCAGCCAGCCCAGGGCCTCTTCCGATTCCCCTTGGCCATATTGGGCCGCCGTATCGAACCAGTTGATGCCGCCGTCCAGGGCGCGGCGCACTGCTTTGCGCCTCGTATCATCATCGCCATTGATCAAAAGTCCGCCGACCTGGCCGCCACCGAAGACCAATTCGGAAACCTTGAGACCTGTGGTACCGAAATCCCTGGTTTTCAATGAAAGACCGCCCCCTGTTCTTGCCTTGGCCCCCATCTTCCCTAAACTGATAGCACAACGCGCCACAACAATCCAAGCGGACGGGAGGTCCCCATGCCCAGCAATACCATCAAAACCGAAATCGTCGCCGATGCCTATCTCGCCTTACTGGCCGAACGGGGGATCGATTATCTGTTCGCCAATGGCGGCACCGACTTCGCGCCGGTGGTCGAAGCCTATGCCAGGGCCGAGGTCAAGGGGCTGAAGGTCCCCAAACCCATCACCGTGCCCCACGAGAACACCGCCGTCGCCATGGCGCACGGCTATTACATGGCTACGGGCCGGCCCCAGGCAGTCATGCTGCATGTCAATGTGGGAACGGCCAACGGGGTCTGCGGCATTCTCAATGCCATGAGCGACCATGTGCCCATCTTCTTTTCGGCGGGGCGCACGCCCTTGACCGAAAGCGGCATGGCCGGGTCCAGGAACGGACTGATCCATTGGGCCCAGGAAATGTATGACCAGGCGGGCATGGTACGGGAAACCGTTAAATGGGATTACGAGTTGCGCAACAGCGTCCAGCTGGAAGCGGTCATCGACCGGGGATTGCAGGTGGCCATGAGCGAGCCCCGGGGGCCGATTTATCTGTCTTTGCCCCGCGAAGTCCTGTCCGAACCCATGTCCAGTTTCACTTATGAAAAAAACACGGCCCTGGGCCTGGGGGGCACACCGGGGCCCGATCCCAAGGCCATTACCCAGGCGGCGGAAATCCTGGGCAAGGCCAAATTGCCGGTGATCATCACCAGGGGTACGGGCGGGGACGAAGAAGGGGCCGCCGCCATCCGCCGCTTCGCCGAAAGTTTCTGCGTGCCCGTGGTCGAATGGCGACCCAAATCAAATGTTCTGCCTTCCGCCCATCCCCAGTGGGCCGGCGGCAATCCAGGTGCGTATTTCGACGGGGCCGACGCCATTTTGGTCATCGAGAACGACACCCCCTGGATTCCCGCCGTGCAGGGCGAACCGGCAGCGGATTGCAAAGTGGTCCATTTGGCCGTCGATCCCAGCTTTGAAAATATCCCGATCCGCAGCTTCCGATGTGATCTGGCAATCCAGTCCGCCGCCGCCGCCGCCCTGGACAGCCTGGGCGAGGCCATGTCCTCCATGCGGGGGATCAAGAGCCACATCAAGAGGCGACGCAAGGAAGTGGAAGAGCGCCGCAAAAAAATCAAAGGCGCCATGGCGGGCCTACGTGAAAAGGTGAAGAGCGACTCACCCATGCACCCTGCCTATGTGTCCCATTGCATCGGCCAGGCGGTGGGCGATGACGCCGTATTCATCAATGAATATCCCCTGATGGCGCCCCAGTTGGACCTGAAGGAGGCCAACCGCATGTTCATGAATCCGCCAGCCTCGGGTCTCGGCTGGTGCATGGGGGCGGCGTTGGGCCTGAAGATGGGCCAGCCGGACAAATTCGTGGTGGCCACCATGGGCGATGGGTCCTACATGTTCAACAACCCCATTCCCGGCCATTACGTGTCGCGGGCGCAGGAATTGCCTCTGCTGTATGTGATCTTCAACAATTCCATGTGGAACGCGGTCCGGGGCTCGACGCTGGCAGTCTTTCCCGACGGTTATGCTGCCAAAAGCAACAACCCGCCCATCTCGCCCCTCGACCCGTCGACCGAATATCACAAGATCATGGATGCCTTCGACGGCTATGGCGAAAAGGTGGAGGATGCCGCAGCCCTGCCCGAGGCCCTGGAGCGCGCCGTCAAAGTGGTGCGCGACGAAAAGCGCCAGGCATTACTGAATGTTCAGTGCCGGGTGCCCTAGATCCATAAAAGAAACTTGGTCACGTCCGCTTTCCGGGACGCAAATCTGCTCCAGCCTGAACAGCGGATCTATTTTGGAAGAGGTGCTGACAGCTGCTTTTGAAGGTGGTCTCAATAGATCGACGCAACACTTTAATCTTTGATGAAAAGATGGAGTGCTGTCATGAGTTACAGACGTCGAATTTATTTCACGAGTGATCAGAAGTCCAA
>CAZBQG010000017.1:0-6497 GCA_964493945.1 uncultured Rhodospirillaceae bacterium
TTCTACTGAAAATCTACTCAAAAACCGTATTCCTTCACACGCTCCTGCGCGGGGGTGACGATATTGAGCAGGGAGTGACGAGAGAGAGGAGGAGGGCCGCTCTAAAAAACGCCTAAGCCGCACGGGTGGCGGTCTGTTCGGTCAACAGGGCGTATAGGGCTTCCTTGTTGTCCGATCCCCTGAGTTTTTCGCAGACTCCATCATCGCGTAAAAGCCTGGACACCCGGGCCAGGGCCTTCAGATGGTCCGTGCCCGCCGCTTCAGGGGCAAGCAGGAGAAAAATCAAATCGACCGGGCGTTCGTCGATTGAATCGAAATCCACCGGCTTTTCCAGGCGGGCGAACAGCCCGTGCAGCCGGTCGATGGATGGCAGCTTGCCATGGGGGATGGCTATTCCGCTGCCAACACCCGTGGTGCCCAGTTTTTCCCGCTCCTGAAGAACGTCGAAAACGGCTCGTTCTTTAACCTCAATCAGTTCCGCGCCGCGCCGCGCCAATTCCTGCAGCGCCTGCTTCTTGCTCGTCACCTTGAGGTCGGAGATTACACTTTCGGGGGAAAGAAGATCGGCTATTTCCATGCCAGTCTTTTATACCTTCAGCGTCCAGTTGTTGAGGGTCGGTGTATAATTCCGCAGGTTTTCGGTTCTGTTGGGCCGAGGCGGATGATTCGGGTAAAAAGGAACTACTCCATCCGGGAAGGCCGGGAAAGTAGAGCCGCCCGCCGATGCTGTCAAGACCGGTTTGGGGATAAATCCGGGAACACTTATAGCGCCGCCGCCTTTTGCCTCCGGCGTCGCACGGAAGACGGAATGCGCATGGTTTCGCGGTATTTGGCCACCGTGCGCCGCGCGATATCGATCCCTTCGCCTTGCAGGATTTCCACCATTTTATCGTCGGAAAGCACCTTGCTGGGCGGTTCACCGTCGATCAGGGTCTTGATCCGGTGGCGCACGGATTCGGCGGAATGGGCCTCGCCGCCCTGACTGGAGCCGATGGCCGGCGTGAAGAAATATTTGAGCTCAAATATCCCCCGGGGCGTGTGGATATATTTATTCGATGTCACCCGGCTCACCGTGCTCTCATGCATTTCGATTTCGTCGGCGATGTCGCGCAGAATCAGGGGTCTCAGATGTTCGATGCCGTGGTGGAAAAACCCATCCTGCTGGCGGATGATTTCCTCGGCGACGCGCAAAATGGTGGTCGCCCTTTGATGCAGTGCCTTGACCAGCCAATTGGCCAGTTGAATCTTTTCCGCCACATATTGTTTTTCTTCCTTGGTCCTGACGGCGGCGCTGATTTCGGTGTAATAATGATTGTTGATCAGGACTTTGGGCAAGGTGTCGTTATTCAGCTCCACGAACCAGCCGCCGTCCGGGCCTGGGCGCATGATCACATCGGGGATGACGGGTTGGGCGGGCGCCTCATCGAAGGCGCTTGCCGGGTGGTGATTTAAGGACCTGATCTCCTCGATCATGTCCTGGATGTCTTCCATGTTCAGCTGGCAGAGCTTGGCCAAGCCGGTGAAATCGTGCTTTTCCAGCAGGTCGATATTATCCAGCAGGGTTTGCATGGCCGGGTCCAGCCGGTCGCGCTCGGCCAATTGGATGGCCCAGCACTCGGCTAGATCACGGGCAAACAGCCCCGGCGGATCGAGCCGCTGAAGGCATCCTAGCACCGCTTCGACCCGCTCCAATGGGCAGCCCAGGCGCACCGCCGTCATATCCAAATCCTCGCCCAGGCGGCCCGCATCATCCAGCATATCCACCAGATAGGCGCCGATCATTCGGTCAGCGGGATCATTCAGCTCCACCTGGACCTGGCCCAAAAGATGATCGCGGAGCGAAACGGATTGGGCGATGGTTTGTTCCAGATTATAGCCATCCCCATCGAAACCGCCGCCGCCGGCATTGCCCCATTCGGCGGGGGCCGAGTATTCCTGGCCGGCGGGCTGGGCGTCACCTTCCGTGTCCCAGACAGTGTTGTAGTCCTGATCCAGGGCGCCTTCGCCGGGGGCCAGAGGCTGCTCGTCCAGGGAAAAATCCCCTTCTTTCAGGGGCTTGGGATCATCGCCCAGGGCGCTTTCCTGGGTGCCCTCACCTTGCCCATCGGGCTCAGCGCCATCTGGGCCTTCGTCCCGTTCCAGCAGGGGGTTTTCCTGCAGTTCGGATTCCACGAACTCGGTCAGTTCAACATTGGAAAGCTGTAGAAGTTTTATGGCCTGCTGCAATTGGGGCGTCATGACCAGGGATTGGCCTTGACGTAATTCCAGTCGGATGCTCATGGCCATGACGGCACCCGGTCACAAACTGAAACGATCGCCCAAATAGACACGGCGAACGTCTTCATTGCCGACGATATCGTCCGGCGCGCCTTCCATGAGCAGCATGCCGTCGTTTATGATGCAGGCCCGGTCGATGATATCAAGGGTTTCGCGCACATTATGATCGGTGATCAGCACACCGATGCCCCGGTCCTTAAGGTGCGCGATCAGATCACGGATGTCACTGACCGCGATGGGGTCGATACCGGCCAGGGGCTCATCGAGAAGTACGAAATTGGGGCGGGACGCCAGGGCACGGGCGATCTCAACCCGGCGCCGCTCACCGCCCGACAGGGCCAGGGCCGGTGTGCGCCGTAGATGAGTGATGGAGAATTCGGCCAGCAGGGCTTCCAGGATTGATTCGCGCCGGTCGCGGGATTTCTCCACCACTTCCAGAACCGCGCGGATATTGTTTTCCACGGTCAATCCGCGAAAGATGGAGGCCTCCTGGGGCAGATATCCGATGCCCAGCCTGGAGCGCCTGTACATGGGCAAATCCGTAATATCCTGGCCGTCCAGGAATATGGTTCCGTAATCGGGCTGAATGAGACCGGTGATCAGATAAAAGCAGGTGGTTTTCCCGGCCCCGTTGGGGCCCAAAAGCCCAACCACTTCGCCCCGCTGGATGGACAGGGTCACGCCTCTGACCACGGGCCTTTTGTTGAACCGCTTGCCCAGATTGCGGGCCACCAGGCCACGGAAATTCTCCGCCACCAGGCGTGGCGTGTTCTCCTGGGTCAGGGTTTCTTGGTCTTCGCCGTTGTCCATCACCTGGTTCGCATCTTTATTGTTCCTGGCCTCATTTTTTCGGCTGAATCAATCCGCGCACTCTGTTTCTCTTATTTCTTACACCAGGAGCGGTTAACAGCCTACTAACTCCTGTCTTCATGTTGATTTCCGCCCGTTCACCGGCCAGGACGTTTTTGCCCCGGCGGATGCGCACCCGGCCGCTGAGGGTGGCGATTTCCGTCTTTACGTCATAGACGCCCTTATCGGCCTGCACCCGGTCCTTGCCGGCGGCCAGGCGCACATTGCCCTGGGCCTGTACTTCGCGGGCGATCAATTCGCCACCTTTGGTGCGCCTGAGATAGGCGGCCAGCACATCGGCCCTTAATCTCTTGCCCTGATGGATTCCGGTCGCCTTGCCCCGCGCCACGACGACCAGTTCTTTTTCGTGATATTCCATTTGCCGGTTGGCGGTGAGCAGGTCCTTATCCGAAGTGAAGCGGACATTTTTTCCGCTGACCACCAGGACCGCTTTTTCCATGTCATAGACCGCCGCATCGCCCGTTGCCTTTTGGGTTTTGGACGTGATAACCACCTTGCCTTGCGCATCAAGCCGGGTGAGATCGGTGCCGCCGCCGGATTTTTTCTTGTAATAGGCCCTGAGCACATCGCCCCGTACCGTTGTTCCACCCCGGCTGGCAACCGCATTGCCCCGGGCCACCAGGATTTCGTTATCCCGTTGCCATTCGATGCTGTTATCGGCCAGCACCTCGATCGCCTGATTGGTGCCCGTACTGGCCAGCCGCAATCCCTGGGCGCTGGCCCGGTCCTGGGCCGAAACACTCATGACAACAGCCAGGGCGAGGGCTGTGGTCAATCTGGCCGGTAAGGGGATCATTTGGTGCTCCCCGCTGCCTTGGGGCTGATGATCAATTTGGCCTTGCCGGTGAAAAAGATGGATTTGCCACCGTTCACAAGATGAAAGCCTTCGGCCTGGAGTTGCCCGAAGGGGCCCTGGCCCCGCACCTTCTGATCGGATTGGGCGCGCCCCGCATCCAGATCGATGCTGAGCTTGCTGGTTTTGAATTCATAGCCCGAATCATGGAACAAATTGACCGCGCCCTGCAAATCGAGTTGCTTTTTCTTTTGATTATAAACCCCGCTATTGGCGGTCAGGGCCAACCATGTTCCGTTCTTCAGGGCCAGATCCGCCTTGGGCATTTCAAGCTCGATAGCGGCCGAGCCGCTTAACAGATCCTTGGCCAGATCGGCGGTGATGGAAAAGGGCTGGTTGTTCTTATCGGTCCCCACATAGCGCGCATTGACCATGCTGGGATCTTCCGATTTGGTCGCCTTCAGGCGGGCAAAACCGATGTTGAAGCGGGTATCCACCATGCGGATCTGGGGCCACAGAAAGATCAGTACGATCAGCGCCAGGGCGGTCGCCGGCAGGGCGAATTTCATGATGCTGACGAAGCGGCTATAGCCTACCGATAGGCGCCGACGGCCGGGCTCTGTGGCCGTCTCGATGGCCCCATCCGGATTGGATTCACCCGGTTTGGACTTGGCCTGGGCCAGATGTTTGGCGGCCTCACTCAGGGTGGTCATGCCACACCCATGCGCAGGCAGTCGTGAATATGGAGAACGCCCACCACCCGGCCGTCCTCGGTGACGAACAGATTGGTGATGCCCATTTCGTTCATGATCTGCACGGCCTGGCTGGCCATGGCGCTAGGCCCGATGGTGCGGGGCTCGTGGGTCATCACCTGGGCGGCCTGCTTGTCCAGAAGGCCGGCGCTCATATGGCGCCTGAGATCGCCGTCGGTGATGATCCCTTCAAGATTGTTCCCCTCATCGACCACGGCGATGCAGCCAAAACTTTTGGCGGTCATTTCCACAATCGCCTGGGACATCTGGGTGTCACCCGAAACCAAAGGCAGCTCGGCGCCCTGATGCATGATGTCCGATACTTTGAGAAGGCGCCGGGCCAATTGGCCGCCGGGGTGGCGCAGTTTGAAATCGTCGGCGGTGAAGCCTTTGCGTTCCATCAAGGCGACCGCCAGGCTGTCGCCCAACGCGATCATCATGGTTGTCGAGGTGGTGGGCGCTAGCCCCATGGGGCAGGCCTCTTCGGCCTGGGGCAGGACCAGGGCCACGTCCGCCTGGCGGGCCAGGGCGCTGTCGGGCCCGCTGGTCATCACCACCAGGGGAATTTTGAAACGCCTGGTATAGGCCACGATGTCAGACATTTCCTGGGTGTCGCCCGAATTGGACAGCGCCAGGACGGTGTCCGCCTGCTCGATCATGCCGAGGTCGCCGTGGCTCGCTTCGCCGGGATGGACAAAAAAGGACGAGCTGCCGGTCGAGGCCAGCGTGGCGGCTATTTTATTGGCCACATGTCCGCTTTTTCCCATGCCGGTTACGATGATGCGGCCTTGAGTTTTTTGTAAGATATCCAGGGCCTGGGAGAAGGCTTGATCCAAGCCATCGGCGAGACGGGCCAGACCCTCGGCACCCAGGCGCAGAACGCGCCCCGCCGCCTCCAGGTCAGCCGCCGTCACGGCGTCTTTTGAGGGGTCTATTTCTTTTTTTCTGGCGATGTTTACGCTGCTCATCCTGAACCGGCATAATTAGTGATCAGCGCCCGGTAACCAATCCTTCGCAGTATGGGGTGAGCCGGAGCAAAGGTCAATAAAACGGGCGGAAATCAGCCTAGTGTTCGAAGATGTTTTTTTCGGCCCAGCCGGCCAGATCCATTTCCACGACCACGGGCAGGAACTGGAAACAGGCCTGGGCGATTTCAACGCGCCCTTCCCGGGCCAGGCGGCGGTCCAGTATTTCCCGCAGGCGATGGAGATAAAGCACGTCGCGGGCCGCATATTCCACTTGTTCGTCGCTGAGCACCTCGGCGGCCCAATCCGATTGCTGTTGCTGTTTGGACATCTGCACATCCAAAAGTTCGGCGCATAATTCACTGAGCCCGTGCTTATCCGTATAGGTGCGGGACAGCTTGGAAGCGATCTTCGTGCAATAGACCGGCCGGCATATGACATCCATGTAGGTTTTTATCGCGGCCAGATCGAAGCGCGCGAAATGAAACATCTTGGTCACCCCTGGATCGGCCATCAGGGCCCTCAGATTGGGTGCCTCGTAGGCGCCCGGCTCGAACTGAACGAGGGCGCTGTTGCCATCGCCGCTCGAAAGCTGCATGACGCACAGCCGGTCGCGCTGAAGATTGAGGCCCTGGGTCTCCGTATCAATGGCGACGGAGGAGCCGAAGCTCATGCCGTCCGGCAAATCGCCTTTAAAAAGTTCGTTTGCCAAAGACCTTTTCCCACTGCCGGTTTCACGCCGCGAACATAAATTGGTGCCCAGGAGAAGACTCGAACTTCCACGACCTTTCGGCCACAGGTACCTGAAACCTGCGCGTCTACCAATTCCGCCACCTGGGC
>CAZBQG010000017.1:6507-28699 GCA_964493945.1 uncultured Rhodospirillaceae bacterium
TCATGGCGGAACCGGTGGTCACTTTATTCGGCGGAACGGGTTTTGCCGGGCGCTATCTGGTGCAGCGGCTGGCCCGGGCGGGCTGTCAAATCCGCCTTGCTCTGCGCGATCCCGATCAGGCGCTTTTCCTGAAATCGGCGGGAGATGTTGGCCAAATCGTTCCCATGGCCGCCGATCTGACCCGGCCCGAAACCCTGCCTGCCGTCGTCGAGGGTGCGGATTGGGTGATCAATCTGGCTGAATTGATGAGCGAGCGCCGGACCCAGACCTTCGACGCCGTCCATGTGAAAGGGGCCGGCGATCTGGCCCGGGCGGCGAGTGAGGCCGGCGCCAGCCGTTTCATCCAGCTATCCACCATCGGTGCCGATGCCTCCTCGCCTTCCACCTATGCCAGATCCAAGGCAGCGGGCGAGGAAGCCGTGCTGAGCGCCTTTCCGGGAGCGACCATTTTGCGGCCTTCGGCCATGTTCGGGGCGGAAGACCGCCTGTTCAATCTGATGGCCGGTGTTGCCCGGTTCTCTTGGGTGCTCCCGGTGTTCGGCTGCCCGCTCATGCCCCGCATCAAATTATTCAAAGATGATGAGCTGATTCAGATCGATCTTTACGGCGACGGAGGCACGCGGGTTCAGCCGGTCTATGTGGGCGATGTGGCCGGCGCCGCCATGGCCGCACTTGAAGATGATGCTTCCATGGGCAAGACCTATGAACTGGGCGGCCCCCGGGTCTATTCCAGCAAGGAGATGATGGATATTTTGATCGAGGCGATCGGGCGCAAGCGGTATCTAAGCCCTGTGCCTTTTTGGCTTTTTTCCTATTACGCCTGGTGGCTGGAATTGCTGCCAGCACCTTTCTTCTCCAAGCCCTTGCTAACCCGCGATCAGGTGCAATTGATGAAGATCGACAATCTTGTGGCGCCGAATGCGCTGGGTCTGGCGAATCTTGGGATTACGCCGGTGATGGCCGAACAGGTGGTTCCCGGTTATCTGGAACGGTTCCGCCCCTCGCGCCTGAGCCATCTGAGATCGGTTTAGATTTCTGGATTTTGGCGCGCGCTTTCGGCCTCGGTCGCGGCGGCGGAAATGATTTCGCCATATTCACGGAGAAAGATCGATCCCCGTACCGTGCGCGTCACCAGGATGTTGCGCTTATCCGCCTCGTCCTTTTTGCGGCGCACTAATTCCAGCTTGCATAAACGGTCAAGGGCCCGGCTTACGGCCGGTTTAGAGATGTGCATGGTTTGGGCCAACCCACGTACCGTGTGGGGCGGGGGGCGCAGATAGACGGTGAGCAAAACGGCCATCTGGCGCGCCGATAAATCGGGCGCTTCGCGCCGCACACCTTCCGCCGTGGCGCGACACCAGACTTCCAGGGCATCAACCGAATCTATAATAATTTACTTCCCGCAACAAAAACGTTGCGGTACCGAAACACTTTACGGGTTGAAAATCAAGGCATTTTTAAAATTACCTCATATCGGCATCGAATTCGTTCTTTATTGTGTCAAAAATGGCCCGGATTCCAAGGGCTTCCCCCCCTTCCGGGCGGCCCGGGCTGGATTTTCCGTTCCAGGCCATGAGGTCCAGATGGGCCCATCGTGTCGATGAAGAAATGAATTCTTCCAAAAAAAGCGCCGCGGTAATGGCGCCGCCGAAACCGCCCTCGGGGGCGTTGGTGAGGTCGGCCAGGGGGCTTTCCAACTGTTTGCGGTAGCCTTTCCAAAGGGGCAGGCGCCAGAGCGGATCATCTGCCTCCTTGCCATGTTGGAGCAGGCTTTCGGCCCAATCATCGTGGTTACAAAATAAGGCCGGCAGTTCGGTGCCGAGCGCCACCCGGGCGGCCCCCGTCAGTGTGGCCATATCAATCAGCAGGCTGGGGTTTTCGCTGTCGGCCTCGGCAAGCGCATCGGCCAGGATGACCCGGCCCTCCGCATCCGTATTGCCGATTTCGATGCTCAATCCTTTGCGCGTCTCGATGATGTCCAGGGGCCGCATGGCGTTGCCGGCGACGCTGTTTTCCACCGCCGGAACCAGAAGGCGGAGCCTGACGGGCAGCCCCGCCCCCATGACCATGCGGGCCAGGCCCAAGGCATGGGCACCGCCGCCCATATCCTTTTTCATCAATTTCATGCCGCTGGTGGGTTTGAGATTAAGCCCGCCGCTGTCGAAACAAACCCCCTTGCCCACCAGGGTCAGTTTGGGATTTTTTTCATCACCCCAGCGGAGATCGATCAGCCTGGGTGCCTGGGTGCTGGCCCGCCCCACGGCATGGATGGCCGGGTAGCCCTGGGCCAGCAATTCATCGCCGACGGTCAACTCGATTTCGGCATCAAATTCCTCCGCCATTTGTGTGGCGCATTCTGCCAATTGTTGCGGGCCCATATCCGCCGCCGGCGTATTGATCAGATCGCGCACCAGGAAAATTGCCTCCACGGCATTCAGCACGGCGCCTTGATCACAAGTTCCAGGCCAGCAAAGGCGGGCCGGATCTTTTTCCTTTTTTTCGCTTTTGTAGCGCCGGAACTCATAGGCGCCCAAGGCCCAGCCCAGGGCCGCCAGTCCCGCCGCATCCGGCGCAAGACTATCTTCCAGCCGGTAATTCCCGCCCGGCAGGCGGGTCCGGGCGGCAGCGTATTCCCACAAGCCGTCCTCCTCATCCAGGCCAAGCAAAATATGAGCCGGCGCGCCATCGGGGCCGGGGATCAGACAAATGGTGCCGGGTTCGGCCTCCCAGGCAGAGCCCGTCACCCAATTGCCGATATTTGCCTCCTGGCCGGCCAGCCAATCCACGAGCCCATGTTCAGAGAGCCCGGTGATGGGAAGGGAAGGGGTTTCGTCCGTACCGCAAAAGATATGGCGCATGTCAGGGGTCTTTCCTTGGATAGAGCCAGGCGAACACCGCCACCGCGATCAGCGCGCCGATCAACTGAGCGATGATGAAGCCCGGCGCATCGGCGGGCGCGATGCCCGAAAATGTGGGTGTCAAAGCGCGCCCCAGGGTGACCGCCGGATTGGCAAAAGATGTGGAAGAGGTAAACCAATAGGCCCCGGTGATGTAGAGCCCGACGGCGAGCGCCACCCATCCGGGCCGGGTCATGGCGCAGCCCAAAATGGTGCCCAGCAAGCCGAAGGTGGCGATGATTTCTCCCACATATTGAGCGGTCCCGTTCCTGGCAGTGGCGGAGGGGGCGAACAAGGCTTCACCGAACATGATATGGGCCAGCCCCACGCCCAGGAGGGCACCAAAAATTTGGGCCAGGACAAACCACCCGGCGGGCCCTGGTTTGATTGATTTCCTGAGGAAAAAGGCAAGGGTCACGGCCGGATTGAAATGGGCACCCGAGAGGGGGCCGAAAACTAGAATCAGGACGGTGAGCGCCGCCCCCGTGGCGATGGAATTGGCCAAGAGCGCAATCGCCCCATTGCCGCCCGACAACTTCTCCCCCATGATGCCCGATCCGACCACGGCGATGAGCAAAAAGGCCGTGCCCAGGAATTCGGCCACGCATTGGCGGCTGAGGCTTGTTTCGTTCATGTAATGACTTTCTGTGATGCGAACACGGACCCGGGATCCTGGATGAGCTGACGGATGCGGCTTTGCAATATGGCAAAAGTCTCTTCGAAAAGGGCGGTTATTTGCTCATCGCTCCCCTCACCGGCGGCAGGATCGGCCAGTCCCCAATGGGCCGTGGCCGGGCTGCCTGGCCAAAGGGGGCAGGTTTCACCGGCGGCGGTGTCGCAAACCGTGATCACCCCATCCATTTGAGGGGCGCCGGGGCGGGCGAATTCGTCCCAGCTTTTGGATCTCAAATCCCCACCCGCCAGACCATGCCTGGCCAATGTTTTGAGGGCGAAGGGGTTGACCTTTCCGGTGGGATGGCTGCCGGCGCTGAAGCCCTGGAAATGCCCGCCCCCAACATGGGTGAGGATGCGCTCGCCCAGAATGGAGCGGGCCGAATTGCCGGTGCACAGAAACAGAATGTTGAAGATCTGCCCGTTCATCAAACCTGCCTGGAACCGGAGGGCGCCAGACCCATATTCAGAGCCTCAGATCCACGACCCGTGTCGCCTTGCCCATGGACCGTTCCACCCCGCCCTCGGGCAGGATTTTGACGTCGGCGGTGACCCCGATGCTCACCTTGATGGCCTGTTGCAGGGCCTTGCCCGCATCCTCCATTTTCTTCTCGCCGGCCTGAGCGACAGCAGGGCGGGCTTCGACCACCACGGTGATTTCGTCTAAGGGTCCATCGCGCCGCACCTCAATGAAATAATGGGGCGTCAGGCCGTCTTGTTTCAGTATCAGCTCCTCCACATGGGACGGGAACAAATTGACGCCCCGGATGATGAGCATGTCGTCGCTGCGCCCGACCAGCCGGTCGATGCGCTTGAAGCTGCGCACGGTGGGCGGCATGAGCTTGGTCAGATCGCGCGTGCGAAAGCGGATCATGGGCAAGCCCTCCTTGGTCAAGGTGGTCAGCACAAGTTCTCCGATCTCGCCGTCCGGGACGTTCTGGCCCGTCTCCGGATCAATTATTTCGACAAGGAAATGATCTTCGAAGATGGCGATCCCGTCCTGGCTTTCGACGCATTCCGAACCTACGCCCGGCCCCATGATTTCCGACAGGCCGAAATGATTGCAGGCCTTCAGATCAAAGCGGTCTTCCAGCTCGACGCGCACCGCCTCGGTCCAGGGTTCGGCGCCAAAGACACCTACCTCCAGGGAGGTCTTTCTCGTATCGATTCCCTGGCGGTCGAATTCCTCGGCGATGGCCAGCATGTAAGATGGCGTGACGGTGATCACCCGGGGCTTGAAATCCTCTATCAACTGCACTTGGCGTTCAGTCATGCCGCCAGATACGGGCACCACGGCGCAGCCCAAAGCCTCGCCGCCATAATGAAAGCCGAGCCCGCCGGTGAACAATCCATAGCCGAAGGCGTTATGCATGATGTCGCCCGGCCGGGCCCCGGCGTAAAGCAGTGACCGCCGGATCAAATGGGTCCAGGTTTCCATGTCGCGCCGTGTATAGCCGACGACGGTCGGTTTGCCCGTCGTTCCGCTGGAGGCATGAATGCGCACCAAATCCTCTCTGGGCACGGCAAACATGTTGAAAGGATAGGCCTGGCGCAGATCGTCTTTCAGGGTAAAGGGAATCTTGGGCAGATCACCCAGCCCGGTCACATCGTCGGGGTGAAAACCGGCGGCATCGAATTTCTTCCGATAGGTGTCCACATTTTCATAAGCGGTGTTCAAGGTAGCCAGCAGGCTGTCGAGCTGCAGGGCTTCCAATTCATCGCGGCTGGCCGTTTCGATGGGTTCCAGTTCCGATTTGTCCGGGGCCTTGGCTGTCACGGCATTGTTCCTTTGCAAGGGTGAAAGCTGCTTATTTTCTCCACAAATAACGGCCTAGCCGCCAGCCCGTCAATGACTCTTTGTGCTGCCGCCTGGCATGGGCGGTAACGCGATTGCGACTTGATCATGGCTCAGGCTCTGACTATTTAATTGGCCCTCAAACAACTGGGCTCACGGAACTTTGCCATGGCTAATAAGAAAAGGGTACTGGTGATCGGCGGGGTTCTGTTGGTGGCCGCCGGGCTCGGCGGCTGGCTGTTGACGGGGCTTTCCAGGCCCGGCGGCGCCCGCCTGATCAGTCCTGCTCCCCGTGTGCCGCCGGCCATCGAATTCCCCCAGGCCAGGGGCGGCAAGGTGGCGGGCGGGCCCTTTCAGCTTGTCGACCATAAGGGCCGCCCGGTCAGCGACAAGGATTACCGGGGCCGCTTCATGCTGATTTATTTCGGCTACACCCATTGCCCCGATGTGTGCCCCACCGATCTGCAATCCATGAGCACGGCTATGGAAGTGCTGGGGGATCTGGGCAAATGGGTGCAGCCTTTGTTCATCAGTTTCGATCCGGTGCGCGACACCCAAGCCGTGATGGCCGATTATGTGAGCAATTTTCACCCCCGCCTGCTGGGCTTGACGGGAACCAAGGAACAAAGTCTGGCGGCGGCAAACTCTTTCGATGTGGATGTGTCGGCGACCTATGCGGCGAACGATCCGGAAATGGGCTATTCCATGAATCATTCGGCCTTTACCTATCTGGCCGGGCCCGATGGGCGGGTGCGCATGATGTTCAAGGACGGCCTCGACGGCAAAACCATGGCCCGCTTCATCCATAAGGCCATGCGCCAGGAAGCGGCTATCGGCAAGGATGGCGGCTGATATGCCCCGGGTTTTCCTTGCTTTTGTTCTTGCCATTCTTTTCGCCGCCGGCGCAGTGGCCCAGGAGAAAGCCGAACATCTGACCTTCACCGACCATAAGGGCCGGACGGTATCAGAGCGGGATTATCTGGGGAGCTATCAGCTTATTTTTTTCGGCTATACCCATTGCCCCGATGTCTGCCCCATGGATTTGCAGATATTGAGCCAGACCATGGCTGCGCTGGGGCCCCAGGGCAAACGGGTGCGGCCCATTTTTATTACATTTGATCCGGAACGGGACACGGCACCGGTTATGGCCAGCTATGTGTCCAATTTTCATCCGCGGCTGATCGGCCTGACCGGGACAAAGGCCCAGATATCCGCCGCCGCCCGGGCCTATGAGGTGGTGGCCGAAAAGAGTAGTGAAAGCGATGACGCCAAGGAATATCTGATCAATCACACAGCGCTGACTTATTTGATCGGGCCCAAGGGCGAAGGGCTGGAGATTTTCGATCACGGCACCGGACCGGAAGCCATGGTCGCCCGCATCCGGGCCCATCTGGATAAGGATAAATAAAGGTAAACCAATGAAAAAAAGTGCAATCTTCCTGCTATTTCTGGCCGGTTTTGTTTCCCTCGGTGGTACCGCCCGGGCCGATGGCGGGGTCAAAGTGACCGAAGTCTGGGCCCGCGCCACGCCAAGTATGGCCCGCAACGGGGTGGCCCATCTGAGCGTCACCAATCATGGAAGCCAAGCTGACCGCCTGACCGGGGCAAGTTCACCGGTGGCCAAACGGGCGTCGCTGCATACCCATATCATGAAGGACAAGATCATGATGATGCGCCCGGTAAAGGGCGTCGATCTGGCCCCCGGCGCCACTATTCGCTTTAAGCCGGGCGGGCTGCATGTCATGCTGATGGGGCTTAAGACCCAGCTCAAAAAGGGCGCCTCCTTTCCCCTCACTTTGACTTTTGAAAAGGCCGGTAAGGTTAAAGTGACGGCCAGGATCGAAAGCATCGCGGCCATGGGCCCTGGCAAGAAAGGCGGTGGGCATAAGGGCCATGGGGGCTCTCATGGCCGTTCCAGCCCTGGGGAAAAGACCGACCATAGTTTCAAGCTGGCCATTGCGGGCGGCAAACTGACTGGCGGCAGCCGGACCTTGCGGGTCAAGGAAGGCGAAATGGTGCGCTTCGACTGGACGGCCGATCACGGAACGGAAATTCATCTCCATGGCTATGACAAGAAGACCCATATCAAACCCGGCCAGCCTGCCCACACTCGGTTCAAAGCCCGGGCAACGGGCCGGTTCCCGGTTACCCTTCATCATGGGAAGAGCGAAAAACCCCTGTTCTATCTCGAAGTTCATCCCCGTTAGGTCTTAACCCGTGCATCTCAAAACCATATTCGCCGGGGGGATCATCCTGGCCACCAGCGCCGGTCCGGTCCTGGCCCATGGGTTTGGCAACCGTTTCGATTTGCCTCTGCCCCTTGGATATTTCCAGTGGGGGGCGGCCATGGCGGTGCTGTTTTCTTTCCTGGTTATTGCTCTAGTTCTGCGCCGGGCCGGCAGGGCGGAGGACTATCCCAAACTTAATCTGCTGCGCTGGGGGGTGGGCCGGGCGCTCCAGCATCCTTTGTTTTTGGGGCCGGTCCGGATTGTTTCCGTGGGCCTTTTCCTGCTGGTCGTCTGGGCCGGATTGTTCGGCAATCAGAATGCGTCGCGCAATCTGGTGCCGACGGCCGTCTGGGTCTATTGGTGGGTGGGCTTGGGCTTCTGGAGCGCCTTTCTGGGCGACATTCAAGGTCTGGTTAATCCCTGGAGGATTATCTATTCCTGGGTGGATGGGGCCGTCAGGCGCATCGGCATACCCGAAGGATTGTCCCTGGAACTGCCCTATCCCCAATGGGCCGGCGTCTGGCCCGGCGTTATCTTGTTTCTGGGTTTTGCCTGGATCGAACTGGTTTGGGGCGCGGCCAGTTCAGTGCCGGCCAATCTGGCCATCGTCGGACTGATTTATTCGATCATCACCTGGACCGGCATGATCCTGTTCGGACCCCAGGTCTGGATCCGGGGCGGCGAGATATTTTCCATCGTTTTCGCCATGCTTGGCCGCTTCGCGCCCCTGCAAAGCGTTGTGCCCGGAGAAGGCAGCCCCCGGCAATTGATCCTCCGGGGTTATGGGGCCGGCCTGCTCAACCGGGCGCCGGTTTCCTTTTCCATGACCGTGTTCGTGTTGCTGGCCCTGGCCACCGTCACCTTCGACGGGTTTCTGGAGACACCCCTTTGGGGGGCCATTTTGGATGTTTTGCACCAGACGCTCATGCCCCAGGCCGAGCGCACTCATTGGGCCTTGTTCACCTTGGCACTGGTATTCGTGCCCGGGTTCTTTTTGGTGACGTTTCTGTTGTTCATGTGGGTCATGGCCCGCCTGCAGTCCAGCGGCATTTCCATCATAGCGCTGTCCGGATATTTCGTCTTTTCCCTGGTCCCCATCGCTTTGGCCTATCACCTGGCTCATTACCTGCTGTTTTTTATGGTGGGCGGGCAATTGATCATTCCCCTGGCTTCCGATCCCATGGGTTTCGGGTCTGACTGGTTGGGGACCTCGGGCTACCGGGTGGATATAGCCATCCTCAATGCCAAGACCTCCTGGTATGTGGGGGTTACCTCCATTGTGTTGGGGCATATTTTCGCCGTTTATTTGTCCCATGCCCAAGCCCTGCGCCTGTTCAAGGACCGGGCCATGGCGCTCCGGAGCCAGATACCCATGCTCTTGCTCATGGTTGGCTACACCATGATCAGCCTGTGGATTATCGCCCAGCCCGTCGTCGAATTTGGCTGAATAAAACGCCGCTCAGGGCAATTTTGGCGCAAAAAATAGCGCCTTCCAGGCCGCCCGGAATTTCATGAAAAAATTGGTTGCGTAATCAATCAATCTATGGCTTAAATGTCATAACATTATTAATGTCATATCAATTTATCTTTCTTGAATCATTCAGGAAAAGTGACAAAAACGCGGAAAAAAGGGAGTTGTTTACGGATTAGTCAAATTTCACAGAGAAATGGATGGTGCCCTTTTGGTCCAAAGATTGACTTGGGCCCTATCCCTGGGCCTGTCCCTGGGTATCTATCTCTGGTTTGGGAAGCGGCGGCATGGTTCGCCAAAAGCGCGAAGAAGGAGGACGGTTAATGAGGAAAGTTAGTGTTGCGATCGGAATTTTATTGGCTCTCGGAATGGCTGCCCCTGGGGATGCCCAGGCCTATGACGTGATCAAGGTGAGCAATGGCGGCTCCATTTCGGGCAAGGTGACCCTCAAGGGCAAGGCTTTGGAACCCAAGATCATAAAGGTTGAAAAAACCCCAGAGGTTTGTGGCAAGGAGGATCGGATTCTCACCGAGGTACGGGCCGACGGCAGTGGCAATCTGGCCGATGTGGTGGTCTATTTGAGGAAGGTCGCCAAGGGCAAGGGCTATGTGGATGAGGAACTGATCAAGGGCCCGCCCCCCGGCGCCCGGGTCGCCGCCACGGGGTCGGGCAAGAAAAAGCTGGGGGTCAAGGTTCAGCCTGAAAAATGCGTCTTCGGCGCCTTCACCGGCGTGGTGGCCAATGGCACATTGATGCGCTTCGACAACAAGGATTCGGTCAAGCACAGCCCCCACACTTATGCGGTCAAGGGCCGGGTGCGCAAATCCATGTTCAACCAGGATCTGGAAGGCAATGGAAAGCTGGATGTGCCCATCAAATTCAAGAAAAAGAAACAGCGCTCCATGAAGCTCGAATGCGATCAGCATAATCATATGCAGAACTGGTTCCTGCGGGTCGACAATCCCTATTACGCCTTTTCTGGCACCGATGGCAGCTTCAAGATCGATCAGGTTCCGGCCGGCTCTTATGAGCTCCGCGCCTGGCATCCGAAATTCAGAAAAGAGTTGAAGCAAAAAGTGAAGGTCGCGGCTGGCGGTTCGGCTTCGGCCAAGTTCCAGTTCAAATCCAGGGTTAAATAAGCCGGCGGGCCGCCCGTCCAATCCGGGCGGGCGGCCCAGTCAGGTCATGGGAAGCAAAAAACGGAAAAAGAAAGGGTACTGAGAGATGGGAAATCAGGTGGTGCAGGAAAACAGGAAACGATGGTCCCGGGCGGCATTGATCTTAAGCACCGCATTGGCCCTTTCCGCGTTCCTGGGCTGGCAGACCCGCCTGGCGGCCCATGACAATGATGCCAAGCAAAAATATCTGGAAGAAGCCACCAAAAGCCCGGACAGAGGCAACAACGCCATTCCGGGCGCCATCAATCTGGGCCTGACCAGCCGCCGCCGGTCCGGATCCTTCGCCGGCGCCTATCTCAACAAGGCTTTAAAATCACGCAGTTATAACAGCGGCTCCTATGGGGGCAATTATCAGACATCGGGCAAGAAGCATTTTGGATCGGATCCCCGCGAGGACGTAAAACTCCTGGCCGCCGCCGAGGGCGAGACGGTCAGGCCCGGTGCAAGCTGCCCGGCCAATGTGCCCAAGCGCGTCTTTAATATCTCCGCCATCAATGTGGAAATCACGCTCAACCAGTATCATGATTTTTATCCGGGCGTGATGTATGTGCTGGATGAAAATATCGAAAAAGTCCGGGCCGAGGAAAAGCGCAACGAGGAAGCCCGGGAAAATGAACATGATCCCGGCGCCCTCACCCAGGGCCTGTCGGGCGATGCCATCCAGCCCCTGGCCATCCGCGTCAATCAGGGCGAATGCCTGGTCCTCAAGGTCAGCAACAAGGTGGAGGAAGAAAAGGTCAGCTTCCATCTGCACGGCTCCAGCCTGCTCATTCAGGATAGCGGCAAGCCGGCCGTCGCCAAGAATCCGGAAAGCTATATCGAAGAGGAAAAAAGCCAGACCTATGAATGGTATGTGGGGTTGGACCAGCAAGAAGGCGTCCATCAGTTTCATAGCCATGTGCGCGATCAGGCGAGCACGGGCCTGTTCGGCACCGTCACCGTCGAGCCCAAGGGCTCGCGCTTTCTTGATCCCTATTCGGGCAAGGAGCTGAAAAGCGGCTGGCTGGCCATGATCGAGGATCCCAACGGGCCCGATTTCCGGGAATTCGTCGTGGTCTATCACGAAACCGGCGATGAGGAATTCCGCCCCCTCAAAAAGAATGAGGAGATGATCCCGCTGCTGGACGAGACGGCTCATAATTACCGCTCCTCCACGCGCGCCCTCAATTACCGTTCCGAAGCTTTCGGCAATAATCTGTTGCTCGAGAAAAAGCTTTTCGGTCAGTTGGATGAAAGCCTGGCTTACAGCGCCTACAAAAACGGCGATACGGTGACCCCCATCCCCAGGTCCTATCTGGGTGATCCGGCCAAATGGCGTCTGGTCCATGGCGGATCGGAAGTCTTTCATTCCCATCATCTGCATGGCGGCGCGATCCGCTGGCGGCGCCAGGCCAAGCTGAAACAGGATTTGAATCTGTTTGGCACCAATAATTTCGCCTTGGCGTCCGACGGTCCGGTCAAGTTTCCGCCGGTGCGTTCGGCTTCCGACCGGGTCGATGTGCAGACCATCGGGCCGGCCGAGACCCATGATCTGGTTATCGAATGCGGCACCGGCGGCTGTCAGCGGGGGGCGGGCGATTTCCTTTACCACTGCCATATCCCCCAGCATTACGTGGCCGGCATGTGGGCTTATTGGCGGTCTTACAATACGCTCCAGGTCAAGGGTCTAAGCACCGACGTCATGCCCCCTCTGGCCGAGCTTCCCGACCGCAAGGGCAAGATGAAGCCGGCCGTCTCGTCTGACCGTCTCATCGGGCGCACCGTCCGCCAGTTCGGCAAGAACTACAAAATTTCCGTGCGTGGCGGCGACAGCAAAAAAGGCGAATATTCTCTTACCAATTGGGTTGAATCCCAGCTTCCCCCCAAGGGACTGCCGGGCAAGAAGGCCGATCCCAAGGAACAAACCCTGGCCAATGACGCCAGCGTCTGGAACTGGGACAAAAAGAAAATGAGCGGCGGGCGCATGCTCTATCTGGGCGAGCCCGAAACCAAGGTCAAATGGCCCAAATACAAGCCCGAATGGATGGGCTCAAAACCGGGCAAGCGTCCCAAATTGATGTTCGATCCGGCCACCGGGCGTCTGGCTTACCCACATATGCGGCCCCATTTCGGCAGGCGGCCGCCCTTCAGTCCGGGCCATAACGGCGCGCCCTTCCTGGAGCCCTTCCACGAGAGGGCCGACGGCTCGAAAAGCACCGATGTGCCGGTGCCGGGCGAGAACGGACCCTGGAGCCTGTGCCCGGCCGAATCTGATTCGCCGGCCCAGCGCAAACATTACAATGTGCACGCCATTACCACGCCCATCACCCTGGCCAAGGAGGAAGGCAAATTGCTCCCCATCGTCGACAAGGATGGGCAGATTTATGTGCTGCATGAAGAAGAAGAAGAAATCCGGGCCAATGATGATCTGAAAATACCCCTGGTGCTGCGCGCCAATGTGGGGGACTGCGTGGATGTGACCCTGACCAACGAAATACCCGATTACGAGGAGAATCTCTATTCCTCCAAGGTCAACATGCATATCCATTTCGTGCAGTTCGACACCCAGGCCTCTGACGGCGTCATCACCGGCATGTCTTATGAACAATCCGTGCGCCCCTTCACCATGCTGGAGGCAGACGGCAAGGGCATGGGCAAACCCCAGAACGAACCCATCACCGAAGCGGTCAAGGCGGGTGCCACGCAGATTACCTTGCGCAGCACGGACCCCTATCAGGTGGGCGTCATGGTCGGCGTCGGCATGGATGCGGTGGGCAAGCTGGATATCGCCCGCATCACGGCGATTAAGGGCAATACCCTGGTCCTGGAACGGCCCCTCAAATATGACCATAAGGCGGGCCAGATTGTCAGCACGGAATTCGTCCGTTACCGCTGGTATGCGGATGCGGATTTCGGCATCACCTATTGGCATGATCATGCCTTCGGCCTGACCTCCTGGGGCCATGGGCTGTTCGGCGCGACGGTCATCGAGCCGCCCCATTCCACCTATCACCATCCGGCCACCGGCGAGCCGGTGCGCAGCGGAAATATTGTGGACATCCGCACCACCGAGCCGGTCTCGTCCCAGGTGCGGGGCAGCTTCCGTGAATTCGTCATGCAAATCCAGGACAGCAATCCGCGCACCGAGAACCGCATCATGTCGGGCACGGTGCCGGAGAAAAGGTCCTCTAAAGATGCCAAGCCCAAACCGATCAATCCCCTGGGCAGCATGGATTCATGGTCCCTGATGCCGACGGCACTTAAATATCTCAATGGCGGCGACCGCACGACGGGCAGTTCCATCGGTCTTAGGGTCGAGCCTTTCAACCGGCGTCTGGCCAATCATAAAGACGCCTCCAAGCTGTTCAGCTCCAGGGTCCATGGCGATCCGGACACGCCGTTGCTGCGCGCCTATCTGGGCGATCCCATCGTGCTCCGCACCTTGGATCATGCGGGCAACGAAATGCACACGATTCAGGTGCAGGGGCATTATTTCCCACTGGAACGATACGCCACCGGCGCCAAGCCGGCCAATGCAGTCCATTTGGGTATCGCCGAGCGTTATGATCTGGTCATCCCGGCGGCCGGCGGGCCGCAAAAGATGGCCGGCGATTACATGTACCGGTCCGGGCGCATGTCCCACTTCGCCGAAGGCATGTGGGGCCTGATCCGGGTTCTGGACAAGCGGGTCGATGATCTCAGACCCCTGCCGGGCCGCGAGATCGTGCCCAAATCGGCCAAGGCGGTCTGTCCCAAGGATGCGCCGGTCAAGAAATTCCAGGTCTCGGCCATCGATTACAAGATGGATCTCAATCCCCTGGCACCGGACACCATCAAACCCGGATCGGCCGGCACCAACCGCTTGATCCTGGCCAGCAATCCGGACGGCAAAATCTATGTGCTGGATGATGAAATCAAGGCAGTCCGGGCCGGCAAGAAGCGGCCCCATCCTCTGGTGCTGCATGTCAATATCGGTGACTGCCTGAAGATCAGATTCACCAACCGCATGAAAACCGGCGAGGCGTCCTTCCATGCCGACATGTTGGCCTATGATCCGCACAGCTCCATGGGCGCCAATATCGGCAACAACCGGGGTGATCAGACAGAATCCATCGGTGTGCCCCGGCATTACACCTTTTATGCCCATCCCGAATTCGGCGAAGCGACGGCCATGATCTCCGATTACGGCGATGTCACCAAGAATGTGCGCAATGGCCTCTATGGCGCGATCATCGTCGGCCCACGGGGGTCTGAATATTTCGACGTGACGTCCGGTGATGATGTATCCAAACGCAACGCCTGGATGGTCGATGTGGTGGTCAATGACAAGCTGGCTGAAAACAAGGGCAAGACCAATTACCGGGACGCGGCATTGTTCTTCCAAGACGAAGACAATGTGATCGGGACGGCCTTCATGCCCTATGTGCGCGATTCGGCCGGGCTGACGGCGGTCAATTACCGCATCGAGCCCTTTGCCTGGCGGGCCAAGAAATATGAATGCGAGTTCGAGGACGGTTTCCTCTGCGAGGGCGCGCCCGATCCGGTAACGCCCCTGATCACGGCCACCGCCGGCGACAATTTGCGCATCCATGTGATCGGCGCCCATGGCGAACAGAATTCCACATTCAGCATCGAAAACCACCAATGGCCCCTGGAGCCGGACCTGGAGGGCGCCGAAATGCTCGAAGCGCAGCATTTCGGTGGCCACGAAACCCTACAGGTTCACATCAAGGCAGGTGGTCCCTATGGCGTGCCCGGCGATTATGTCTGGCTCAGCCATCGGCTGGCCTATGCCGAAGCCGGGCAATGGGGATTACTGAGAGTGCTGCCCCGCAAGAAGGGCAAGCTCGCTTCCCAGGGTGGTGGGGAAAAGAAAAAAGGGGGGAAGAAAAAGGTCAAGGCGCAAAAAAAGGGTCCGGAAAAAGTGACCCTGTTGAAGCGCCCTGAAAGCCCGTGGTCCGGAGAACAACAATAGATTTCCTCCCCGTGGAAGGAGGCCGGGAGCCTCCACCAAGCAGAAGGATGGTTGAAATGACGCCAATGATACCAAAAACCAATAGGGTAGGCTCACGCCGGATACGGATAAAATGGGCGGGAATTTGCGCCCTGGCGGTGGCCGTGTTGGCCGTCGCCGGCACCCAGGCCCAGGCAGACCCCAAGGATCTGGGTCCACTGCCCAAGGTGAAGAAGCAAAATCCAGCGGCCGTGGAATTGGGCAAACTGCTTTTTTTCGACAACCGGATTTCGGGCGACGCGGATATCAAATGTTCCCAATGCCATATTCCTGAAAAGGGATGGGCTGACGGTAAGGAATTGTCCACCGGCTATCCCAGCACGGAATATTTCCGTAACGCCAAGACCGTAATGAACGCCGTGCATGCCACTTATTTCTATTGGGATGGGCGGCTCGATGGGGCCGACATGCCGACCCAGGTGCGCGACATCATCACGGAAAGCCATTTCCACGCTGCCGACGGGCGCATCATGGCCCAGCGTCTCAAGAACATTCCTGAATATGTGGATCTGTTCAAGAAGGCCTTTGGCAGCGAGCCGTCATTCGGCACCATACTCAAGTCCGTCTCCGCCTTCGAGCGCACACTGGTTTCCAAAAATGTGCCCTTTGATAAATTCATCACCGGTGACAAGGGCGCCATTTCGGCCAAGGCCAAACAGGGCCTGGAACTGTTCAAGGGCAAGGCCGGCTGCATCCAGTGCCATTCGGGACCGTATTTTTCCGATTCCGAAGCTCATAATCTGGGGGTGCCGGAAAATGCGCGTATTTTCCTGGAAGCCAAGCGGCATATTACCTTCCGTTCCATGCTCAGCTTCCTGGGAGTCCCCAACTACCACAATCTGAGACGCGATCCCGGCTTCTTCGCGATCACCAAGGATTACAAGGATATGGGCAAATTCGTGACGCCAACGCTCCGCGAAGTATCACGTACCGGACCTTATATGCATAACGGGGTCATCAAGACCCTGGCCGGTGTTGTTGATTTCTATAACGGCGGCGGCGGCAAGGATCCGCTCAAGGACAAGCGCATCAAGCCCTTGGGCCTCAGTGGTGCCGAAAAATCTGCCTTAGTGGCCTTTTTGGAAAGTCTCAGCGGTGATCCTATCATCATCAAGATCACCAAGAAGGACCTGCCCAAATATAAGGCCATTCCCAACTGGTACAAAGTTGCGAACTAGGAGGGCCGGAAAATGAAAGTGAGAACAGATGTGTTGAAACTCATGATCGGTGCGGCGGCCTTGGCCCTGGCACCTTGGTTCACCAGCGGCGCCTTGGCCCAGAAATCCAAGCCTCATACGCCGCTCGCCTTGAAACTGCCTGCCACCGGGGGGACTTTCTTTAAGGAAAAGAAATTCGTCACCATTGATGGGCAAAAGTTCCCGGCGCTGGCGCCTCTGCCGCCGCCGCCGATCCCCAAGGACAATCCCCAAACCGTCGACAAGAACGGCTTTCCCCGCATGGACGATCCCAAGGTGCAGCTTGGCTACAAGTTGTTCTTCGATGGCCGCCTGTCGGGCGACAGTTCGGTGCCGTGCTCGACCTGCCATAACCCGGAAGAAGGCTGGGGCCTGAATTCGGCCGTCAGCCGCGGCTATCCGGGCATTTCGCACTGGCGTAATTCCCACACGGTGATCAATTCGGCCTATATGGGCAAACTGTTCTGGGACGGCCATTCCCTGAGCCTGGAAAGCCAGGCGCCATCGGCGGCGCAGGGCCTTTCGGGCAACGGCAAGCCGGACATGATGGAGCAGCGTCTCCGTCAGATTCCGGGCTACGTCAAGGCCTTCAAGGAAGTGTTCGGTGGGTATCACAACATGGTCAAAGATGCCTGGCGGGCCATCGCGGCGTTTGAACGCGCCCTGGTCCAGCCCGATACGCCGCTGGATAAATACATGTTGGGCGACAAAAGTGCCTTGACCGAGGAACAGGTGCGCGGCAAGAAGCTGTTCGAAGGCAAGGCGCGGTGCATCATGTGCCATAACGGCCCGATGTTGAGCGACGAGAAAAACTATAATCTCGGTGTGCCCATTCAGGAAGCCTTCCTGACCGATCCCATCATGCAGGCTGGGCACCGTTCACAGATGTATTCGAGAGGCATCCGCGAGCCCATCTTCCGCAAGGCCAAATGGGACATCGGAACCTATATGTCGACCAAGCGGATGATAGATATCGGCAAGTTCCGCACCCAGCCACTGCGCTATCTGGAATTCACGCCCCCCTATATGCATAACGGCGTGTTCGATGATCTGGAAGAAGTGGTCGACTTCTATAATGACGGCGGCGGCGAGAATCTGGCGCTCCGTGATTATGGTCAGAACAACAAGACCAAAGTCCTCAAGAAGCTGGATCTGACCGATCAGGAAAAAGAAGATCTGGTCGAATTCATGGGCGCCATGTCGGGTGAGGAAATCCTCCTCAAGCCGCCGGTGCTTCCCAAGACTGTAGTTCTGGTCACCGCCGATGAGTTGCGCAAGCAGCCCCTCGTCTATGTCAATCTGCCGAAATAGGAGAGAACCGATGACAGATCAAAGCACCACTTCCAAGGAAGGAAAACTTTGCCTGACCCGTCGCCGGTTTCTCATGGCCAGCGGCACGGCGGGCACGGCCTCGGTCCTCATGTCCATCCCGGGCATGAGCAAACCGGTCTGGGCCAAGACCGTCAATTACCCCAAGAAAACCATCGGCAAGCTGAGTAAGATGAAGACCGATAAGGAAGTCATCGTCGATTATCCGGACGAAGATTCCCCCGTCGTTCTGGTCAAGCTTGGCACCCCCGCGGGTGGCGGGGTGGGTCCGGGAGGCGACATCGTCGCCTTCAGCGCGGTGTGTACCCATATGGGCGCCGATCTCGATGCGTCCTACAAGGCCAAGCACAAGGGACTGGGACCGTGCCCATTGCACATGACCAGCTTCGATCTGACCCGCCACGGCATCGTCACCGGCGGTCACGCCACGGAAAGCCTGCCCCAGATCGCGCTCGAGATCAAAGGTGACTATATCATCGCCACCGGGGTCAGCGGCCTGATTTACGGCCGTTCCGCGAACCTGTAGCCGAGGAGACAGAAAAAATGTCACAACCATTATATCAAGCACCCGATAGCGTTCCTCTGCCACCCGCGGATGCGGATGTGTTCACCACGTGTTGCGATTACTGCATCGTCGCCTGCGGCTACAAGGTCTATCGCTGGCCCGTCGGTAAGGAAGGCGGCCAGAAGAAATCGCAAAACGCCTTGGGCCTGGACTTCCCCGTCGACACCATGAGCGGCGGCTGGATTAGTCCCAACATGCACAATGTGGTCACCGCCGACGGCAAGAAGCAAAATGTAGTGGTCATCCCGGACAAGGATTCCAAAGTGGTCAACAAGGGTGGAACCCATTCCATCCGGGGCGGCTGTATCGCACAGAAATGCTTTAGTCCGGATACGCCAACGAAAGACCGGCTTAAGCATCCCATGGCCCGGGTCAACGGCAAGCTGACCCGCATCTCGTGGGACGATGCCTTCGATATCTTCGCCGAAGTGTCCAATTATGTGCTGGAAAATTACGGCGAACATGCCTGGGCGCAAAAGCAATACAGCTACCAGTATCACGAAAATGTCTATGCCCTGACCAAGTTCGCGTTTCGTCATATCAGCACACCCTGCTTCGCCTGGCATGACAATCCGTCGGTATCGCCTTCAGTCCCCGGTTTCCGCGATGTGGGCTTCGATCCCTTCGGGGCGTCCTACGAAGATTGGGGTATGGCCGACACTGTCTTGATCAGCGGCACCGATCCCTATGAAACGAAAACCATCGTCTGGACCGCCTGGATGCTGCCGGCCGCCCGCGAACATGGGCAAAAGCACATCTTCGTCAATCCCCGCAAAACCAGCGGCCCAGCCTTCGCCGAAGCCAATGGCGGCTTGTTCCTGCAGATCATCCCGGGCACGGATACGGTGCTTCATCTGGCCATCGCCAGGGTGATCGTGGAAAATGGCTGGGAGGATGCCGACTGGATCAAGAAGAATACGGCCAATAAATGGGATTCCAACGAAGGCTTCGGCCAGGGAACCCGCAACACGCCCTGGCAATGGCGCACCACCTGGGGCGCCTTGCAGGCCGATGGCTTCAAGGACTACAAAAAGTGGCTGCTGAAGCAAAAGGAATCTGACCTGCAATTCGCCGCTAAAACCTGCGGCGTGCCGGCGGCCCAGATCGTCAAGGCCGCCGAAATGATGGCCAAACCCCGCGCCGATGGCAGCCGGCCCAAGACCTCCATCGGTATCGAGAAGGGCAATTACTGGTCCAACAACTATACCAACACGGCCTCCATCGCCACCTTGGGACTGATTTGCGGCTCGGGCAACCGTCCGGGGCGCATGGTTTCGCGCCTGGGTGGCCACCAACGTGGCGGCACCGGGGGCGGCTCCTATCCGCGCAACAAGGGCCCGGAGAAATTCCCCGGCCGGCGGCGCAAGACACTGGATCTGGACCGCTGGGTCGAGCGCGGCCATGTGCGCTTCGCCTATGTGGTGGGGACTACCTGGATGGCGGCCATGTGCGGCTCGGACGCCCTGCAGGAAACCTTCGAAAAGCTGACCACCAAGAACCCCCATCACGCCAAGTCGGCCGATAAAAAAGAGATCATCGCCACCCTCAAAAAACGGGTCGATTCGGGTGGTATGGTGATTGTCAATCAAGACATCTATCCGCGCCTGCCCATCGGCACGGATATGGCCGATCTGGTTCTGCCCGCCGCCACCTGGGGCGAGGAGGACTTCACCCGCGAAAACGGTGAGCGGCGTTTGCGGTTTTATGCCAAATTCTACGATGCACCGGGCGAGGCAAAACCCGATTGGTGGATCGTGGCGCAAATTGCCAAGCGCATGGGCTTCAAGGGTTTCGACTGGAAGAATTCCAACGAGGTCTTCGAGGAACTGGCCCGCTTCAACCGGGGCAACCGGCGCAATTTCCAGCCCCTTGTTTTGCATGCCAAGAAGCGCGGCATGACCGGCCATGCCATGATCGCGTCCCTTGGCACCGAAGGCATCCAGGCCCCGGTGCGCATTGAGAACGGCAAACTGGTGCCGACCAAAAGGCTGCATGATTCGGAAACCAAGCTGCCCGATAGCTATCCGGAAGGCTTCACCACCGACTTCAAGCTGCTGACCGCCTTCAACACCCATCAGGGCAAGGCCAATTTCATCAAGTCGCCTTGGTGGCTGTTCAAGGACTTCTACGAGAACATCAAGCCCAAGGGCGATGAATTATGGGTGTCCAACGGGCGCATCAACGAAATCTGGCAATCGGGTTTCGACGATGTGCAACGCCGGCCCTATATCACCCAACGCTGGCCCACGACGTTTCTGGAAGTCCATCCCGACGACGCCAAGAAGCGGGGCATCGAAAGCGGCGATATGGTGGAAGCCTATTCGGAGCGCGTACCGGTGCAGACCGGCGGCTTTATTTTCCGCAAGATGCGCGATTGGAGCTTCAAGAAGCTGCAGGCCGACGGCAATCTGGAACTGATCAAGGCGTCGTTCAAGGCCGTGGCCATCGTCACCGATACGCCGCGTGCGGGCATGACCTATGCCTGGAACCTTAATCCCAAGGAGCCGGCCAATGCCCTCTCGCCCAGGGTGCCCGATCCCATGACCAATAATTACAGATTTAAGTTGGGCGTCGGAAAGATCAAAAAGATTGGCGAAAGTCCCTATAAGAAGGACTTCAGCCATATGAGCTTCGCCAGCCGTACCTTCAGTTGAGGCGGGGCGCAAAAAGAAAATCAAGGGCGGTGGGCAACCACCGCCTTTTTTCTTGGGTTGGGCCGATCCATCCTTATATAGTATTTGCAATTAAGCGGATGAGCAGGCGGATGCAGGGACCAAGATGGAAATAGAGCTGCTGGAAAGTTTCAAGACCTGTCACGCCGGGATCGATACCGATCATGAGCAGATGATCGACATCATCAATTCGGTCAGCGACGCGACCATCAAGCGCGAATTGGGTCAATGTAAGAAGCTTCTGCTTTCCTTCATGGATTTCGCGCGAGATCATTTCACCCGGGAAGAGAAAATCCTTTTCGATTCAGGATTTCCGGGCGCCGAGAGCCACGCCCTCTATCACCAGGAGCTTTTGGGACGGGCCGATGGGGTGCGCCAGCTCTGCGAGGAAATGGCCGGCTTCCTCATCGAAGACGTGGTCAAAGGCGACAGCCAGTTCGTCTCCCACCTGATCGAAAAAGGCTTGGTGAAGAGCTGAGGGCGAGGGGGAGCCCCAAATCCCTGATATTAAAGAATTTTAAGTCAGTGAGTAGCGCGCCAACCGGCGCGTTTTTTTGGCCATTGATTTTAATACCTGTTTTAAATTATATTAATTATAGAAAAATAATAGTTTTATCGTGTAAAGCGAGCTACTCACCTGAAAATTCAGGCGGCTGAGATTTGTGTGATCTTTAAGGGGGAATCGGCGAGATGACAACGACCCGGAAAACGGCTGCGTCTTCATGGTTGCGAACAGTGCATGTCGACAAGCGTCCGAACCAAGCGTGCGCGGGGATCTTCTGAAACGATCTGGAATTTGGAAGGATAGAATTGGATCAAGTCTATGAATGGATCGTAAATTTCCTTGCCGGTCAGGTTCTTGACAAGCTCCTGTCTATCATCGGCATTACCGGGCCAATTCAGAAAATTGCGTTAAATTCCGCCGTCACAGCCTTCATTGTTATGTTGTGCTGGAGTGTGATCGCCTTACTTTTCAGCGCCATACACCGAGCCATCGAGCCCCTTCTTCTCGCCACCTCTAATCATCTGAAAGAAATATCGGGCCAGATCAAATCCTATTTCTTGCGGCTACGGACCAATATTTTCAACCCTGTCGTCGATTTCATCCAGGAGAATAGATATCGTTTCTATTTTAATGACTACTTTTCCCAATTCAAAAAATCATGGAAGCACCTTCAAGCCCCCATTTCCCAAAT
>CAZBQG010000018.1:0-28360 GCA_964493945.1 uncultured Rhodospirillaceae bacterium
GGTGTTTGAATCACAAGCTGGTTAATCAGGCGGTAATTGAGTACAGAACCTAGAACTCGTATACGGGACGCCTAGACACAAAAGAAATGGTGTTTGGTGGTATGAGCGAATTTACGCTTGGTGTTTGCCCATCTGGGGGGTGAGTCTATCCATGGTAGATAGATACCCATTATCTGACCAAGCCCATTTAGAGCGGTTCAAGATTGAGGATGCCGTCTAGAACGGCATGGAAAAACCTGCTGAAAAAAAAGCTCAACTGGTTTTTTGAATTGTAGGAGCTTGGGCAAAACATTTTCCAATTACTCCAGTTTCAATTCCCCCTGTTTCAGGATCCCCCGGGCATGATATGAGCCCATTTGGCGTATAGGCGTTCATCCAGCTCGGTTGAGTTGCGCACCACCTTGGGGAAGCTGTCCAGCCTTGCATAGGGTTTGCAGGCATCAATCACGACGCGGGCGTTGCGCCCGTCGCCGTTGCCATAGGACATGGGATCCAGGCCCGAACTCCAGCAGCCCTTCAGGGTTTCCAGATCCTCGCGGGGATCGAAGCGGGTGCACATGGCCCAGACCACGTCGCTCATATTGGCCGGATCGATATCTTCGTCCACCACCACCACCCAGCGGTTCACATAAGCCCCGGCATGGCATTGCGAAGCGATCAGTCCGGCCTGTTTGGAATGGCCGGGATAGGCCTGCTTGATCGATATGGTTAGCCACATGCGCCCACCGCCGGCTTCGTGGGTCCAGACACCTTGCACGCCTGATATGCCCGCTGCCTCCAACTGGTTCCAGACGGCGCCGCTGCGCGATGGGCCGCGCCAGAAGGTGTTGTCGTTGGGGGGCACGGCGGGGGCCGCGCCCACCAGGATTGGATCATCCCGGTGCATCAGGCTTTCGATGCGGATGGCAGGCTCCTGGCGCGCGCCGCTGGCGTAATAGCCGGCCCATTCGCCGAAGGGGCCTTCGTCGATCAGATCATCGGGGGGGATATAGCCTTCAAAGGCCAATTCGGCCTGTGCCGGGATGGGCAGGCCGGTCACCGGTCCGTTGATCACCGGCATGGCCTGGCCCATGAGCCCGCCGGCGATATCATATTCGTCCTGGCCGTGGGGCATTTCCATGCCGGCCACCATGAACAATGTGGGATGCATGCCGAGAACCACGGCGACGGGACAGGGTTCACCCAATTCCCGGTATTTGGAAATTATTTGGTTGCCATGCTTGCCCTTCGACGTCATCACCGAAGCGACGCGGCTGTCATGAGCCTGCACCCGGTAGCAGCCCAGATTTATCCAATCGCTGTCCGGGTCCTTCATGATCACCATGCAGGCGGTGCCGATATAATTGCCGCCATCCTCTTCGTGCCATTTGGGCGACGGAATTTTCAGGATATCCACCTCGTCCCCCTGGCTCAGATTTTCCAGGACAGGGCCGCCATTGACCGCCGTCGGCGGGATGGAGGTCATATCGTTCATGTGTTTGCGCCAGAACTGAACCAGATCGATTTCGGTCGTATCCGCCGGCAGGCCCAAGGCCACATTGACGCGGCGGACCGAAGTCAAAATATTGGCCAACACCCGGTAGCCTTTTTCATAGCCCGGTATATCGTCGAACAGGAGCGCGGGGTTGGTCATCTTGCGCATGAAGATATCGACGATGCCGCCAATTTCTTCTTCCCGGTTGGCGCCGCTGATGGTCTTGAGTTCGCCGGCTTCCTCGATCTCCTCGATCCAGGTTCGCACATCCCATATTTTGTTTAGCAATTTCAGGGTCTCCTTATGTCTGAGGCGATGTTTATCGACATCAAAACCGAAAGCAACCCTTCAATCCTTATGGGGATCATGCTAGGTAGCCCGGTAATCAGCTACCGACAAAAATGAGGACGCTTGAATGGCACCGCTACTAGCAGGGGAAGACTCGAGATCGGTGCAGCGCATCGAAGATCCGCCGCTGATAACCGGCAAGGGCCGATACGCCGCCGATATAACATTTTCCGGCGAGCTTCACATGCGCATGGTGCGCTCCCAATACTCCCATGGCGAAATTATCTCCATCGACGTGGCCCAGGCGCTGGCCATGGAAGGCGTCGTGGCGGTGTGGACGGCCGAGGACATCAAGAAAATCCCGCCGGTAGATTTCCGGGCCGACCGGGCGGCGGAAAACCTCAAATCATACCGCCAGCCCGTGCTGGCCACGGACCGGGTGCGCTATGTGGGCGATCCAGTGGCCGCCGTCTTCGCCCGTGATGCCTATCTGGCAGAGGACGCCGCCGAGCGGGTGCGGGTTGAGATCGGGGAGCTGCCCATCATCCGATCCGCCGTCGATACTCCGGGCGAGTTCGAACCCGGCCTGGGAACGGAGGCGGCCCTGCTCACCCACAGCTATGGCGATGTGGAGGCTGCCTTCCTGAATGCCCATAAAGTGATAGATCTCGATCTTTGGACGGGCCGTCATTCGGGCGTGCCCATGGAAACCAGGGGCGCCATCGGCCGCTATGACGCGGAGGCCGGTATTTTGGAGCTGCATGGCGCCGCCAAGGTGCCCCACCGCAACAAGGATACCTTAGTCCGCATGCTGGACCGGGAGCCCGATGGACTGCATGTCTTTGAAAGTCATGTGGGTGGCGGCTTTGGCATCCGGGGCGAAATTTATCCCGAAGACGTGCTGGTCCTGGTGGCGGCCCAGCGCCTGGGGCGCCCCATAAAGTGGATCGAGGACCGCTACGAACATCTGATGACCGCCAATCAAGGGCGCGAACAGCGCCACCTTGCCCGCATGGCGGTGGACGCCGAAGGCCGCATCCTGGGTATGGATGATGAAATATTCCACGACCAGGGCGGCTATGTGCGCACCCATGGGGCGAACGTAGCCAACCGGACCATGTGCATGCTAACCGGGCCTTACCGGGTGCCGGCCTATCGGGCACTCTGTCATTTCCGCCTGACCAACAAGACCCCGGCGGCCACCTACCGGGCACCGGGCCGCTTCGAAAGCAGCTTCGTGCGCGAAAGGCTGATGGATGTGTTGGCCCATGAAATGGGGATCGATACCATCGAGATACGCCGGCGGAACCTTATCCATACCGCCGAAATGCCTTACACCATCGCCTTCGACGAACCCCATGTGGGGGGTCTGGAGCTGGATTCAGGGGACTTCGCGCTTCTTTTGGACAAGGCGCTGGCCGGTTTCGGCTGGGACGCCCGGTGCGAAGAGACCAAACGCCGCCGGGCGGCGGGTGAGCTGGCCGGTCTGGGCATCGGCATGTTCGTCGAGGAAGGGGGGCGGGGGCCGTCGGACGGGGCACGGGTAGCGGTGGACGCGGATGGGGCCGTGGAGGTGGTCACCGGCGGCGCTTCTCTTGGCCAGGGCTTCGAGACCTCCATGGCGCAAATCTGCGCCGAAGCGCTGGGGATGGATTACCGGCGGGTGCGGGTGATCCATGGCCAGACCAACCGCATTGAATACGGTATCGGTGCCCATGCCACCCGGGCGACGGTGATGACCGGCAACGCGGTCCATGTAACCGCACTGAAAGTCCGCGATATGGCCCTGGAGGCAGCGGCGGAATTGCTGCAAACAGACAAAAATGAGTTGGAAATCAGGGATGGCACGGTTTGTCTTGCCGGTCAGAAAGGAGGGCCCTCCATTACCCTTGGCGAGATCGCCCAGCGCCTGGCAACCGAATCCGGGCTCAAGGCCGAGGAATTTTTCGAAACCTCCGATACGGTGTTTCCCTATGGCGTCCATCTGGCACAAGTTTTGGTCGACGCCGAAACTGGGCTGGTAACGGTAGAGCGCTTCATGGTGGCCTATGATGTGGGCCGCGCCGTCAATCCCCTGATGGTCGAGGGCCAGCTTATGGGTGGCTGCATCCAGGGGCTGGGCGGTGCCCTGTATGAAGAATTCATCTATGATGAACAGGGCCAGCCCCTGGCCGTCAATTTCGCCGATTACCTGCTGCCAACCATCAACGAGACGCCGGAGACCGATATCCTGATCACCGAGGATGCACCAAGCCCGCTTAATTCGCTGGGCCTGAAAAGCGCCGGCGAAGGCGGAATTAACGGTGTGGGTGCGGCCATCGCCGGCGCCATCGGCGAGGCCATCGGGGCGCCGGGCGCCGTAACCCGTTTGCCCGTGACGCCACAACGGCTTAAAGAGATGTTGGATAATGAGGAGAGGCGGAGTTGAGCAAGAAACTAGAACTATCCCTGGCCTGCGGCGATTACGAAATCCTGCGCGCCCTCAAAGAAGGCACGGTGCAGCCCGACGGCATCGATCTTACTGTTTTAACCGCCATGGATTCCAACACCCGGCACTACCGGTTTCTGCGGGGCGGGGAATTTGATGCCGCCGAGGTATCAAGCTCGTCCTACCTCATCTCCCGCGATCAGGGGGAGCCGTTCAAGGCCATCCCCGTCTTCCCCCACCGCCGTTTCCGCCACGGCTTTGTTTTCATCAATACCAGCAAGGGCATTGAAAAACCCACCGATCTGAATGGCAAAAAAATCGGCGTCAAACAGTATCAGTCATCGGCCCAATTATGGATAAGGGGTATTTTGCAACATGAGCACGGCGTGTCGGTCCGCTCCATCGACTGGTATTCGGATGTGGACGAAACCTTTCAATTCAACAAGCCCGATGATTTGAAACTGACCCGGCTGCCCGATGATAAATTCGTCGAAACCATGATCGCCGTTGGCGAGCTGGACGCCGTGATCCATCCCGACCTGATCAAACCGCTGATCGAAAAGGATGAGCGGGTGGGAAGGCTTTTTCCCGAATTCAAGCAAGAAGAAATGGCCTATTACCAGAAAACCGGGATATTCCCCATCATGCATGTGGTGGGTCTTAGGCAGGAAATCGTCGAAAAATATCCCTGGGCTCCGGTCAGCCTTTATAATGCCTTCGATCAATCCAAGGCATTGGCCATGCAACGGATGCCAAACCCCAGGATCGTACCCCTAGCCTGGTACCGGGACGCCTGGGAGGAACAGGAGGAAATTCTTGGGCCCGATCCGTGGGAATACGGCATGACGGACAAAAACCGCGAGCAATTGGAAATGATGACCAACTATTCCCACGAACAGGGGATGATCGGGGAAGTGAAACCGCTGGATGAGCTGTTCATCGAGGTTTCGCAGGGCGCGAATCGGGGCAGAAAATTCGGCTACTAGGAAAGACAACGATCATGAAGCCATCAGAATTCCAATATCACGCACCCATGAGCGTGGATGATGCCGTCCAGCGCCTTTCCCAGGTCGCCCCCGATGGCGGCCTGGTGCTGGCCGGCGGTCAAAGCCTGGTGCCCACCATGGCCTTCCGTCTGGCCAACCCGGACCATCTGGTGGATATCAACCGCATCGAAAGGTTGAACCGGATCAGCGAAGAAGACGGATTGCTCTCCATCGGTGCCAATGTGCGCCACGCTGCCTTCCACAAGCCGGTTACCGATGGCCCCCTAGGGACGCTGCTTTCTGACGTCGTCCGCCATATCGCCCATTATCCCATCCGCCAGCGGGGAACCTTTTGCGGCAGCATCGCCCAGGCCGACCCCTCATCCGAATGGTGCCTGGTGGCCCAGACCCTGGGCGCCACCATGGTCACCAAAAGTTCAAGCGGAAGCCGGGATATCGCCGCCCGGGATTTCACCGAAAGCGCCATGACCACACTGCTGGAAGAAGGCGAATTATTGACCGAGGTGCGCATCCCCCTGCTCTCCAACGATACCCGCTGGGGGTTTTCCGAATTCAACCGCCGGGCCGGGGATTTCGCCCTGGCCATGGCGCTGGTCACCTATCGGCTGGAAGATGGCATCATTGCCGAAGCCCGCATCGGCATCGGCGGGGCCGAGGATAAAGCCAGACGCATCCCAGAGGCGGAGCAGGCGCTTGAAGGACAGAAACCAGAACCCGAAGCATTCCAGGCGGCAGCCGATGCCGCCGCCGCCGCCGTCGACCCCCTATCGGATTTCACCACCAGCGCCGATTACCGCCGGGGCCTGGTGGGCACCATGACCCGGCGCGCATTGGAGCAAGCCGCGTCATGAGCATCGAAAAGTCTGATATCACGCTGATCATCAATGGCGCCCGCCACAAGATCAGCGTCGACCCTCGGCGCACCCTGGCCGATGTCATCCGCGAGGAGTGCGGCCAGACGGGAACCCATCTGGGCTGCGAGCACGGCGTCTGCGGCACCTGCACCATCTTGGTCGATGGCGCCCCGGTGCGGTCCTGCCTGATGTTCGCGGTGCAATGCGACGGCCAGGAAATCCGCACCGTAGAGGGACTGGCCAAGGATGGCGAGATGCATCCCCTGCAAAGCGCCTTCATGGAACACCATGCCCTGCAATGCGGCTTTTGTACGCCCGGGTTCCTGATGCTGGTGGTGGGCGTGTTGGAGCGGGAACCCGATATCAGCGACGAGGATTTGATCGATGTGCTGTCCTCCAATCTTTGCCGTTGCACCGGTTACGCCAACATCATCAAGGCAGTGAGGGCGGCGGCGGCGGAAATGAGGGCATCCTGATGGACGGCCCCAAACAGACCTTTGTCGGTAAATCGGTGGGACGTCTTGAGGACCCGCCCATGGTCACCGGCGAGGCCCGTTACGCTGCCGATATCAACTTTCCGGGCCAGGTCCATATGCGCGTCGTGCGCTCCCAACATGCCCATGGCGAGATCATTTCCATCGACACGGCGGAAGCCCTTGCCATGCCCGGCGTCACCGCCGTCTGGACCGCCGATGACATTCCGGAAATTCCCTATGTGGATTTCCGCGAAGGGTCCATCCCCGCCCTCGATCCTTATCGCCAGCCCGTGCTGGCCACCGGCCGGGTACGTTATGTGGGCGAGCCGGTGGCGGCCATTTTCGCCAGTGATCCCTACCTGGCCGAGGACGCCGCCGACCGGGTGCGCATAGAAGTCAAGGAACTTCCGGTCATCCTGTCGGCGGAGGATGAGCCCGGTGATTTCGATGGCGGGTTGGATAGCGAGGCGGCCCTGGTCAATCAGGGCTATGGCGATGTGGAGGCGGCGTTCAGCGCCTCCCATAAGGTGGTCGAGCTGGATTTATCCATCGGGCGCCATTCAGGCGTGCCTTTGGAAACGCGGGGTGCCATTGGCCGCTACGATGCCGATGCCGATATGCTGGAGCTGCACGGCGCCGCCAAGGTGCCCCACAAGAACCGCGAGGTTCTGTCGCGCATGTTGGGGCGTGAGCTGTCCACCATGAACATATTTGAATCCCATGTGGGGGGCGGCTTCGGCATCCGGGGCGAGATATACCCCGAAGACATTTTGGTCCTGGTCGCCGCCATGCGCTTAGGCCAACCGGTCAAATGGATAGAGGACCGCTACGAGCATCTGTTGGCCGCCAACCAATCGCGCCAGCAGACCCACAGAATCCGCGCGGCACTCGATCCTGATGGGCGCATTCTCGGCATTGATAATGAATTTTTCCACGATCAGGGTGCCTATGTGCGCACCCATGACACCCGCGTGGTGGTCATGACCTGCGGGGTCCTGCTGGGCCCTTACCGCATCCCCGCCTATTCCGCCTTCGGCCATTGCCGCCTGACCAACAAGACGCCGGCAGCCACCTACCGGGCGCCTGGCCGTTATGAAACCACATTCGTGCGCGAGAGGCTGATGGATGCCATTGCCCTGGAAATGGGGCTGGACCGGATCGAGGTGCGCCGGCGTAACCTGATCACCCCTGCTGAAATGCCCTATTCACTCGACTTGGAAGCCCTGGGCGATCCCATCGAATATGATTCGGGCGATTACGAGGGCCTGCTGGACAAGGCGCTGGTCCGGATGGATTGGAACAGTGTGCAGGCGGATGTAAAACGGCGCCGGGAGGCGGGCGAGGCCGTCGGCGTCGGCCTCGCCATGTTCATCGAAAAAAGCGGATTGGGACCGTCCGACGGGGCGAAGATATCGGTGGATGCCACGGGCGCCGTCGAAGTGCTCACCGGCGGCGCATCGATAGGCCAGGGGTTTGAAACCGTCATGGCCCAGATTTGCGCCGATGGGCTGGGCGTGGATTACCGGCGCATTGAAGTGATCCACGGCCAGACCGACCGCCTCCCATACGGCATTGGCGCGCATGCGTCCCGCGCCACCGTGCTCACCGGCAATGCGGTCAATAAGACTGCCCTTAAATTGCGTGAAAATACCTTGGAAGTGGCGGCGGAAATGCTGCAGGCGCCTGTCTCGTCTCTGGATATCGCCGACGGCATCATCTACCGGGATGACCCGGATTCGGGCTCGTCGGTCTCCCTGGCCGAGATCGCGGGCTCGCTCGAAAATGGGCTGGTGGCCGAGGAAAGATTTTTTACCGAACGCCAGACTTACCCCTATGGCTGCCATATCGCCACCGTTGTGATCGACCGGGAGACGGGCGGGGCTACAGTGGAACGCTTCATGGTCGCCTATGACATCGGCCGGGCCATCAACCCCATGCTGGTCGAAGGGCAGATTTCGGGCGGGGTCGCCCAGGGGATCGGCGGCGCGGTCATGGAGGAATTCGTCTATAACGATCAGGGTCAGCCCCTGGCCGCCAATCTGGCGGATTACGTCATGCCCGGCATCCACGATATGCCGCCCCTCGATCTGCTTTTGGCCGAGGATCATCCCAGCCGGCGCAATCCCATGGGCATCAAGGGCGCGGGCGAGGCCGGGGTCACGGGCGTCGGTGCGGCCATCGCAGCAGCCATCGATGATGCCATCGGAAGGCCCGGCGCCATCACTCAAATTCCGGTCACGCCGCAAAGATTGATGGATATTTTAAATTCCCGCTGATGAGGAAGGGTGATGAACGAGATCGATAAAAAAGGTGATCTGTTTCTGGTCAATGCCTACCGGGACTGGACCGAAACCCATGACATCCCGGTCTATGAGGGGTTCGCGCTCAACATGCTGGAATGCGAGACCAAGCCATGGGGTTTCACCGAAGCCAATGGCGCGCTGATCCATCTGGACGGGCGGGGCGATTATGTTTCCGTCTTCCTCCATGACATTCCGCCCGGCGGCAAAACCAAGCCCATGCATCATTGCTTCGAGGAGGTCTTCTATGTCCTGGAAGGGCATGGTTCGACCACCGTCACCCTGTCGGATGGCTCCACTCACGCGTTTGAGTGGGGGCCGAAAAGCCTGTTCTCGCTGCCCCTCAACAGCCCTTATCAATTGTTCAATGCCAGTGGCCGGGAGACGGCCAAGCTGTCATCGACCACCAACCTGCCCATGGTGTTGAAGCTGTTCCACAGCAACGAATTTGTTTTCAACAACCCGTTCCAATTCACCGACCGGGAGGGGCTGGATAAATACTATTCGGGCGAAGGGGAACTGACCCCGCGCCAGCCCGGCCGCCACACCTGGGAAACCAATTTCATTCCCAATCTGGAGCAGTTCGAGCTGAAGGAATGGGAAGCAAGGGGCAAGGGCTGCTCCAACATGATGATCATCATGGCCGACGGCACCATGCATGCCCACGCTTCGGAAATGCCGGTGGGCACCTACAAGAAAGGCCACCGGCACGGCCCCGATTTCCATGTCTTTTGCGTGCGCGGCGAAGGATATTCGGTCTTCTGGTATGACGGCGACAGCGAAGAGGAATTCCGCAGGTTCGATTGGGAACATGGCTGGGTGTTTGCACCGCCCGATCAGATGTTTCATTTGCATTTCAACAAAGGAAAAGAGCCCTGCCGCTATGCGGCCACGGCACTGGGCAATCTGCGCTATCCCTTTTCCGACCAAAAAGAGGCCGGGTTCCGCGGCAACGATGTGAGCGTCGGCGACGGCGGCGCCCAGTTGGAATACGAAGACCAGCCCTTCCGCTGCCATCTGGATTTTTTGATCGAGTGCGAAAAGTCCGGCGTCACATCGGAGATGGGAACCTATATTGATGAGGCACCCTATTACAAAGCCATCGAAGCCATGAAAAAAGACGGCTCTTTGATTATTCCGGAGTAAACTATCATGACCACGTTGGTAACCGGGGCCGGTCTGATCGGCGCATCCTTCGCCCGGCAAGCGGCGAAACGGGACGAAAAAGTAATTTTCCTGGACCCCATCCCCAGGGCCGAATATCTGAAATCCATGCTGGGTGATGGCGGCTGGGAGCTGGTGCAGGAGGATGTGCGCCAATTGCCGGCGCTTCTCAAGGTGATCAATGCCAAGAATGTGGACACCATCATCCATACCGCCGCCCCATCGGCAACCGGGCCGCCAACCCGTTGCATGATGGCTTCAGCCTGAATATCGACGGCACCCAGGCGGTGGCAGAAGCCGTCCGCCTGACCGGCGTTAAGCGGCTGGTTCATGTCAGCACCTTCGGCGTCTATGACTGGCGGAGGCCGACACCCGAGCCGTTGGCCGAGGATTTTCCGAGGGGTGCGGGCCGGGCTTACGGCAATTTCAAGGCGGCCCAGGAACTGATTTTCGAAGCCTACCGGAAAAAATTCGGCTTCGGACTGATCACCCTGCGTCCCGCCAACGTCTATGGCGTCGGCCATTTCTGGGCCGGATCATCGGGCGGCGAAAAGGTGCATAACCTGTTGGTCGCGGGGATCACCGGCGAGCCGGCCAGCATCCCGGAAGAACAGACCATGGATTTCGAATATGTCTACGCCAAGGATGTGGGGCGCGCCGTCGATCTGGCCACCTCCTGTGCCATGGGCGAAAAGACTATCTTCAATATCGCCAATGGCGAAGTCACCACCTTTGATCAATTGGTAGGTGTTGCCCGTAGCCTGCTGCCCGATCTTTCTTTGGAAATCACCCCAGGAACCCCACCCCTGCCCCGCACCCAGCATCTGGATATTTCGGCGGCCAGCGAATATCTGGGCTGGTCCCTGGAATTCACCATGGAAGAAGGGTTCAAGGATTATATCGGTGATATCCGGGCGGCAATGGATGGGGCTTAGCGGCCTTTTTGGATCAGTGCCATAATCTGCGGCGGAAAGATCGGCGCGTGTGAAATATGGACGCCGAAGGGGGCCAGCGCGTTCTCGATGGCCGAGACGATGGCCGGGGCCGCCGGCACGACGCCGCATTCACCCACACCCTTGACGCCCAAGGGGTTCAAATCCGTGGGCGATTCATGATGGATCAGATCCACATGGGGCATTTCGGTGGCCGTGACCAGAAGATAATCGGCGAAATTAGTGGTCAGGGGCTGCGCGTTTTCGTCATATCCCATCCATTCATATAAGGCATTGCCAATGCCGTGGGCGGTGCCGCCGATGGCCTGGCCATCGACCATCATGGGATTGATGATGCGCCCGCAATCATGGGCCAGAACGTAATTGAGAATTTGGACGCCTCCGGTTTTGCTGTCCACTTCCACTTCCACCACCGCCGTGCCCAGGGAATAAGTGCTGGCGCCGATGAGCACATGTTCGGTCGCTTCCATGCCCGGCTCGATCCCCTTGGGCAGGGCATAACCGGGTGTGCCGGCCACCGCATTGGCCACATCGGCCAAAGTGACGCTTTGATTGGATCTCCGCTCAGGGCTGTCCTTAAAGCGGATTTCCGCTCCATCAATTTCCAGGTCAACTTCCGCGCAATCCAGCATGGAGGCCGCGACGCTGAGCGCCTTTTTGCGCACCTTCCCCGCCGCCATATGGGCCGAAGTGCCGGCGGTCACCGTCACCCGGCTGTTGGACGTGCCGATACCCAGCGCCGTCGCCGCCGTATCGCCGGTGGTGACCCGGATATTTTCAATGTCTCCGCCCAATTGTTCGGCAACGACTTGCGACAGCATGGTTTCCGTCCCCTGGCCGATGGCCGTGGCACCGGTCATGACATGCACCCGGCCCGACGTGCCGATGCGCACGGTGGCGGATTCGAAAGGCCCTCTTCCCGTCCCCTTGACGAAATTGGCGAGCCCGATACCGATATATTTACCTTCCGCCCGGGCCTCCTCCTGGCGTGCCGGGAATGCCTCCCATCCGGCGCGCTCCAGCGTATCTTGCTGGCTTTTGATGAAATCACCGCTGTCCAGCACCACCGCCTCGCCGCCCCGGGACCGGAGGGGCCGCGTATAGGGCATGGCCTCGCCGGGGACCAGATTGCGGAGGCGTACTTCGGCCCGGTCCAAATTCAGCTCCGCCGCCACCCGGTCCATAAGCCGCTCAATGGCAAAGGTGGCCTGGGGATGGCCGGCTCCGCGCACCGGCGTCACCGGAATCTTGTTGGTCAGGGCCAGTTTCACATTCATCCGGTAGGCGGGCACCATATAGGTGCCGGGCATGGCTTCGCCCGAATTTTGCGGCAGGTTGACGCCCCTGGCCGTATAGGCCCCGTGGTCATGAATGATCGATCCCCGGATGGCCAGGATGCGCGCCTCATCGTCGACGGCGATCTCCACATCCCAATATTGGTCCCGTTCCTGGGTGGTGGCGACGAAATGTTCGCGCCGGTCCTCGATCCATTTCACTGGCATCCCCAACATGATGGAAGCCACGGAAATGACCACATCTTCCGGATAAACCACCAGCTTGGGCCCGAACCCGCCACCAATATCGGGGGTGACGACGCGCAATTGCTTCTCGTCCCGCCCCAGCATGTCGACCAGCACCCTTAGCGTGGAATGGGGCATCTGGCTGGAAACCCAAAGGGTCAACAGGTCGGTGGCCGGATCATGTGTGGAGACACCGCCCCGGCATTCCATGGAATGGCTGCCGCCCCGGTGGAGCAAAAGATTTTCGGAAAACACATGGGCGGCACTGGCAAAAGCTTCGTCCACCTCACCATATTCCATATCGAATTCGGCCAGCAGGTTGCCATCTGCCCCTTTGTGGACAGGGTTGGCGCCATCGGCCAGGGCGTCCCGGCAATCGGTGGCCACCGGCAGGGGGGCGTAATCCACCTGAACCAATGCGGTAGCGTCCTCGGCGATATAGCGGTCATCGGCGATCACCACGGCCACTGGCTCGCCCACATAAACCACTTCGTCCCGGCTAAGCGCGATGCGGTTCCTGTCTTGCTTGTAGCTGGAACTGGGCAGACCGACGACCAGATATTCGTTGGCAAGATGAGGCATCAAATCATCGATGGTGAGGACCGCATGGACACCCGGCACGGCAAGGGCCGCGGTTTTATCGATGCTCTTCAGCTCGGCATGGCCATGGGGGCTCCGGACGAATGCCGCCTCCACCATGCCCGGCAGGGTTATGTCGTCGATGAAGCGCGCCTCGCCCCTGAGCAGGGGCATATCCTCCAGACGCTTGACCGGCTGGCCAATTAATGACCCGCTCATCCGCCAGCCATCCGCTTGGCGGCTTCCAGGGTCGCATCAATGATGCTCTGATAGCCGGTGCAGCGGCAAAGATTGCCCGATATGGCTTCGCGCACCTCTTGTTCGGTGGGGTCCGGGTTTTCGCCCAACAGCTCCAGCAAAGTGGTCAACATGCCGGGCGTGCAAAAGCCGCATTGCAGGCCGTGATGATCCCGGAAGGCTTCTTGCAAGGGATGAAGTTCGGATTTCGATGGCGCAATCCCTTCCACCGTCGTGATCGACATGCCATTGGCCTGGGGCGCCAGCATCAGGCAAGACCGCACACTGCGCCCATCGGCCAGCACGGTGCAGGCCCCGCAGACCCCGTGTTCGCAACCAAGATGAGTGCCCGTCAGCCCCAATTTCCGGCGCAGAAAATCGGCCAGGGTCAGGCGCACATCCACCTCTTCTTCGTAAGGCATCCCGTTCACCGTCACTGATATCTTGCGCTTTTCGCTCATATCCGTGCCCAAGCCCGTTCCAGGGCGCGGAGCGCCAGTTCCACCGCCAATTGCCGGCGGTAATCCGCAGGCGCGTGAACATCGCCGATGGCATCTATTCCCCGGCAGATTTCAGAAGCCTTTTCAAAATTTTCGGGCCCTGCCTGCTGGCCCACAAGAAAGCTTTCGGCCTCCCCCATCCGCAAAGCAGAAGAGCCTGCGCCACCGATGGTCAGCGACGCCCGTGTGATGGACCCATCGGGCGCAGCCGTCAGGAGCGCCGCCGCCGAAACGATGGCGAAATCCCCGTGGCGGCGGGCGAATTCCTCAAAGGCGTAGCCGTGGCCCTCCCCCCAAAGGGGGATGCGGATGGAGACCAGCATTTCGTCCAATTCCATGGCGGTGGTCATGAAGCCCAAGGAAAATTCGGCAAACGGAATGTCCCGCTCGCCCTTGGGGCCCTGGACGCGGATAACCGCGTCACTTGCCGCACAGATGGTGGGAATTTCCGCCGCCGGGTCGCAGTGCGACAGGCTGCCGCCGACGGTGCCCTGGTTGCGGGTCTGGCGGTGGCCAACCTGGGGGATGGCTTCGGCCAAGAGGGGGCAGCAGCGTTTTACAAGGTCCGATTTTTCCACATCCCGCTGGCGGGCCATGGCGCCGATTTCTAGCCGACTGCCACTTTCGCTGATTTGATCCAGCCCTTCCACCTGGTTGAGATCGATCACATGATCGGGCTGGGCATAGCGCATATTGAGCATGGGCATGAGGGATTGCCCGCCGGCCAGCAGCATCGCGTCGTCTAACGAGGTCAGCAGCCCAACGGTTTCGGCGACTGTCGCCGGGCTGTGATAGCTGAATGGCGGTGGTTTCATGTTCCTCTATGGGGCTTGGCTAAATCGTTGGGTTCATATTATCCAATAATAAAAGCCGCTGAAATTTATTTCTTTCCATTTACACATTCGCCGTTCATTTTGGCCGCAAAGGATCAAGAGACACAGCATGGAACTGAAGAACGAATTCGAGGTCGCCCTGCCACCGGCGGAGGCATGGGCGGTACTTTTGGATATCGAGCGCATCGCGCCATGCATGCCGGGCGCCGGGCTGACCGAAACCGTTGATGAGCGCACCTACCGGGGCAAGGTTTCCGTCCGCCTGGGACCGGTCGCCTTAAGTTTCGATGGCACGGCCATTTTCGAAGAAGTGGACGACGCGGCCATGCGCGCCCGAGTGAAAGCGGAAGGCGCGGAATCCAAAGGGCGGGGAGGTGCCGCCGCGACGGTGGTCTTCCAACTGGAGCCCGCCGGAGACGGAAGCAAGGTCACGGTGGAAACCGATCTCAACCTTTCCGGCTCCGTCGCTCAATATGGAAGGGGGGTTGGCCTGATCCAAAACATCGCCGGGCAGTTGATTTCCCAATTTTCCGACAATCTCAAGGCCGAGATTGCCAGCACGGACAGCGCTCAGGCGGCTCCGCCTGCCCCGGCCAGACCGGTCTCGGTTTTTGCGCTCTTCGGGGCTGCTTTGAAGGACTGGCTGGCCCGTTTATTCGGGCGGACATAATCTTCCTCCCCTTGTTATTTTCCGGGGATGGCTTCAAAATTGCGCCATGACTGATCCAATGCCTGCGTCCCTAAGCGCCAAAAAAATAAGGGAACTCTATGACCAGGGCTTCTGGCGGGACGACACCATCTATGGGCTGGTGTGGGACAATGCCGGGAAGACGCCTGACAAGACCGCCATCCGGGAAAGGGCGCGCACCATCAGTTATGCCAGGTTGGTGGATGGGGTGGACCGTCTGGCGGGCGCCCTTGCGGGTTCGGGCTTAAGCGCCGGAGACCGGGTCGCGGTCTGGCTGCCGAGCCGCATCGAGACCGCCGTCGCCCTGCTGGCCTGTTCCAGAAACGGCTATGTCTGCTGCCCGTCCCTGCACCGGGATCATATGGTGGGCGACATCGTGGAGCTGCTGGAGCGGACGGAAGCGGCGGGCCTGATCGCCGAGGCCGGATACGGTGCCGACGGAACCCGGAAAGATATATTCAAAGCGGCATCCGGGGTGGAGAGCCTCAAATATATCCTCATGCTCGACCCCCGCAACGGGAACGAAGACTTGCTTCCATCAATCAAACCGGCAACTGCGCCCACGGAAATCCGCACCGATCCCGACAGCATCGTTTATCTGGCCTTCACGTCCGGCACCACGGGGCGGCCCAAGGGGGTCATGCATTCGGACAATACCCTGCTGGCCAATGCCAGGGCGCTGGCAGGCGATTGGTCACTGGACCAGGACATGGTGATCTATTCGCTGTCGCCCATGAGCCATAATCTGGGCTGGGGAGCCATGATCATGACCCTGACCGGCGGCGGCGAATATATCCCCCATGACCTGGCCAAGGGCGAAAGCCTGCTTGACCGCCTGACCGGAACCGGAGCCACATTCTTGTTCGGCGTTCCCACCCACGCCATCGACCTGCTCACCGAATTGCAGGGAAGCGGCAGCAAAAAAGTGGGCATGGTCAAGGGTTTCCGCGTCTCCGGCGCCTCGGTCCCGCAGCAGGTGGCGGCCGGGCTTTTGGAGCATGGCGTCATGCCCCAATCGGGCTACGGCATGACCGAGGCGGGCTCGCACCATTACACCTTGCCGGGTGACGATCCCCGGCTGATCATCGAAACATCGGGCAGGGTATGCCCCGGCTATGAGGTGAAGATTTTTTCGCCCGAGGATTGGGAAAAGGAATTGCCCGCGGGCGAGACCGGCATGATCGGCGGGCGGGGCGCGTCACTCATGTTGGGCTATTTCAATGACCCGGAAGAATTCAAACGCTCCTTTAATTCCGATGGCTGGTTCATGACCGGTGATCTGGGCTGGGTTGATGAGGCGGGCTATATCCGCGTCACCGGGCGCAAGAAAGAGCTGATCATCCGGGGCGGCCATAACATCAACCCGGCGAAAATCGAAAGCCTGGCGCTCCGCCACAAGGCCGTGGAGCGGGCCGCAGCCATCCCCGTCGCCGATGAACGGCTGGGCGAAAAAGTCTGTATCGCGGTGCAGCTTCAGTCCAGCGCATCCCTGGGCGCGCAGGAACTCCTAAGCCATCTCGATGAGTGCAAGCTTTCTAAATATGACATGCCTGAATATTTTCTGGAGCTCGACGACATCCCGCTGACGCCTTCGGGCAAGCTGTTCAAGCGGGGTCTGGTGGGTTGGGTGCAGGAAGGGCGGGTCAAACCCATCCCGGTGCGCTTCGAGCCAAAGGGCTGATCAAATGCGCGCCGTCAGGGTCCATGAGCTGGGAAAGCCATATAAAGGCGAGATCGCCGAAACCCCCGCGCCTGAGCCAGGCCCCGGAGACGTGGTAATCCGGGTCCATGCGGCGCCGGTCAATTATGTGGATACGATCACCCTGGCGGGGGGCTATCAGTTCACGCCCAAACTTCCCTATACGCCGGGTAAGGGACCGGTGGGTGTGGTCACTGAAGTGGGCAAGGACGTATCCGGGTTTGAGACCGGCGAGCGTATCCTGGCCATGACCGAACATGGCGGCTATGCCGAAATGGCCCTGGCCGGCAGCGGGAACTGCTACAAGCTGCCAGACGGTTTGTCCTTCACCGATGCCGCCACCCTGCCCGTCGCCTTCGATACGGCCTGGATGTGCCTGCGCGAACAGGCCCGGATCAAATCGGGTGAATCGGTTCTGGTGCTGGGCGCCAACGGCGCCGTCGGCCGCGCCGCCATGCAGTTGGCCAAAGCCATGGGGGCGGGCCGGGTGCTGGCCGGGGTCTCGTCACCGGAAAAATACCAAGGGCTGGAGGATGACGGCGCAGGCGGGATGGTGGACCTTTCGGGCAGCAATCTGCGGGACGCTGTCCGCCAACAAGTATATGATTTGAACGAAGGCGAGGGCGTGGATATCGTCATTGATCCCATCGGTGGCGATGCCTTCGATGGTGCCGTCCGGGCCATCGCCTGGCGGGGAAGGCTGGTTGTCGTGGGCTTCGCCGCCGGCCGCATCCCGGAGATCAAGACCAATTATCTGATGCTCAAAAATATCGAAATCTCCGGCATCCAGATCAGCGATTACCGGCGCAGGGAACCGGGCCTGCTGGGTAAATGTTATAAGGAGATTTTCGGCTATCACGCCGCCGGAAAGATAAAAGCGCCCGCCTCCACCAGCCTGCCCCTGGAGGAATGGAAATCCGCCCTGGAAATGGTTGCCGGACGCCGGGCACCCAACAGATTGATACTGACCCCATGAGATTATCAACAGGCGGAGGCTTGAGACGGTGAAACTGACCTATCATGACCGTTACGATTATTCGCCGATCACGGAGCGGCCCGATTATTCCTGGCCCGGCGGCAAGCGGCTGGCCCTGCATATCGCCATCAATGTGGAACATTTCGCCTTTGATGGAACCCTGGGCCATACGCCCACGGAGCTCGGCCCGCCCCCCGACCCCAGAAACTATGCCTGGCGGGAATATGGGCTGAGGGTTGGCATCTGGCGCATTTTCGATCTGCTGGACGAGCTGGCACTGCCGACCTGCCATCTGACCAACAGCGCAATTTATGATTTCGCGCCCCAAATCATGGAGCGGGCGCGGGCCAGGGGCGACGAGGTGGTAGGCCATGGGCGGACCAATTCGGAACGCCAGGGGGATCTGGATGAAGCGGGCGAAGCCAAGCTGATCCGCGAAGCCACCGGGATCATCGAAGAACAAGAAGGCTCGCCGCCTAAGGGATGGATGAGTCCCTGGATTTCGGAAAGCGCCGTGACGCCGGACCTGCTCAAGGAAAACGGCTATAGCTATCTCATGAACTGGCCCGCCGATGATCAGCCCTTTTGGATGCGGACCCGGGCGGGGCCGATTTTGCAGGTGCCGTACCACATTGAAATCAACGATTCACCGGCCAATCTGACCCGCCGCCATACGCCGGCGGAATTCGCCGATATGGCCATCGATCATTTCGACGAAATGCTGGCCCTGTCCGCCGATCATCCCCTGGTCATGGGCCTGCCGCTCCATACATTTGTCATGGGCCAGCCCTTCAGATTGAAACATCTCCGGCGCATTCTCAGCCATTTCGCCGACCACCCCCAGCACGACAAGGTATGGTTCACCCGGCCCGGCGATATCGCTGATTACGCCGCCGCTCTGCCCAAGGGGACCGTGCCTGGCGACGGTGGCTGATTAGCCTCGGCCTAGTCCGGCTCCTTTTCCAGCGCTTCAGCCATTCGCGTCTGACGCCTGCGCGCCCATACCCATAGGAGAACGCAGAGGATTGCCCCACCGGCCACGGGGATGCGCAGCCCGGCAAATTCGGCGATGGCGCCCATGGCCAAGGCGCCGAGGGCCGGGCAGCCCCGGGCAAACAGGATATAAAGGCTTGCCACCCTGCCCCGCATGGCGTCCTCGACCGAGGCCTGCATCAAGGATTGTTCGATGACGCCCAGCGCCACCAGCCCATAGCCGGCAAGCACGGCGCAGCCCGCCGCAAACCAGAAAATATCGGTGGCGGCGAAACCCAGCACCGCAATGGACAGCACCATGATGGAGGCAACCATTTTTCCCGTCAGCCCGGTCACGCCTTGATGATGGGCCAATAAAATACTGCCGATGGCCGCACCGATCCCCTGCATGGAGGTCAGCCAGGCAAGCCCGTCGGCGCCCCGGTTGAACACCTCATCGGCGAACCCGGCGAAGAAATCGGTGAAGGGCCGGGCGAGAAGCGAGGTTGTCACCAAAATAACCACCACGGGCCCCAGACCGTCATGATTCCTCACATAGCGCAGCCCTTCCATTATATCGCCGGGGATACCACGGATCGAACTGCTTTCCCGGGTTTCGCGCTCGCCCAACAGATGCACCCGGTAGAGGGCGGCGATGAAGACGATATCGGCGAACACGGTGAAGCTGACCGACGGCCCCACGCCCCATTGGGAGATAATCACGCCGGCCAACGCCGGGCCTCCAATGCGCGCCAAGGCAAACCCAACGGAATTGATGCTGATGGCCGAGGTCAGATGTTCGCGCCCGACCAGTGTATGGATGATCGAAATCCGCAGCGGATAATTGAAGGCCATCACACAGCCATTGCCCAGCACCAACACAAACAATGGCCAGATGGTGATCGAGCCGGTAAGCGTTAGGCTGGCCAGGATCGCCGACAGCGTGCCTGCCAGGAATATATAAAGGCGCAGGGCAAATAAAGGATGGAGCCGGTCCGCTGCCACGCCCCCCAGGGGGGCCATCACCATGATCGGAAAGAATTCGGCGAAGGCCATGATGCCCAGCCATGTGGGCGATGAGGTCAGCTCCCAGGTCAGCCATTGAACGCCGATGCGTTGCGTCCACAAGCCGATCTGCGAGATGAAATTCCCCGACATATAGTTGCGGAAATTGGGAATATTCAGGGTGCGCCAAGCCGCACCCCCGGTGGAACCTTCAGCCATGGGTGGAGATTAACACCCCCCACCCCGCAACGGCATGAAAAAACCGGGGCTAGAGCGGATCATCGGGAAATCCAAATGGCCACGGCATTCCTTGGTCAGCTCTCCAGCTGTTCGGCATCCGGCGGTTCATAAGCCTGCGTAACCCGCCAGCCCGAACGGTGGCGCTTGAACAGCAAATAGAACCCGAAGAGGGCGAGCCCCACTGCCAGAACCGGACGGACGTCTCCCTCCATCCTGAAAACAGGGATGCTGATGGCGATATACATTGCCGGGATGAAGAACAAGGTCCAACGCGATCTGCCCCGGCGCTTCTGGTAGACGTGGAAAAACGACGAAAACAGCCCCAACAAAATAAAAAACAGCGACCAGGGACGGGTCAGAAACGGCGTCTTATTCGATGACAGCGCAATCACCTGGGCAAGTGCATTTTCGGCGATATTGCCAAGCACAACACCCAGGATCACCGGGACGATTGGAAATCCGAAGGAACGCATCACAAACCCGCCAAGGCCGAACCAAAACAACGTCCACATATCGAACCCAACATTGTTCAGCGCGAACACGCCGAGGGCGCAATAAAACAGGATCACCGCGGCCAGCATGTACATGCGGACATGGGTCATCATCACAAACCCCCGCAAGGTCATCGACTGCATGGCCAGCATGATGAAATTCGCCACAAAAATGAAATGAAGATTGAATAGGTAATGACGGGCTCGTCGGCAATGAAGATGGGGCTGGGCACGACGTCATGGATCAGCAACGCGCCCAGCATCATGGCGGTGATGATATCGCCGGGAATGCCCAACGTGATCATGACGATCAGCGTTCCACCCGCGGTCGCGTTATTGGCGGACTCGGGGGCGATGATCCCATCCACATGGCCGGTGCCGAATTTTCCCGGCTCCTTCGAATATTTCTTGGCCTGATCATAGGCGAGAATATTGGGGATCGAGCTGCCGGCGGCGGGCAGGACACCGGTAAATACGCCGATCAGCGACGAGCGCATCAGGTTACCCCAGCGTGCCAGCACGGCGCGGGCGGCTTTTATGTGTTCGACCTTCACGGCCTCGGCCGAGCCGCCCCGCGCCTTGTCCGTGTCCTGCACACCGGCAAGCAGGCGGGTAAAGGCGAACAGGCCGATCAGTACGGGCAGGAAGGCAAAGCCCTGCTGCACGGAATCAACGCCAAAGGTGAAGCGCGGCACGCCGACGACGGCGTCTTCGCCGATGGTCGCCACCAATAGCCCGATCAGTCCGGCGATCAATCCCTTGACCATGTTGTCGCCCGCCAATGAGGCGGCCACGGTCAAGGCAAAGGCCATCAGGGCGAAATAATCCCAGGGCTGAAATTCCTGACCAATCCGCGCCAGTTGGGGTGCGACAAGGACCAGGACCACGGCGCTGATCACGCCGCCAAAAAAAGACGACCAGACGCCGATGCCCAGCGCCAGTCCAGGCCTTCCCTGCCGCGCCATTGGAAATCCGTCAAAGGTGGTCGCGACCGAAGACGGCGTCCCTGGAATACCGGTCAGAATTCCGGCCATCAGCCCACCCGACAGGCCGCCGACATAAACTCCGATCATGGCGGCCAGGCCCTGAACGGCATTCATTCCGAAGGTGAAGGGCAGCACCAGGACCACGGCCATGGCGATCGTAAAGCCGGGTATGGCGCCGGCGATGAGCCCGGCGACCACGCCCAGCGTCATCAACAGCATGATGCTGACGTTAAAGAGTTCGCCACTCGCGGTGACGATATTTTCAAGGATCATGGGCCATCCTCAAATGACCGGACCCGCGCCGGCTTGGCAGACGCCGGCATCGAGCCTGGCGAACAGCTGGCCCAGAGTCTCGCCCAGCGAAGCGACAAACCCACAGATATTGACCAATATCAATTCTTCAAACCCGCCGGCGATCTCGCCCGTTGGAAGCTGAACTTCCAGCAGGCAGGCGAAGATGAACCACATGCCACCGACCGTCCCCAGCGTGGTCCAGCCATGCCGTTTTACGGAGGATTTATCCTTTGGCCCCAGCAAGCTCATCAGCCCGAAGACGAACAAGAGTCCCGAAATCAGCATGCCAAGCTGGGGAATGAGCAGAAGATAGACAGCAAACACCACGAAAATCCAGATCGGATTGCGGTAATGACGGTACCAGCCGGCAAGACCGCCTCGCTTTTCTCCCCGCGGCGGTGGTCGAGGATGGATTGGAACAGATAGATCACACCCATGACCATCAGGCCGCCCAGAATAATGCACGGCCACAGGCCGGGGCCCATCTGGCCGGGCGCAAGGCGCTCGAACTCGGGCGTTCGGATGTTGAAACTCGTATGAAAGAAAAAGCCCACGAGGCACAGCAGACCCACAGCGATCAGCGTGTCTCGGTTTAACCGGTTCATCACAATATCTTTTGGTGAAAACCGCCGGCTGCCCGGGTGAGTTTTTACCCGGGCGGTGAGCGGTATTTCGTAAACGGAGCGCTACTTGCTGATCGAGGCGTGAACCTTGCCATAGATGGCGCTTTGCGCCTTGAACCATTTGGCATAATCAGCCGGACCCTTATATTCAAGCCCCGTGCCTTTGGCCGCAATCTGCTTGACGAAGGCGGGGTCCTGCAGCGGCTTTTTGAAGGCCGCGGCCCAATGGGCGATGATGTCTTTCGACGTTCCCTTCGGCACGACGATGCCACGGTTTAGCGCGTGGATCAGGTCGACGCCCTTTTCGCGCAAAGTGGGCACATTCGGGAAGGTGGGCGAACGTTTCGTCGCCGCGATCGCGAGTGGTGTCAACGCCCCACCGACCATTTCCTTCTTGGCCGCTGCCTCATTCATTTCTCCCAACAGGAAGGTGTTGTTCATCAAAAGCTGCTTGCGCTTGCCGGTGCCACCTTGAACCGGGATAAACCGATTGCTGGTGCCCGTCTTCTCGCCATACATCAACCAGATGAAATGACTGGTCGCACCGATCAAGGCGCCGGTTTTTACCTGCCCCGGGTTGGCCTTGAGATGTTTGAGCATGCTGTCGTAATTCTTGAACGGCGCCTTCGGGCTGGCGGCAAGGATGCCGGGCGTGACGGTCAGATGGGCAACCGTCTCGAAGCTGTCCCAATTGAATTTCACGCGCTTGCTGAGATAGGAAATAATCGCGCTCTGATGGATTGCGAACAGCGTACAGCCATCGGCTTTCGCTTTTACCGCTTCCTTGGCGCCCTTGTTGCCCGCCTGTCCGGGAATGGTAATAACTTTGATCTTGGGCTTGGCGCCATGTTCGTTCATGTATTTTTCAAAGAGTCCGAACAGAACGGCGGTACCACCACCGGGGCCCCACGGAACAATCAGTTTTGCCGTCCGGCAAGAGGGTGCCGTCGCGTGGGACGGTGCCGCAGCCAGAATGGCGGCAAATGCCACAACCGCCGCCGCCAGTTATTTTGTCGATTTCATGATCTCAGTCTCCCTTTCAAATCGCATCCATTTTTTCGTTGCTTAGACAGTAAACTCGTTGCTTCCATCCGTCCATAAAGAATCTAGAAAGTTTCTAAACCCCTGTTATACGCTCATGATTGATCCGCCATCCACCCGCATCATCTGTCCGGTGACATAGCTGGCCTTGCCGCTGAGCAGAAAGGCGGCAACGTGGGCGAATTCCTCGACCTCGCCGTAGCGCCCGGCGGGGATCGCGGCCCGGTTCTTTTCTCTCACCTCTTCCATGGATATTTCGAGGCGTTCCGCGGCGGCTCCGTCGATCACCAGGGACCGGGCCGTGGCGATCTTACCGGGAATGATCAGATTGACGGTCACGCCGTCCGCCGCGGCTTCCGCGGACAAAGTCTTGGAAAATCCGGCGATGGCCGAGCGTACCGTGTTGGAAACCGCCAGATTGGGGATCGGCTGAATGACACCCGAAGAGGCGACGGTAAGAATCCGGCCCCATTTGCGCTGACGCATTCCGGCGACAGCGGCCTCGGTCACGCTGATGACGCTAAGCATCAGACTCTGGATGGCATTCCGCCACACCTCATCGCTCACCCCGGTGCTGACCGATGGCGGCGGACCACCGGCATTGTTCAACAGTATGTCGACGGAAAACTCGTTCCTGATTTTTTCGCATAATCCGGCGACCGCCTGACTGTCCGTCAGGTCGATGGGGTAGGCCTGGACTTCGACGCCATGGGTGGCACTCAACTCATCGGCCATGGCCTTAAGCGTGGCTTCGTTGCGCGATCCGATAATCAGGTTGCAGCCTTCGGCGGCCAGAGCAGCCGCGATCCCGGCTCCCAGCCCCTGGGACGCCCCCAACACCAGAGCCGTCTTTCCTTTTATTCCCAAATCCATGATTCCATTGAACTCCTTGCTGGTCTACGCTGCTCCCTATACGGCGTTCTTGCCGGTAAGGAAAGAGGCCGGGTAGGATGCTTCATATCCCGATCTACCCAAGGAGTTTCAACATTGACTTCGAAACTGAATGAACAGGCTGCGGGCGTCTATATCATTTCCGCGACGCCGTTCACCGATGACGATGCCATCGACCTGGACAGTGCGAACAGGTTGATAGACTTCTACATTGAAAAGGGTGTTTCAGGCATTACCATCCTCGGGATAATGGGTGAAGCGCAGAAGCTTTCCGGCCCGGAATCGGAATCTTTTCTCACCCATGTCATGGGGCGTGTCGCGGACCGTGTTCCGGTTGTCGTCGGAGTTTCCAACCCGGGCCTTGAAAATCTTTTGAGGCTGACCCACTTCGCCATGGATGCCGGTGCCGCCGGGGTCATGGTGGCGCCGATGGCGGGATTGAATACAGATCAAAAAATTTACGGCTACTACGCCCGCCTGTTCGATAGTCTCACGCCAGGCGTACCGGTTTGCTATCAGGATTTTCCGCAAGGGACCGGGGTCAATATTTCGGTCAATTGCTTCAACCGCCTGGTAGAGGATTTTCCGCAATTGGTGATGTTGAAACATGAAGACTGGCCGGGGCTGGATAAGCTGACCCAGGTGCGCCGTGCATCAGAGGCCGGCGAATGCCGCCGCGTGTCGATCCTGGTCGGCAATGGCGGGCTTTATTTGCCAGAAGAAATGGCGCGTGGCGCCGATGGGGCAATGACCGGGTTCGCCTATCCGGAGATGCTGGTTCAGGTGGTAAACCTTTATCACTCGGGCGAGGCCGGGCGGGCCCAGGATATTTTTGATGCCTATCTGCCGCTGGTCCGTTACGAACAGCAGCCTGGCATCGGCCTGGCAATCCGCAAAGAGACGCTTCGCCGGCGCGGTTTGTTGAGCAGCGCCAAAACCCGGGCCCCGGGACCAAGCCTTGATACCGTATCTCATGGCGAATTGGATGGCCTGGTCAGCCGGCTTGAAGCCCGCTTGAACAGGCTGTCTCTGGGGCAGGATTGATGGCGGAACTGGATATCATCATCCAAGGTGGCACGGTCGCGACCGCGAGTGATACCTATCCGGCGGATATCGGCATCCGGGACAGCCGGATCGCTGTCCTGGGCAACGGTCTTGGTAATGCGGACCGTGTGATCGACGCAAGTGGCATGCTTGTCTTGCCGGGTGGTGTCGATGCCCATTGCCATATCGAGCAGCTATCCTCGACCCAACTGATGACGGCTGATGATTTTTATTCGGGCAGCGTCTCGGCTGGTTTCGGTGGCACAACGACCTTTGTCCCTTTTGCGGCTCAACACAAAGGCCAAAGCCTGCGCGATGTGGTCCGGGAAGCCCATGACCGCGCCGGGCCCAAGTCGGTGATTGATTACGCATTTCACCTCATCATCTCGGACCCCAGTGAACAGGTCCTGGGTCAGGAACTACCGGCATTGATCAAGGATGGATACACCTCGTTCAAAGTCTATATGACCTATGACATGCTGAAGATCGATGACCGGCAGATGCTCGACATTCTGACCCTGGCCCGCGAGCACGGCGCCATGACCATGGTGCACGCGGAAAACAACGACATCATCAACTGGCTGAGCGAGCGTCTTTTGTCGCGTGGATTTGATGCACCGAAATATCATGCCGTCAGCCACAATTCCATTGCCGAACAGGAAGCCTCCCGCCGGGCCATTGATCTTGCACGGCTGGTCGATGCGCAACTGCTGATCGTTCATGTATCGACGGCCGGGGCGATGCAATCGATCCTCGAAGCCCGCAACCGGGGCCTCAAGATCTACGGCGAGACCTGCCCCCAATATTTGTTCCTGACCGCCGATGATATGGACAAGGATGGCATGGAGGGAGCAAAGTTCTGCTGCTCGCCGCCTCCCCGCGACCAGGCCGCACAGGAGGCAATTTGGCTGGGTCTGAAGAACGGTGCCTTCCAGATATTCTCGTCCGACCACGCCCCTTACCGGTTCGACTCGTCTGGAAAGCTCAGTGCCGGCCCGAAACCCACATTCAAGAAAATTGCCAATGGCGTTCCGGGGCTGGAAGTCCGCATGCCGCTGCTGTTTTCAGAAGGTGTGGGGAAAGGCCGGTTGACTCTCAATGAATTTGTTGGCCTGACCTCGGCCAATGCGGCGAAGCTCTATGGCTTATATCCCCGCAAGGGCACCATCGCCGTTGGCGCTGACGCCGATATTGCAATATGGGATCCTAATTGGAAACGCACCATCACCCAATCCATGCTCCATGACAACATGGACTACACCCCCTATGAAGGCCGGGAAGTAACCGGTTGGCCACGCCTGGTGCTGAGCCGCGGGCGAGTCCTTATCGAGGACGATAGCTTGCGGGTTGAGCGCGGCTCAGGCCTTTTCCTGGACCGTGAACCGGTGCCACTGGAAGATAAGAAAGCAGCGCCCCATACACCGCTCGATCTCGATGCGAATTTTGATGCTCAATTGCTATAAACCGAAAAAAATAAAAGACAGACCATGAAGTTGGTGGCGATTATGAGGGTTTTTCCTGGATGACGAACCAGCATCCACATGCGGAATGGTCCGGTGTGATGTTCGGCCTGCTGCGCGAAGCCGGCATTAAACTGTTTGTCCATGTACCTGATGCCGGCAATGACCGTTTGATCGCTTTGGCGGACGCCCAAAATGATACCAGCACGCTGTTGTTGACCGCGGAAGAGGAAGGCGTCGCCATTTGCGCCGGTGCCGACCTGGTGGGGGAGAGGGCCGTTCTCTGTATGCAATCCAGTGGGGTTGGCAACTGCCCGAATTACCTGTCACTGGCCAAAGGCGCCCACTTCCCGATTTTGATGGTTGTCTCCATGCGCGGTGATTACGGGGAGCAAAACCCCTGGCAATATCCCATGGGCGAGGCGGTGGATGGAATATTGCAAGCCATGGGCGTGTTGGTCTTCAAGGTTGAAAGGCGCGATGAGCTGGAACAGGCAACGAAGGCGGCGCTGGGCGCTTCGGGCAAAGGGGCGCAGTCCGCCGCCATCGTGCTCAGTCAAAAGTTCCTAGGCTCGAAGGCGTTTTGATCATGACCAAAGCAGCCCCAGGCAACATTGACCGGCGCCAACTCCTGCCCGAACTGTTTCCTACCCCTAAGGAATGGCTGTTCATCAGCGGCCTGGCCGGCGCGTCCCGCGACGCGGCGGCCCTGACGGACGATAGCGCCAATCTCTACTCCATGGCCGGCACCATGGGCGCCGCCGTGCCCATGGGGCTCGGCATGGCGCTCTCCGCGGCGGACCGCAATGTGGCGGTGATCAACGGAGATGGCGAAATGCTGATGGGGGTTGGCGCGCTGGTAACCGTCGCCGCGGCCAAGCCTGAAAATCTGACCATTGTTTGTCAGGATAATGCCATGCATGGGGAAACGGGTGGCCAGAAAGGCCACACCGCAGAGGCGGCAAATCTTGAAATCATGGCACAAGGCGCCGGCATATCCTCGACCATGACCATTTCCGAACCGGGCCAAATCGCCCAGGCGGCGGCGTTCATCACCGAGGCGCCGGGCCCGCGTTTCCTGGTAGTCCGGATTCTCCTAACTCCGCCCTGCGACTACAAGCGTGACTTTGATATGGCGGCCTGCCGCATTCGCTTCCGCGAGAGTTTTTTGGCAAGCAGCTGAGCCCGGCTTTTGGCCCTTATGGGAAATTCCAAAGATTTAATTCCCCCCGTTCAGGAAATGCCCGTTCTATCTGGTGGAAAACACACCGTGACGGTAGCTCCCCTGGTCGGCCCCCATTGAGTGGTCCAGGTTGAATGTTAGTGCATGACCGGCC
>CAZBQG010000019.1:0-27786 GCA_964493945.1 uncultured Rhodospirillaceae bacterium
CGATGGAGCGGGTAATCGCCTGACGGATCCACCAAGTGGCATAGGTGGAGAATTTGTAGCCCCGGCGGTATTCGAACTTATCCACCGCCTTCATCAGGCCGATATTGCCTTCCTGAATGAGGTCCAGGAATTGCAGGCCGCGGTTGGTATATTTTTTGGCGATGGATATGACCAGGCGTAGATTGGCCTCGATCATCTCCTTCTTGGCCTTGGCCGCTTCCCGCTCGCCTTTTTGCACGGTGGCGACGATGCGCCTGAATTCGGGGATGGACAGGCCGATCTCGCCGGCGATGTCGGCGATCTGGGAGCGGATGGTCTTGATCTCTTCACGGTGCTTCTTGGTGAAGTCCTTCCATCCCTTGGCGGTAAGCCGGGCGACCCGATTGAGCCAGTTGGGGTCCAGCTCGTTCTCGAAATATTGTTCCAGGAAATCCGCCCGCTTCACCTTTGAAGATGTGGCAAGGCGCAGCAACCTGCCTTCAAGACCGATAAGCTTGCGGTTGAGGTCATACATCTGTCTCAAAAGATAATCGATGCGCTGATTATTGAGATAGACGTCCTCCATCAGATCGACCAGTTCCAGGCGAAGCTTGACGATGCGCTTTTCGGAAGCGGGCGAAATTTTATCGTTTTTCCTGATCCCGGCCAGGCGTTTTACCTGGGCACGGTGCAGTTTGGTGTAGCTTTTTTTGACCAGGTCAAATTTCTCCAGGACGCCTGGCAGCAAGGTGGCTTCCATGGCTGCCAGGGAAACGTTGCCTTCGTCATCCTCGTCGTCATCGTCATCCTGGTCCTTGCTTTCGCCGTCTTCGCCCTCATCCTCAACCTCATCCTCGTCCTCATCCTCGTCTTCGCCGGCCTCTTCCTTTTCGGGCTTAACCGGGGCGGGGCGGCCTGGGATGGTGACGCCCGGCGGAACGACCGGCTGGGCGATAACCCCATCTTCCTTGGGGCCGGCAAAAGTGGCGTCCAGATCGATGATGTCACGGAGCAGCATGAGCCGCTCGTCCAGCGCGTCACGCCAACGAAGCAGCGCGCGGATGGTCATGGGGCTTTCGCAAATGCCTCCGATCATCATTTCGCGTCCGGCTTCGATGCGCTTGGCGATGGCAATTTCGCCCTCACGCGAAAGCAGCTCAACGCTGCCCATTTCACGCAGATACATGCGTACAGGATCGTCCGAGCGCCCCACATCGCTGTCGCTCACATTGCCGGCCGCGGAAGCATCGGTTTCTTTCTCCGCCGTGTCGGCGCTGCGGTCCTCGGATTCCTCGGCCTCCACCACATTGATGCCGGCTTCCGAAAGGGTCGACATGGTGTCTTCGATCTGTTCCGAAGACACCTGATCCAAGGGCAATGCCTTGTTCAGTTCGTTATAGGTGACGAAGCCGCGCTCCTTACCCAGCGCGATGAGCTTCTTGACCTCGGCGCCCAGCGCGTCAAGCACGGGCGCGTCCGTGCTCTCACCTTGCTCCGGCGTGGTTTCCTTCTTCGCGCTTGCACTCGATTCCGCTGCCATTCGTTCCCCGCTTTGGTGCCTATTCTAATGCCGCTTTGGGCCAGTTTGGTGGTTAGGAAAGTGCCGGTTCAGAGCCCGTTTCCGCACTTGCCGCTCCACCGCCTCCCGCCCTCTCCATTTCCTTGAGAGCCCGCAAAAGCCGAAACGCTTCATCACTGGGCTCCACCGCCAAACGCCTTTCCGCTTCGTTGATCTCGTGTCGCAGTTGGTCGCGTTTATAAAGACGCAATATTTGCTCCCAACCGTCCCGAGCCTGGCGGGATGGCCCCCCTGGCCTGGCGAAATTGGCGTGATCAAACACGTTTTCACCAAGCACGTCTTTGACGGATGACGCCAACCCGCTCTCAGAAAAGTGGGTCTCCAGCGCCGTAAAATCAAGGCCTGTTTGGTTTGACAGGATGTTTAATACTTCTTGGCGTAGTTTTTCAAGGTCAGGAGACGAAAAATTTAACTCTCCCAGTGCTTCTCCCAGGGCATCGAACAGGTCCGGATGGGTAATCAGAGTGGCCAGCAGGACCTCTTCCCGGCGCCGTTTAACGTCGACGCGGGTGGCAACGCCTGATTTTTCAGCCATTTGCGGGCTGGGTTCGGCCTCCCGTTTCCAATTGCTCCGGGAATCTTTGCGCCGGGAACCGGCATTCCTGGAATTTGACGTATTTTTCTTCTTCTCCCAAAGGCGGTTTCGGAAATCACTTTGGTAATGGGCCTTGACCGTGGGATCGGCAATCTGGGCGGTGATGTCCATCAGGCGCTTTTCCAGCCAGGCCCGGTGATCTGGCGAATTAAGAGGCCTGCCTTCGGTTTCAGAGCGCCAGAGAAAATCGGCCAGGGGCTCGGCACCGGCGATCACCGCTTCCATGGCGCCGGGGCCGCCCGATTTGATCAGGCTGTCCGGGTCCTCTCCGTCGGGCAACAGGGCGATGCGCAAAAACCGCCCGGGGCTGAGCAACGGAAGCGCGCGTAGCGCCGCCCGGAGGCCCGCCTTGCGCCCCGCCCGGTCCCCATCCAGACATAGAATCTGGGCCGGCGCCATGCGCCATAAAAGAACCATCTGATCTTCCGTCAAGGCGGTGCCAAGGGGTGCAACGGCGTTGCTGAGCCCCGCCTGATGGAGGGCCAGAACATCCGTATAGCCTTCGGCCACGACCACGCTTTCAACTTCCCTGGCCCTTTCCCAGGCCTGTTTCAGCCCATAAAGAGTGCGCCCCTTGTGAAAGAGGGGGGTTTCGGGGGAATTGAGATATTTGGGCTCACCCGATCCCAGAATGCGCCCACCGAAGCCGATACACCGGCCCCGCCCGTCATTGATGGGGAACATGACGCGGCCCCGGAACCGGTCATAGGCCGCCCGCCCGCCGGCATCTTCCGGGCGGATAAGCAGCCCCCCCTCGATCATCAATTGCTCCGATATGCCTTCGCCCATCAGGGTGGATTTCAGCGCACCGCGGTCATCTGGCGCAAAGCCCAACTGGAAGCCGGCGATGGTCTCTTCTTCCAGACCCCGGTCCCTAAGATAGGCCAGGGCCGGCCTGCCCGCCGGCATGCGCAATTGCTTGGCATAGAAAACACCGGCCCGGCTCATGACCTCATGGAGCGTATCGGCGCGTTTGGCCCGTTCCCTCGCTTCGGGGGTTTCGGCGGGGATTTCCATGCCAGCCAAACCTGCCAGGCGTTCCACGGCTTCGCGGAAACCAAGCCCGTCGGTCTTCATGACGAAGCCGATCACATCGCCATGTTCGCCAGACGAAAAACAATGATAGAAGCCTTTTTCAGGAACGACCGTGAAAGACGGTGTCTTTTCGTCCTGAAAGGGGCTCAGGCCCACATATTCCCGGCCCCGGCGAATCAATTTTACCTTGCGCCCAACCACCTCTTCCAAGGAAACGCGGGCGCGCAGTTCGTCCAGAAATTGCGTAGTGAAAGCCAAACCGTCAAAACCCTTTCGCCAACAACTCCACCCCGGTTAATCCGGTCTTTTAGGTTTTTCCGCATGTCTGGCCGGTATCTCTATGTTCGCCGCTGGCGGACGGTTTGTCCATACCCAAGAGCACTTTCCGTTTAAATGCGATCATTTTGACCGGGTGAATTTGTACCGTGGCCGCGTTGCCCATATTCTTTGGATAGGTGGGGCACCCGGCCTTCGGTGGGGCAACTGGGCCTTGCGGGGGCGTTGCGACGCTTGCCCGATGCGAAGGCATCGCGCTGCGCGCCGCGTCTGCCCGAAAGACCCATTTGCCCCATCAAAATGATCGCATTTAATCGGAAAATGCTCTAGCCGAGCCGCTCCTTGACCCTGGCGCTGGCTTTTCCGAAATCCAATCTGCCGGGATAGCGTTCGCGCAACATGCCCATGACTAGTCCCATCTGCTTGAGCCCCGTTGCACCACAGCTTTCGATGGCCTCGGCAATGGCATCAGCCGTCTCGTCTTCGTCCAATTGTTCGGGCAGGAAGCGCTCTATCACATTGATTTCCAGCGCTTCCCGGTCGGCCAGGTCCTGGCGTCCGCCCTTCGTATAGGCGTCAATACTGTCATGGCGCTGTTTGATCATGGATTGCAGAAGGCCCATAATATCATCGTCACTGATACCTTCGCTTTCGCCCTGGCCCCGGGCCGCGATATCGCGGTCCTTGAGAGCGGCCAGAATAAGGCGCAGCGTTCCAACCGCTTCGCTTTCCCTGGCCTTCATGGCGTCTTTCAGGGCGCCGTTAAGTCGCTTGCGCAGCATCGAGCCCACCTCACCAATCGGAAGGGGAAGACGTTACCGAAAACCATTCCGAGAGTCAAATGTTTGGCGCCGGTTAACATATTGAAAAATAACGAAATTTTATAAAATTTCCCCCTTGACGGCGGCACCTCTATTGCTTAAGAGAGGCTGTTCTCGGGTTGCCTTCCAGTCACCGGCAATCGCTTCACTCAAACGCCTTCTCGCCGCCCCATTTTGGGACACCAGATAAATCAAGGATCCGCCAATATGCCGGAAGCCGAGCAACGGATTGGGCCAAACACAAGCGCCCAACCCGAATCGGTTAAGCCGCCGAGTACCAATGCCGCATTGGTTTTGGCGGATGGCACTGTATTTTGGGGGCAGGGCGCCGGGGCCACGGGGCTGGTCACGGGCGAGGTTTGTTTCAACACCACGCTCACCGGCTATCAGGAGATTCTCAGCGATCCCTCCTATGCGGGCCAGATCATCACCTTCACCTTTCCCCATATCGGTAATGTGGGCACCAACGAAGAAGATGTGGAAACCAGGCGCCCGGCGGTCGGGGGCTGCGTCATGGGCGCCGATATTACTCAGCCGGCCAATTGGCGGGCGCAAAAACACTTGAATGACTGGCTCAAGGATCACGGGCTGCTGTGCCTGACGGGGATCGACACCAGGCGCCTGACCCGGCATTTGCGCGAAGCGGGTTTCGCCAATGCCAGCCTGGCCTATCCCCGCGAGGGCGAAGTGGATATTGCCGCCGCCCAGGCCGCTGCCACCGGCTGGCCCGGGTTGGAAGGCATGGATCTGGCCGCCGAGGTCACCTGCGAATCCCAATACGAATGGGACGAAGCGGCCTGGTCCATCCTCCAGGGATATGGGAAGGCCGCGGGGCCCCGCCATCACGTGGTGGCGGTGGATTTCGGGGCCAAGCTCAATATCCTACGCTGTCTGGCCCAGGCCGGCTGCCGGGTGACAGTGGTGCCGGCCGGAACCAGCGCCAAGGATATTCTGGCCCTGAAGCCGGACGGCGTGTTCCTGTCGAACGGCCCCGGCGATCCGGCGGCCACCGGCGCCTATGCCGTACCCATGATCCGGGCGGTGGTGGAGAGTGGCTTGCCCGTCTTTGGTATTTGCCTTGGCCACCAGATGCTGGCGCTGGCCCTGGGCGCGAAAACGGAAAAAATGCATCACGGCCACCGGGGCGCCAATCACCCGGTCAAGGACCTGGCCACCGGCAAGGTGGAGATCACGGCGCAAAACCATGGATTCGTGGTGGCCAGGGACAGCTTGCCGGCGGGCGTGAGCGAAACCCACAGCTCATTGTTTGACGGCACGCTGGAAGGATTGCGGCTTGACGGCAAGCCGGTATTCTCAGTCCAGCACCACCCGGAAGCCTCGCCCGGCCCCCAGGATAGCCATCATCTGTTTGCCCGGTTCGTGGAGATGATGGAGTGATGAGGAGCATTTTTACCTATCCTCACACTCAGTTCACTCCCCCCTCGAGGGGGAGGGAGATAAGGACGAAAGTGTGGCCCGCCCATGCCTAAACGCACCGACATATCCTCTGTCATGATCGTTGGCGCCGGGCCCATCGTTATCGGGCAGGCCTGCGAGTTCGACTATTCTGGCGTCCAGGCCTGCAAGGCGCTCAAGGAAGAGGGCTACCGGGTCATATTGGTTAATTCCAATCCGGCCACCATCATGACCGATCCGGAGATGGCCGACGCCACCTATGTGGAACCCATCAAGCCCGAAATCCTGGAACGCATCATCAAAGACGAAAAACCCGACGCCCTGCTGCCCACCATGGGCGGGCAGACCGGGCTTAATGCGGCCATGGCGTTGCATGATTCCGGCGTGCTGGAGAAATACGGCGTCGAGATGATCGGCGCCCGGGCCGAGAGCATCATCAAGGCCGAAGACCGGCTTTTGTTCCGCCAGGCCATGGAGGGCATCGGTCTGGAAAGTCCCGACAGCCGGCTTTGCGCCAATCTGGAACAGGCCAAGGCGGCGGCCGATGAGATCGGGCTGCCATTGATTATCCGGCCTTCTTTCACGCTGGGCGGTACGGGCAGCGGCATTGCCTATAACCGGGAAGAATTCGAACGCGCCGCCCTCAAGGGGCTCTCCCTGTCGCCGGTGAGCGAAATTCTGGTAGAGGAATCGGTCCTCGGCTGGAAGGAATATGAGATGGAGGTGGTGCGCGACGGCGCCGATAACTGCATCATCATCTGTTCCATCGAGAATCTGGACCCCATGGGCATTCATACGGGTGACAGCATCACCGTCGCCCCGGCCCTAACCCTGACCGATAAGGAATACCAGATCATGCGCAACGCCTCGATCGCGGTCTTGCGCGAAATCGGCGTGGATACGGGCGGCTCCAACGTGCAATTCGCCGTCGACCCGGATACGGGGCGCCTGTTGATCATCGAGATGAACCCAAGGGTGTCGCGCTCATCGGCGCTGGCATCGAAAGCGACCGGCTTTCCCATCGCCAAGGTAGCCACCAAGCTGGCCGTCGGATATTTGCTCGACGAGCTGATGAACGACATCACCGGAGTGACGCCGGCCTCGTTCGAGCCCAGCATCGATTACGTCGTCACCAAAGTGCCCCGCTTTACCTTCGAGAAATTCCCCGAAGCCGAGGCATTGCTCACCACATCGATGAAATCGGTGGGCGAGGCCATGTCCATCGGGCGCAATTTCGCCGAATCCCTGCAAAAGGGTCTGCGTTCCATGGAAACCGACCTGAACGGCCTGAACGAGGTAGAGATCGAAGACGTCAGCGGCATCGGCGTCAAGGCAACCCTTCTGGCCACCTTGGTGGAGCCCCGGCCCAACCGCATCCTGCTTATGGCCCAAGCCTACCGGGAAGGGCTGGGGACAGCGGAAATCAATGCCGCCTGCCGGGCTGATCCATGGTTTCTAGAACAAATCAAACAGCTTGTGGATATGGAGGAAGAAATCCGCACTCATGGCCTGCCAGAAAACCGGGCGGAGCTGGCCGGGCTCAAGAAAATGGGCTTTTCCGATGCCAGGCTGGCCGAACTTGCCGGGCTTTCCGAAGAGGTGGTCACGGCCAGACGCACGGGGCTTGGAATACACCCGGTCTTTAAGCGCGTCGATACCTGCGCCGCCGAATTCGCCTCCCAGACGCCTTACATGTATTCCACCCATGAAGGCGACGGGATGGGCCCGGCGGAATGCGAAGCGGAGCCCACGGACAGAACCAAAATCGCCATCCTGGGCGGCGGCCCCAACCGCATCGGCCAGGGCATCGAGTTTGATTATTGCTGTGTACATGCGGCCTATGCGCTGGGCGAGGCGGGCTATGAGACGATCATGGTCAATTGCAATCCAGAAACCGTCTCGACCGATTACGACACGTCCGACCGGCTTTATTTCGAACCCTTGACGGCGGAAGACGTGATCGAACTGATCCGCACGGAAAGCACCAATGGGACCTTCAAGGGCGTGATCGTCCAGTTCGGCGGACAGACTCCACTTAAGTTGGCCGAAGCATTGGAAGAGGCCAGCATTCCCATTTTGGGCACCTCGCCCGACGCCATCGATCTGGCCGAGGACCGTCAGCGGTTCCAGGCCCTACTGGAAGATCTTGATCTGCGCCAGCCGCCCAACGGCACGGCCACCTCATTGGACGAAGCACGGGCGATCGCCGCCGAAATCGGCTATCCGGTGATCATCCGGCCATCTTACGTTTTGGGCGGACGGGCCATGGAAATCGTCCATGACGAGGAAGGGCTGGCGCGTTACATGGCCAATGCGGTGGCCGTTTCCGGCACCTCGCCGGTGCTTATCGATTGGTATTTGCGGGACGCCATCGAAGTGGATGTGGATGCCATTTGCGATGGGTCCGAAGTCTTCGTCGCCGGCATCATGGAACATATCGAGGAGGCGGGCATCCATTCGGGCGATTCGGCATGTTCCCTACCGCCTTATTCATTGCCGGATGAAACCGTCCAGGAACTTGCCCGCCAGACCCGGGCCATGGCCATGGCCTTGGGCGTAGTCGGGCTGATGAATGTTCAATTCGCCGTCCAGAAGGGGATTATTTTCGTCCTGGAGGTCAATCCCCGGGCATCGCGCACCGTGCCTTTTGTCGCCAAGGCAACCGGGCTGCCCATCGCCAAGATCGCGGCCCGTATCATGGCCGGTGAGAAACTAAGCGATTTTGATCTGGAGCCCAGAGCTAGGACTAAGCATGTGGCGGTCAAGGAAGCTGTCTTTCCCTTCTCCCGCTTCCCCGGCGTCGATATCGTGCTGGGCCCGGAAATGAAATCCACCGGCGAAGTGATGGGTATCGATGTGGATTTCCCCCGCGCCTTCGCCAAATCTCAGCTGGGCGCCGGCACAACATTGCCGGCGGAGGGTCGGGTCTTTATCTCGGTCAAAAATTCGGACAAAGAAGCCGCCCAGGGCGTGGTCGGGCGCCTGGTGGGGCTGGGCTTCCAGATCATGGCCACGTCGGGCACGGCGGCCACCCTGGCCAAAGCGGGCATTGAGGTCAGTCTGGTCAACAAGGTGGCCCAGGGCCGCCCCCATTGCGTCGATGCCATAAAATCGGGCGAAGTGAGCCTGATCATCAACACCACGGAAGGCGCCCAGGCCCTGGCCGACAGCTTTTCCATCCGCCAATCGGCCCTTCTCGGCAATGTACCCCATTACACGACTTTATCCGGCGCGTCGGCGGCCATAGATGCGATTGAAGTGCAAAAAACAGACGAGGCAAAAGGTGGGCTTGCAGTCGCCCCGCTGCAATCCTATTTTAGGGGACTGAAATAACGTTTTTTTGACACACACGCCGCCGGTGGCTGAAACGCCGGCGTGGGGAAGGTTTTGGATTTTAGGGTATGAATAAATTGCCCATGACGGCCAAGGGCCTGGCTGCCCTTGAAGAAGAACTTAAACGGTTGATAACGGTGGACCGGCCCGAGGTTATCCGCGCCATCGGCACGGCCCGTGAACATGGTGATCTTTCGGAGAACGCCGAATATCACGCGGCGCGCGAACGCCAGAGCTTCATCGAGGGCCGGGTGGCCGAGTTGCAGGACGCGGTCAGCCGCGCCGAGGTGATCGATCCGTCCAAGGTAAAGGGCAACGTGGTGCGCTTCGGCGCGACCGTAACCCTGGCCAATGAGGAAACGGATGAGAAATCCACCTTCCAGATCGTCGGCGCCCTGGAATCAGATGCGGCCGATGGCAGGCTTTCCATCTCATCGCCCATGGCCCGCGCCCTGATCGGTAAATCCAAAGGGGATTCGGCCGAAGTCAACGCGCCCACCGGGGCAGTGTCTTACGAAATCACCAAGGTGGTCTATAAATAATCCACCCCATCAGGCGCCATCCCCCTCGGCCGCCAACCTTTCGCGGAGATCCTTCTTGGACACCTTGCCCACCTTGGTCAGGGGAAAGCTGTCCACAATCTCGAGGCGCTCCGGAATCTTGAATTTGGCGATCTGTTTTTCCAACAGGAATTCCTTGAGCTCACCAAAGCTCAAACTCTCGCCGGGTTTAGGAATGACAAAGGCGCAGGCCCGCTCACCCATCACCGGATCAGGCATGGCGACCACGGCGGTCATGCGCACATGGGCATGCGACAGGATCAGATTTTCCACCTCTTCAACGCTGATTTTCTCGCCGCCCCGGTTGATCAGGTCTTTCTTGCGCCCCTCCACCACCAGGTTTCCGTTATCTTGTAGGCGGACCAGATCACCCGTGCGGTAAAATCCGTCCTTGGTAAAACCGTTTAGATTTTGCTCATCGGCCCGGTAATAGCCCCGGATGGTATAAGGACCCCGCGTGATCAGCTCGCCGATGCCCCCTTCCTCCACATCATTGCCGTCATCATCGACGATCCTGATTTCATCGGCGGGTGAGGCCGGGCGGCCCTGAGTTTCGCGCTTTATCTCAACGGGATCACCGGGCCGGACCAGATTGGTCAGCCCTTCGGCCATGCCGAAGGCCTGGATCGGGTCTATCTGGGGGATAGCTTCCCGCAGCCGGTCGAATAATTCAGGCAACATGCGCTGGCCGCCGGCGATGGCCTGGTTGAGCGATGAGAGATCGTAATTATCCCGCTCCGGGGATTCCAGCAGGTTGATCAGCAAGGTGGGCGTCGCCGGCAGGATGGTGGCGCCGAATTTTTCAATGGTTGCGAAAATGGTCTGGGCATCGGGGGAGGCGGAAAGCACCACCTCACCGCCGACGCCCATCACCGCGATCATCCCCGGCGCGCCTAAGGGGAAATTATGGGAGATGGGCAAGGCGGCCAGATATTTGGTGTTTTCATCCCATTCGAGAACCCGGGCGCATTCCCGGCAATTATGGATATAGTCCGCATGGGTGCGGGGGATAAGCTTGGACATGCCCGTGGTGCCGCCCGATAAATGCATGAAAGCCACATCGAAAGGATCGAGATCAGGCAGGTTCTCCCCAGCCCCGGCATCCAATAGCGGCTCCAGATAGGTGACGCCCGGCTCACAGCCCTGACCGGGCGCAAAAATATGCTCCAAGGTTGGCACTTTTCCTTGAACTTCCCGGGCCATCTCCACGAAATCAAAGCCCCGGAATTCGGGCACGAGAAAGTGCGCCTTGGCGCCGGTGGCCAGGGCGAAATGTTCTATTTCCGAATGGCGGTGAGCGGGCAGACACATGATGGGGATCACGCCTATTTTCTGCAATGCGAAGAAAACGATGACGAAATCCTTGATGTTGGGCAATTGCAAAAGGGCGATGTCCCGGTTGCCAAGGCCCATCCCCGTGAGCGCACCGGCAAGCTGTCCGGCTTGGCGGCTGACTTCGGCGTAGGTCAGTTGGCCCTGATCGTCGGAAAGAAAAATTGAATTGGGATAATCACCGGCTTTTTCGTCAAGCAAATCCCCCAGACATTTGGCCTCCCAAATACCTTTGCGGACATAATCCCGTGCAACCTGTTCAGGCCAGGGCACCCATCCTTCTAGCAAGCGCTTCCCCCCGATTATAGAGTCCCGTTCTCCTTGATGCCCCGCAGGATGCTTTCGGGCGACATGGGCAGGCTGGTCAGGCGCACCCCCGTCGCATCAAAAATGGCGTTGGCGATGGCGGCAATCACACCCGTCCCCGCCCCCTGGCCCGCCTCCTTGGCGCCGAAGGGGCCCTTGGGCTCCCAGGTGAGCACGTTGGAATGGTGAAAATCCGCCAGCCTGGGCACATCGGTCGCCAGGGGCATTTTGTAATCACGCAAAGATGGGTTTTTCACCTCGCCCTCGATGCGGATCAAGCCTTCATAAAGGGCATGGCCGAAGGACATAACCGTGGCACCAATGACTTGCCCTTTGACGGCCAGCGGGTTGAGCGGATTACCACTGTCGTCCGCACCCCAGAAACCGGTCAAAGTGACCTGCCCGGTGGCCGGATCCACTTCCACTTCGACGGCGCAGGCTGACGGGTTATAGGCCGGCGACAGATTCCCCTTGCCGGTCTTGAAATCCAGCAACTCATCGCCCGCCGTATATTCACCATGGGCCACCACCAGACGCCCCATGCGATGCGCCCCCCGGCGGGCAGCATCCTTGAGGCTGATGCGCTGGGTGTTATCGCTGCGGCTGATGATCTCTCCCCCCTGAAACACAAAATCATCCGGGTCCAGCTTCAGGTGCGCTCCGGCGATTTCGGCCAATTGGCGCCTTGCATCCTCGGCGGCGGCGATGACCGCGTTGCCGGTGAAAAAGGTCACGCGTGATCCGAAAGTTCCGGGGTCCACCGGCGTCGAATCCGTATCGATCTTGGCGAAGCGCACATCGTCAACTTCCACCCCCAGCACCTGGGCGGCGATCATGGATAAGACCGTATCCGCGCCTTGGCCCACATCGGTTGAGCCGGTGGTGAGCTGGATGGTGCCGTCTTCCTGCACTCTTATGTCTGCGGCGGATGCGGAATGGCCCATGAGCTTGGCGCCCGAAATGTGGGAGCCACATCCGAACCCGATGCCTTTATATTTTGGCAGCTTTCCTTGTTTTTCACCCCAACCGGACAGTTCGGCCACCTTGTCGATACATTCATCGAAGGCGAAGGTGCCGACGCGGAAGCCGCTGGGGGTTTCGCTGTCGGGCTGGATGGCATTGCGGTGGCGGATATCCAAAAAATCCAGCCCCATATCCACAGCGATCATATCCATCTGGGAATCCCGGGCGAAACAAATCTGGGTATTGGTGTGTCCCCTGAGCGCGCCGCAAAATCCGTTATTGGTATAGACCCGGAAGGCTTCGTATCTAAGATTGGGAATCTTATAAGGAATGCTGAGCATGGCGCCGGCCAGGATCATGGAAAAACCGCCGATGCTGGAATAGGCGCCCCCATTGGCGATCAGCTTGCAATGCTGGGCCAGGATGCGGCCATCCTTGTCCACCCCGGTGCGCATCCAGAGATTCATGGGATGGCGCATATGGCCAATGGTCAGCACCTCATCCATGCCATGAACCACCTTCACCGGGCGGCCGGTTTTTTTGGAAAGCAGCACGGCGCAAAAATCCATGGGCATGGCTTCTTGCTTGCCGCCGGAAAAACCGCCGCCCACATAGGTCTGCACCATGCGCACATCGCCGGGCTCCAACCCAAGCCCCATGGCCAGTTGGCGCCAGACAACATAAGGGCTCATCTTGCATGACCAGAGCGTCACCTTGCCCGTCCGCTCCCAAAGCCCCACGCAGGCATGGGGTTCCAGCATGCCCTGTTTGACCGGCTGGGTCTGGAATTCATCTTCCCGGATATGGGCGGCACCGGCGAACGCCTCATCCACCTCGCCGAACTCAAAGGCGGTCTGGGCCGAAACATTGCCTTCCGAGCCTTCATGTAACAGGGGCGCTCCGTCAGCCATGGCCTGGACCGGGTCAAAGACCGCCGGCAAAGGCTCGTACTCCACGCTGATCAGATCGAGGGCGTCTTCCGCCGTATCTTCATCCACGGCGGCGACGGCGGCTACCTCTTCACCGATATAGCGCACTCTATCCACGGCCAAAGGCAGATAGTCCCGGGTCTGGGGAAGATTGCCATAAAGGATGCCTGGAAAATCCTTGCCGGTGATAACGGCCCGCACGCCCGGCAGGGCAGCGGCCCGGCTGGTATCGATATTGATGATTTTTGCGTGAGGGTGGGAGCTCCTTAACAGCTTTGCATGGAGCATGCCGGGCATGAAGATGTCATCGGCATATTCGGCCCCGCCCATGGCCTTGAGCAACCCGTCTTTTTTCGGCGTCGGCTGGCCGATAATGTCATATTCGTTGCGCAGCTCTTCGGCCATGTCAGCCCCTTTCCCCGTTACCGAGTGTCTGGGCCGCGTCCTGAATGGCTTCGACAATCTGGATATAGCCGGTGCAGCGGCAAAGATGACCCACAAGCGCCGTGCGGATTTCATCCTCGCTGGGGCTGGGGTTATCGGCCAGCAGCGACTTGGTGGCGATGACCATCCCCGGCGTGCAGAACCCGCACTGAATGGCGCCCTTGGAAACGAAGGATTTCTGAATGACCTCCATGGCCGGATCGCCATCCATGGGGCCTTCGATGGTCTCAATATCCCTGCCTTCGGCTTCCACCGCCAGATAGAGGCAGGAATTGACCGCCTTGCCATCAACCAGAACCGTGCAGGCGCCGCATTGACCCTCACTGCATGACCGCTTGGTCCCGGTCAAAACGAGGGTTTCGCGCAGCACTTCCAACAAGGTGCGCCAGGGCTGGATGGAAACCTCTTCAGGGATTCCATTAACCGTAAAAGAAAGCGTGATTGGATTATTCATGATGTGGCTTTTTCCCCACCTGCGGCTTTGTCCCAGGCGGCCTTTATGGCGCGTTGTGTCAGGTTTCTGATCAGATCCAACCGGTAACCGGGGCTCGCCCGCCAGGAATTGGATCTGGGGCTGGCCTGATCACAGGCCGCCTCCGCCGCAGCCATTAGATTTTCATCGCTGGGCGGCTTGCCCCGAAGGATGTCTTCGGCGGGCTTGGCGCGGACCACGATGGGTGCCGCGCCGGCCAGGGCCAGGCGGATATCCTTAATCACTTCTTTAGCCGGATCGGGTTCCACATAGGCACCGATGCCGGCCACGGTCATATCCATGGATTGGCGGTCGTGATATTTCAAATAGATGCTGGCGCTGCCGGGTGCCAGCGGGGCCAGGCTGAATTCGGTAAGCACCTCACCATGGGTAGCCTTGGTCTGGCCGAACCCTTCGAAAAAATCATCAAGCCCCACCCAGCGTTCCCCTGCCTTGCTGGTCAGCTTCACCCGTGCATCCAGGATCATCATTGGCGCGGGCATGTCGGCACACGGAAGTGCGCCCGCAATATTGCCGCCCAATGTGGCCACATTGCGCAATTCCAGCCCGCCGATTTGGACGGCCGTCTCGCCCAAAACCCCGTGGCGCGCCTGGACGATGGGCGAAGTGATGAGGGATTGGAGATTAGTCATGGCTCCGATAGACAAGCCGCCATCCTCTTCCCCGCGGATGAAATCCAGCCCGGCAATCCGCTTCATTCCGATCACTTGTGCCGGCGTCATTTCGCGCCGGCGCAATTGCAGAACGGCATCCGTACCGCCGGCGAAAAGCATGGCCTCGCCAGGGGTGGCTTGCTCCACCAGAGTACAAAGCTCGGTCATGGAATCCGGGCTGACAAATTTAAATTTAGGCAATCGCCTCAGATAGTTCATATATCCTCCTGGTCCACAATCAGTGCCAGATTAGACAATTATCCACGCCATGGAAATATTTGCGTGCCGGCGGGTTTTGATACCATATGGACCAACCGCTGACAGGGAGGTTTCATGGGGCAATGAACGACTACCAACAATATATCGGCGATAGCGAGACCGCCCATGATGTGGCCACCGCCAGTCAGGTGGGCCGCATGGCGGCGACGCTGGATGTGGATCATCCGGCAACCCGTGAAGGCGATCCGGTGCCGCCCGGCTGGCAAGGCGCCTTTTGCCCTGCCCTGTTCAAGATAAGCCAGTTGGGTACGAGCAGGTTGCCCATCGGCGGCGGCGTCATCCCACCGGTGGAATTGCCAAGACGCAGATTATCAGGCATCAGCACAACCTACGAAGATGATATCCTGATCGGTGACCGGCTGACCAAAATTACCGAGGTGGCCCGGATCACCACTGATCAATCAGAAACCCATCCCAGTGTTACCGTTACCATGCGCGAAACCTTTTCCACGCCTCGCGGCACCGCCGTGACCGAGGAACGGGGCCTGGTCTATGTGGGTAAGAACGGCCCCGCCACCCGGGCCGCCGCCCCAACCATTCCCAAAAAAGCAGCCTAGCAAAAAACCTATGGGCCGGACCCGGCCATGATGTTCCGCCAATCGGCGGTTATCTTCAACACCCACCGGGTCCATTACGACCGGGATTACGCCACCAAGGTGGAGGGCCATCCGGGCCTGGTGGTGCCCGTGACCCTGGTGTCTGCGCTGATACTGGAACTATGCCGGGCCAACACACCGGACCGGCGGATCATATCTTTCGCGTATCGTTCGCTCAAGCGGGTCTTCGATCTTGGACCCTTCACCGTCCTGGGGGCGCTGGACGGCGGTAAAGCTCTGCTCTGGGCGGTGGATTACGAGGGTAATCTGGCGGTGGTGGCCGATGTGGGGTTCAGCAATTAGCCCCATCAAGCCGCATTATCGAAGCTGTCCTGAATCTCTTTTTCATAGGCAAAAAGTTTTAGGGCGCTGGCCCTCTCCTGCATTCGGTTGAAATGGGTCCAGCAATTGGGAAATTGCGAAAGGTCCATATCAAACTGGGTGGCCCGCCGGCAGCACCAAAAAAATGGGCGTCTGGGGCCATGAAATGATCAAAGAAGAACTCCCGCCCGGCCAGCATATCATCGGCGATACCAAAGGTTTCTAAAAGAAATCCCTTAGCCTGGCGGCACACCGCCTCCCCAGCGCCTTCCAGATCGCAGACCTTTACAGGGGAATTGATGCGGCTCAAATAGGGATGAATGCCGGATGAGCACCAAGACAACATGGATATGGCCTTAAGCTCCTGCCAGGGATCGGCGGGCAACAGATTGGCATCCTGGAAATTGCGCGCGATCCACATCTGGATGGCCGTGCTTTCGGTCAACGCCTCCCCGTCCACGACAAGCAGGGGCACCTTGTGCTTGGGGTTGAGCTTCAAATATTCAGGTGATTTGTTCTGTTGCCAGCGGAAATTAAGCGCCTCTGTCTCGAACTCGCCGCCAGCCTCGGTCAGCGTGATATAGGGCGCCAGCGCGCAGGTGTTGGGCGCATAATATAGTTGGATTTCCATGATCTTCTCCGGTGTGCACCTCTCCCCGTCGAAACAGTAATGGCTCCCGCCACCCCTAATCAAGCATCAGGGAGACCAGCCCGTCGGCCAGTTTGGGCTCGAACCAGGTGGATTTGGGGGGCATGACCTGACCCGCATCGGCCACCGCTTTCAGATCCTCCACCCGGGTCGGGAAAAGGGAAAGGGCGACGGCCCAATCTCCCGAATTAACCCTGGCCTCCAATTCGTGCAGGCCCCGCGATCCGCCGACAAACCCCATGCGCTGATCAAGCCGCTGATCGCCCACTCCCAGGATCGGCTCCAACAGCCTTTCATTGAGCAGGCTGACATCCAGGCGCTTGACCGGGGGCGCATCCTCCGAGGGTGGATCTTTGAGCACCAAGCGGTACCAGGCGCCGCCCAGATACATGCCGAAGCTTTGCGCCCGGCCCGGGCGCACGGCGGCCTTCACCGGCGTCACATCGAAGGCATCGGCAACTGCATCCAGGAAATCGGCCCGTCCCATGCCGCCCAGATCGCGCACCAGCCGATTGTAATCCAGGATGCGCACCTCATCGGCCGGGAAGCTGACGATCAGGAAAAAATTATAGGCCTCGTCCCCCCGGTGATCCGGATTGGCTTCCTTCCGCTGGGCGGCGACCCTGGCGGCGGCAGCGGAACGGTGATGACCATCGGCGATATAGATCGCCTTCATATTTTCAAAGGCATTGCTCACCCTGCTGATCACGGCCTCGTCCGAAATGGGCCAGAGGGCATGTTCGGCCCCATCATGGGTTTGCACGCTATAGGCCGGGGCGTGGCGGGTTGCGCTGGCCATGACCTTGGCGATAACCCCGTCGGGCGGATGGGTGACGAAGACCGGACCGGTCTGGGCGTTCATCGCCTCGATCTGGCGGAAGCGGTCGATCTCCTTGTCCGGGCGGGTGAATTCGTGGCGCCGGATGCGGTTTTCCTCATAGGCCGCGACCGATCCCGCGCCAACGATGCCGGTCTGCACGTGATCACCCGTGCTCAGCCGGTAAACATAATAGCCGGGGGCCCCATCGCGCCTCAGGATGCCCGCCTCGATCATCCCGTCCAGATTATCCCGGGCCTTGGCATAGACCATATCCCCATGTTCGTCCGCGCCTTCGGGCAGGTCGATTTCGGGCTTGGAGACATGCAGGAAGCTCCAGGGCTTGCTTGCGACCATGAGCCTGGCCTCGGCGGTACTGACCACATCGTATGGAGGGGCCGCCACTTCGCAGGCATGCTCGGGCGCCGGGCGAAGTGCTGCGAAAGGACGGATCAGGCTGGCGGATGCGTTAAAAGGCAAATTCGGCTTTCTCTTTGGACAACCGCTTTTACGCCGGTTCGGCGCCCAAAGGCAAGGGCCGCCGGATCACCCCGCCCAAGAGAAGTTCCGGCAGCCCTTTTGTTACCTGATATGCGGCTTGTTATTCGGCCGCCACCTGGGGAAGTGACGCAAGCGCCTTGTTCATTTCTTCTTCGTCGAAGGCGATATCCTGAAGATCGCCGGCGAAATAATCGGTAAAGGCCTGCATATCGAAATGGCCGTGTCCCGACAGGTTGAAATAGATGCTGCGCGCCGTTCCTTCGGCTTTGCAGGCCAAGGCCTCGGTCAAGGCGGCCTTTACGGCGTGGCTTGATTCGGGCGCCGGAACGATGCCTTCGGCCCGGGCGAACCCGACGGCCGATTCGAAACATTCGTTCTGGTGATAGGCCTGAGCCTCGATATGGCCTAGCTCATAGAGCTGGCTGACCAGGGGCGCCATGCCGTGATAGCGCAAACCACCGGCATGAATTCCCGGCGGAACGAAGGCCGAACCCAGCGTGTGCATCTTGACCAGCGGGGTTAGGTTGCCCGTATCGCCGAAATCATAGGCATATTTGCCTTGCGTCAGGGTGGGGCAGGCCTTGGGCTCGACGGCGATGGCCCGCACATCCTGCTCGCCCCTGAGCTTGGCCCCGATGAAGGGGAAGCACGAACCGGCGAAATTGCTGCCGCCGCCGGCGCAACCGATGATGATATCGGGGTAATCATCGGCCAATTTGAACTGTTCCAGGGCTTCCTGGCCGATCACTGTTTGATGATGGAGCACATGGTTGAGCACGCTGCCCAGGGAATATTTGGTATCGTCATTGGTCGCGGCCACTTCAACCGCTTCCGAAATGGCGATGCCCAGACTGCCCGTGGTTTCGGGATCGGCCGCCAGGATGGCCTTGCCGACCTGGGTTTCCTCGCTGGGCGAAGCAACGCAGCGCGCCCCATAGGTCTCCATCAAGGCCCGGCGGTAGGGCTTTTGATTATAGCTGATCTTGACCATATAGACGTCCACCTCGAGCCCGAAAAGGGCCCCGGCGAAGGCCATGGACGAGCCCCATTGCCCGGCACCGGTTTCGGTGGCGATGCGCTTGGTGCCTTCTTCTTTGTTAAAGAAAGCCTGGGCCACGGCGGTGTTGGGCTTATGGCTGCCGGCCGGCGAGACGCCTTCATATTTGTAATAGATGCGGGCCGGCGTATCGAGGGTCTGTTCCCAGCGGCGTGCCCGGAAAAGGGGTGATGGCCGCCATTGGCGGTAGACTTCGCGGACCGGTTCGGGAATTTCAATTTCCCGGTCGCCGCTTACTTCCTGGCCGATCAGGGCCATGGGAAACAGCGGCGCCAGATCGTCGGGCCCGACCGGCTGGCCGGTCCCCGGATGCATCACCGGTGCCGGCGGTGCCGGCAGATCAGAGACGATGTTGTACCAAGTCTTCGGGATACGGTCTTCATCAAGCAGATATTTAACTGTGTCACTCATGATTTTCCCCCTTTTTCGGATGGTGTGAAAAAAGTGCTTACCCCTTTCTAACCTCCAGGCACGGGAAAGGCCAGCCCTGGATGGAGATGGGGCTGGGGCCGCTAGTTTTTGGGAATTGCCTAGCTTTTACCGATGCGCACGGCAACGAAGCGCAGGCCGCTTTGACCCTTAAGCAAAAGGAGAACCGATTTGCGGCCTGCCTGGCGGGCATCCTTGACCCGGTCCCGCACCTCCGCCGGTCCCTTCACCGGATCCTGGTTGACCTCGACGATCAAATCGCCTGGGCGTATGCCCTTTTCGGCCGCAGCGCCCTTGGGGTCCACCTTGGTGACGACCACGCCTTTCGATTCCTGGGTCAGTTCGAACCGCTTGCGCGCGCCGTCATCCACGCGCATCAGGGTAAGCCCCAGCGACGGGATGGATTGTTCCCTGCCCTTGCCGGACTTCTTACCGTCTTCCCGGCTGGCCAGTTGCGGCGGCTTTTCTTCGTCCAGTTCGCCGACCGCGATTTTGATATGGACTTTTTTTCCGTCGCGCCAGACCACCACATCCACATCGCGCCCGATTTCCGTATCGGCCACGATGCGCGGCAATTTGCGCATGGCGTTGACGTCCCGGCCGTTGAATTTCAAGATCACGTCACCGGCCTTGATTTTTCCTTTTTCCGCCGGGCTTTTGGCGGTGACGCTGGCGACCAGGGCGCCGGCGGCCTTATCCAGACCCAGGCTTTCGGCGATTTCCTCGGTCACTGATTGAATGCGCACGCCAAGCCAGCCACGCTTGGTGCGCCCGAAACGGATCAATTGATTGATGATCCCCTTGGCGGTCGATGCGGGGATCGAAAATCCGATGCCGATGGAGCCGCCGGAAGGCGAGAAGATGGCCGTGTTGATGCCCACCACATCGCCGTTCATATTGAACAGGGGACCGCCTGAATTGCCCCGATTGATCGAGGCGTCGGTCTGGATGAAATCGTCATAGGGTCCGGATTTGATGTCCCGGCCACGGGCCGAAACGATGCCTGCCGTAACCGACCCGCCAAGGCCAAATGGATTGCCGATGGCGACCACCCAATCGCCTACCCTGAGCGCGTCTGAATCCCCCAATTTGACGAAAGGCAGATCCTTATTCGGCTTGACCCTGAGCACCGCCAGATCGGTCTTCTTGTCGCGCCCGACGATTTCAGCCTTGAGGCGCGTATTATCCTGCAAAATGACGGTGATCTTGTCGGCCCCCTCGATCACATGGTTGTTGGTCACCACGATGCCGCCCTTATCGATGATAAAGCCCGATCCCAGGGCCGAGGTCCGCCTGCGTTGCTGGGGCTGGGGGCGGTTACGGTCGAAGAAATCGCGGAAGAAATCCTCGTAGGGAGAGCCCGGAGGGAATTGGGGCAGTTCGGGACCGGAGCGCTTCCCGGCGACCTTGGGTTCAGAAGATATGTTGACCACCGCCGGAGAAAGGCGGGCCGCCAGATCGGCAAAACTGTCCGGCGCACCCCGGGCTTGGGCCCCGGTCAAGGGGATCAGAGCTGAGCCGGTCAGGACCAGGATCAAAAGCCCGGCCATGGCTGCCCGCAGGGCCGCCCTCGGGGATTTGACCAAACTAAATCGCGTTGGGTGCGGGGACGTGGCGTTCATATCTTTCCTGCCATCTCTTGCTATACCTGGGACGCGGCGTCTTCCAGCAATTCTACCTCACTTTATCCTACCCAGGCGATCATTCAAAGCTTGCCTAAGCCCGAATTGGATAAACAATATTATAAGACTAAATATGGCGTCGTCATGGCAATGGGGAGCCATCAGGCGGTCAATTCCGCGTGATCCATTACTCGCGTAACAGCCAGATCGCGCCCACACCGATCACCACTGCCGCAATGGCCGCTCCCCGGAGCGTGCTGTTTGGCTGGGCAAGAACCTGGACCATGAATTTTTTCATGGCGTCCGGAAACAACGCATAGAGCGCCCCTTCCAGCACCAAGGCCAGGGCCAGGGCGGTGAGGAAATCCGTCATGACGGCAGATATGACCGGCCGGGCCGGACTTATTTCTCCTCGTTACCCTTCCCCGAAAGGTTACCGAAATACCGGAAGAACTCGGAATCCGGGCTGAGCACCATGGTGGTTCCTTTTCCGAAGGCCTCGCCATAGGCCTCCATGGAACGGTAGAAGGAAAAGAAATCCACATCCTTACCGAAGGCGTCGACCAGGATGCGGGTCTTGGAGCCTTCACCCTCGCCCCGCATGATCTGCGCCGTGCGCTGGGCCTCGGCCAAGATGATGGTTCGGTCGCGGTCGGCTTCGGCCTGGGTCTTGACTTTGATTTCCGCCCCTTCGGCGCGCAGCTTGGCCGCTTCGGCGACACGCGATGAACGCATACGGTTATAGACCGATTGGCTGGTCGCGTCGGGCAAATCCGTACGCCCGATGCGCACATCGACCACTTCGATACCGAAATCCGCCGCCTGGGATTTCATCTGGTTGGTGATCGCCCGCATGACGGTTTCGCGTTTTCCCGACAACATGTCGGCAAGCAGAACCTTACCTACCTCGGAACGAACGGCGGCGTTCAGGCGGGAGCCAAAAATTTGCCTGAAATTGGCTGAATTCACTGCCTTTTTCTTGAATTCAAGCGGATCCAGAATACGGTACCGGATAAAACTGTCCACCCGGATGCGTTTCTGGTCGAACAAAATCACTTCCTGGGGGGCCGGATCCAGGTCCAGGATCCAGCGGTCATAATATTCAACCTGCTGGATGAAGGGCAATTTGAATTTCAAACCCGGTGTGGTCACCGTCTTTACCGGATTACCGAATTGCAGGACAAGCGCCTGCCGGGTTTGTTCGACGGTGAACAATGCGCCATAGGCCAGAAGGCCCGCGACGACGACGACGATACCAAGGACTGCCAGGATCATGCGGTTCATTACTGGGTCCCTCCACTGCGTTTCTGGATTTCCGGCAAGGGCAGATAGGGTACCACGCCCGGCCCGCCCTGGCCCTTGTCGATGATCACTTTTTCTGAATCACGGAGGACCTCCTGCATGCGCTCCAGATAAAGCCGGCGGACGGTCACATCCTTGCCCGTCTTATAGGCTTCATAGACCGACAGGAAACGCTTGGCTTCACCTTCCGCCTCCTTGGTCAGTTTGGCACGGTAGGCTTTGGCCTCCTCAACCATGCGCTGAGCTTCACCCTTGGCCTTGGGAACAATATCATTGCGGTAAGCAATGGCTTCGTTCTGTTGGCGTTCCTTGTCCTGTTTGGCGCGCTGCACATCGTTGAAAGCATCGATCACCGGTTGAGGCGGCTCGGCCGTCTGCATTTTGATTTTCAGAATGGTAACCCCGGCCCTATAGCCATCCAAAATTCCCTGCAACAACTTCAGGGTCTCTTCCTCCACCTGCTCACGCTTTTTCGACAGGGCATCATCCAGCGGAGTCTGGCCCACCACCTCGCGGATGGCACTCTCCGAGGCCAGCTTTACGGTCGCTTGTGGATCGCGGATATTGAACAGGAAATCGGCCGCATGCTTGATGCGCCAATGGACTTCGTAATCGATATCGATGATGTTTTGATCACCGGTCAGCATCAGACTTTCCTGAGGAACATCCCGGGGCTCGGCCGTATGTCCCTGGCCGATCTGGCGAAAGCCGATCTGAAGGACCCTGTTTTGTTCCACATTGGGCGTGATTACCCGGCCGATGGGGCGCGGGAACCAATAATGCAAACCCGATCCGGTGGGTTCGGGCAGATATTCGCCAAACAGCATTTCAACGCCCTGCTCGCCCGGCTGCACCCGGTAGAAGCCCAAAGCTAGCCAGATCAGCACGGCGGCCACGATCATATAGACGATGCGCTTGGCACCGCCGCCGCCCGACGGGATAAACCGTTTCATCCGGTCCTGACCGCGGCGCAGTATTTCCTCGATATCGGGCGGCTGGGCACCGCCTCCGCCACCACCACCGCCGCCCCACGGTCCTTGACCGCCGCCACCGCCGCCACCGCCGCCACCGCCGCCCCAGGGGCCTCCGCGTTGCGCATTCCAAGTCATTTGACCAATCCCTAACCTTTTAATAAGCGTGAATTACAACTTTCACCTTTTGAAAGCGATTACCCTGCCTTATATGACAGGAAGTCATGTCTTGCAATCAAGCGGATAATATTCGGAGAACCATCAAATGGGGGAAACCACCCAGGAAGATATTCTAGCCGCCCTCGGCGGCATCAAGGATCCGGACCGGGATGGCGACATCGTCAGCCTGGGAATGATCTCGGGTCTACAGATGAAGGACGGCCATGTGGCTTTCGCCATTGAGGTCGATCCCGAACGGGGCGCGGCACTTGAACCTTTACGCAAGGAAGCGGAGAAGGCGGTCCATGCCTTGCCCGGTATCCTGACCGTCAGCGCCGTGTTGACCGCGGAACGCGCCGAGCCTGATGTCAACGCGCCAGATATGAACGCGCAAGTAAGCGCCGCGCCGGGCATCGCGGGGGCGCCCCAGGCGGCGCCTGGTCCGGACGAGCCCTTCATGCCCAATATCGCCTTTATCATTGCCGTCGCATCGGGCAAGGGCGGAGTGGGCAAATCCACCACCTCGGTCAACCTGGCCATGGCCTTGTCCCATATGGGGCTGGAGGTGGGGATTTTGGATGCCGATGTTTACGGGCCTTCCGTGCCGCGCCTTTTGGGCCTGAACGGGCAGACCTACCAATCGGACGGGCCATTGCTGGCGCCCATGGAGAATTACGGCATCAAATGCATGTCCATCGGTTTTCTGGTGGAAGAAGACAATCCGGTCATCTGGCGGGGCCCCATGGCGACCAGCGCCCTGACCCAGCTTTTGGGTGACGTGAATTGGGGTGTGTTGGACACCCTGATCGTCGATTTGCCGCCGGGCACCGGGGATATTCATCTGACCATGGTCCAGCAAATCCCGCTGGCCGGCGCGGTGATCGTCTCCACGCCGCAGGATATCGCCCTGGCCGATGCCCGCAAGGGGCTCAACATGTTCCGCAAGGTGGATGTTCCGGTGCTGGGGATCATCGAGAATATGAGCTATTTCCTGTGCCCCGATAACGGCAAGCGCTATGACATTTTCGGCCATGGCGGCGCGAAGCGCGAAGCACAACGGATGGGCGTGGATTTCCTGGGCGAAGTGCCCCTGGATATGGTCATCCGGGAAACCTCCGACGATGGCATTCCCATTGTCCATTCCGATCCGGAAAACCCCCATGCCAAGGTCTACACGGAAATCGCCGAGCGGGTCTGGACCAGCGTCACCGAGGCCCGCGAAAAAGGCGAAGGCGCCGCGCCCAAAATCGTGGTGGATTAGCTCCTGGTTGCTGCGGGCCGGGCCTGTGATGGTAATCACAGCGCCCGGCCGCCATATGGCCAGACTCCAGCCGATAATTGAAGCCCCGGCCGTTATCGGAAATGGGGCGGAAAATGGAGTGGATCATGAACCCCGATGGCGGAGAAGCTGTGCTGTTGCCCAGGAATGTGTTCCTGGGTCAGGCCGATTTCCAGCGATCGGGCCAGGATCTGGTGGCGGATGACGGCGCCGGCCCCATTGTCATAGAAGAATTCTTCAAGGGCCCCTTGCCCGATCTCATTACGCCGGGAGGTGCGCGGCTGGCGGGCATGACGGCGGCGCGACTGGCCGGCGTTTCTTTTTCCGGTTGGAACTCTTTTACCCCCATCGGCAATGTTGAAAGCATTTCCGGCAGCGTCACGGTGCTCCGTGTCGATGGGTCCAGGGTTGAGCTGGGCATGGGCGATGAGGTCTATGCTGGCGATATCTTGATTTCCGCTCCGGACGGCGCCCTCGGGGTCCAGTTGGTGGACGGCAGCGCCTTTTCCCTGGCCGCCGGCGGGCGGATGATATTGGACGAGCTGATCCATGAGGGTGGAAAGGGCGAAGACAGTCTTACCCTGTCCCTGATCCATGGCCAGCTGGTTTTCGCTGCGGGCGAAATCGGCCGGCTCGATCCCGACGCCGTGACACTTCATACGCCGGTTGCATCAATCAATGTGCGGGCCAGCCAACTGGGCGTGGATTTTTCCAATGGGCGGGAAATGAAACTGATGGTCATGGAAAAGGCCAACAGGCTGGCGGGCGAGGTGAGGCTGGGCAACGAAGCCGGCATTCAGATTCTCAATCTGGCCTATTTGGGGGCGGTGATCAGCAGCTATAGGCGCATGCCGGAAGAGCTGCTCAACTTCTCCGCCCAGGAGGTGAGGGAAAATTTCGCCATTCCGCTCAGCCATTTACCAACAAGCACCCATGCGGCAAACCCCTACGGCCAGCCGCCGCCCGCCAATGAAGTCGATCCCGCACCCGGGAGCGAGAGCCGGGACACGGATGTAGCGGAGTCCATGGAGACCGGGTTGGTTGAGCCGGATGAGCCGCCCGCGCTGAACCCCGAACCGGTCAGGGAAGATATATCGGACCCTGCCCCGGAAAAAAGCGTAGGCACGGGTGAGCGGCGCGACCTGTCCACAATCGATGGGGATCAAGAAGAGCCGGCGGACGAACAACTGGCTGAGATCGATGCTTATCCGGAAGAGCCGTTGGCCGAAGCCGCACCAGAACCTGAGCCGGTGGCGGAAATAGGGCCGGAGCCAGAACCCGAGCCCGAGCCCGAGCCAAAACCTGAACCAGAACCCGTGCCAGAACCTGAGCCTGAGCCTGAGCCTGAGCCTGAGCCTGAGCCTGAGCCTGAGCCTGAGCCTGAGCCTGAGCCTGAGCCTGAGCCCGAATCGGAGATCGGCGGCAGGCCCGGTATAGCAGCGGAAGCCATTGGCGGCCGGATGGAAATACCGGCGACCGACAAGATGCCCTTTCTGGAGGTGGCGGAATTCCCGGCGGTGGCTCATGCCTCGGGGGGAAATTTGGCCTCAGGGAAAAATCTGGATGACCAAATTACCAGCAGCGACGGCGCGGATGATCTTAAAGGCGGCGCTGGGGATGACCGGCTGGTAGGCGGCGCGGGTGACGATAATCTGCAAGGGGGCAGCGGCGCCGACATCCTGGATGGAGGCGCCGGAGATGACAGCTTGAAGGGCGGAGGCGGCGGCGATGTCTTTCTTTTCCGCCCCGGCGAGATGGGCGGCTCCGATCTGGTAAGCGATTTCAAGCTGGGCGACAGTCTGCGCTTCGAGGGCGAAAATTTCAGCCCAGATGACTTGAATATCAGCCAGCAGGGCAAATACACGGTGATCACCTTCGGTGGGCAGGATATGGACATTACCCTGACCAAGGTGGATGCCTCAAAGCTGACCAATTACACGGTCACCGAACAGATAGACGGCGACTTGGTTGTCTGCTTTCAGGATGATTTGAGCGGGTAATTCCAACTCTTAAAAAACTACCGCCCCAGCAATCCCATAAGCTCGCGCCATTCCCGCTTGCTCATGGCGCTGGTCTCCTGGCCCACCTCCTCGCCATTGATCAGCCGCTTGACCACTTCCAGGCCCGAGGCCGACAGGCTGGCCCCGCCCATGCGGTATTCGGTGAAGGCCTGATGGGCCTGGGGCACCCAGCGGCGGACCAGACCCAGCATGATTTCGGCATAGACCCTGATCTCGTATTGGGCATGGCTGTCGGCGCGCAGAGCCAGGAAATGAAACAGGTTATGCAGGTCGATCTTCCAATACCATTGGGTATAGGTGTTGAGCGTCAGGTTCATGCGGGCCAGTTCCCGGGCCAGCCCGTCGCGCGTTTCATCAATAGGATTGCCCTCTTCGTCCTCGTTGAGCAATTCCACATAATGGTCGTAGCATTGATCGGCATCGGCGCGCAGCATTTCCAGGACCCGCTGGGCCTCGTCCGATCCCAGAACGCCATCCCTGCCCTGGTGATTGGCTTGGGACTGAGCGGCAATCTGGTCCACTGCCGGCAGATAAAATTCCCGGTCGAGAACCGAATAGCGGGCTGAATATTCGTTGACGTTGGCCGTGCGGTGACGGATCCATTGGCGGGCGACGAAGATGGGCAGCTTGACGTGGAACTTGATCTCGCACATCTCAAAGGGCGTGGTGTGGCGGTGGCGCATGAGATATTTAATCAGCCCCGCATCGTCTGAGACTTTTTTGGTGCCAAGACCATAAGAAACCCGGGCCGCCTGCACGATGGCCGCGTCATCGCCCATATAATCGACCACCCGCACGAAGCCATGATCAAGCAGGGCGAAGGGCTCATAGAGAACCTCTTCTAGTGCCTCGACGGTGGCGCGCCGGGTTTGGGAGGATTGGCCGCGTTGGGCCGCGATTTCGGATTTTTGTTCGTCAGTTAGACCCATGCCGCCCCATTCCCCTCATTCAATGCTATGCGCGCCATACTTTAGCCCCTTGGCCGGCGGAGCGCAAAGCAGGTGGTCCCGGCATGGTTTTGATGCGGTGGACGGCTCCCACCCTCCGGCATCACGATGTGCCAAAATGG
>CAZBQG010000020.1:0-27067 GCA_964493945.1 uncultured Rhodospirillaceae bacterium
GGACTGTAGCTTAAATCGCCGCCAAACCTGTCTAACAATTGGGGAGTAGCTCAAATATCCCCGTTTGCTTGCAGGAAGAGGAAGGAAAAAGAGCGAGCCCCAACCTGGCATATCTCCGCCGCACTCCATCAGACGCCGAGTCAATGGTTCCCGCAGGCGCGTAGCAACGAGGACAACCGTTGATGCGGTGGCGGCTGCCACATAATCGCCTGCGAGCCGGCCCAGCCGGTTCTTGCCAAGCAGATTCTTCTTTTAAGGCTAAACCCTCTCAATCCCCCCCCCGCCTCAGACCCTCGCCCAGAAATCTCCCACCCGGTAAGCATTTCCATGGCGCACGGGGACGGAGCGCATATCGGCTACCGTCTTGCATCCAAGCTGGCCCAGGATGGCCCCCACTTCCTCGATCCACAATTGGATCAAATGGGCCGGGCCACGCGCACCGAGTGCTCCCAGGCTCCACAGAAATGCCTTGCCCGCAAACGCCGCGTCCGCGCCCAGGGCAGCGGCGCGGGCGATATCCATTCCGGACCGCACGCCGCTGTCGAGAATAATCGTTGCTTTGTTGCTGGCGGCGGCGGCGATCGCGGGCAGCGCGTCGATGGGGGCCGGCAGGGCATCGTTTTGCCGCCCCCCGTGATTGGTCACGAAAATGCCGTCGACGCCCAGCGACAGGGCGCGTTCCGCATCCTCGGGATGAAGCACACCCTTCATCATCAGTGGCTTTTGCCATTTGTCGCGGTAGCGGGCTATTTCGTCCCAGGTGAAGGTGCCGCCGCCTGCCTGGCGTATGAAAGAGGCCGCGCTGGCCAGGTTCTTGGCGCCCTCCAAATATGGCTCCAGCGGGGCGAAATTCGGCATGCCGTTGCGGGCCAGGGACAGGAGCCAGCCGGGCGACGACAAGGCGTCCATGCGCAAGCGCATGGTCAGGCGGAACGGGTCCATGATCCCGCTTTTTGCCTGGCGCGGCCGCGTCGTCAGCACCGGCGTATCGCAGGTCAGCACCAGCACCTGCACGCCGGCGGCTTCGGCGCGGCTGACAAGGTCGAACCCGATCTGGTGGTCGTTTTGCCCGAACCGGATGAGTTGGAACCACAAAACGTCCGGCGCCAGCTCCGCCGCCCGTTCGATGCTGATGCCGGACAGCACACTCATCGTGTAGGGAATGCGCGCCGCCTGGGCGACCCTGGCTAGATAGGTCTCGGCGCCCGGAAGTGCCGTCCCCGCACCGCCGATGGGAGAGATGCCGAAGGGTGCCGCATAGGCATGGCCGAACAACTTGGTGTCCGCCAGAGGCGGCCTGATCAGGTTTCCGTAACGGGGCACCAATTCAATGGCGTCGAGTGCCGCCCAATTGCGTTTGATGCCGCCATCCGCTCCGGCACCCCCGTCCATGAATTCGAAGGCGAAATTGGGCATACGCTGTTTCGCCCGCTCACGAAGATCAAAGGCGGTGGGAAATCGCTGCTTCAGCATCAGGCCCCCTCGACAAACCCCACCACCGCCCGGGCACATTCCCCGGGCCGCTCGATGGGCAGCAGGTGGCTGGTGTCCGGGATCGCTTCGTAGGGCAGGCCGAACTCTTTATGCACCGCCCGGCCTACTTTGCTGGGCGCCAGGGCGTCGGGCTGGGTGGGGTCGGCGCAGATCAGTTTTACCGGTAGCGGAAGGGCGCCCATATGCTCGGTCTGGTGGGTTTCGGAATTGTCCTTGTAGATTTGGGACTCAAATGTGCCGGGGCAGTTCAGGGACCATTCATCCGTGCCGTTCTCCGGGTGCAGGATGGAGCGGGACATAAGCTCATAGGCGCCGGGGACCCAACGGCTCAGTGTTTTGGCATTGGAAAAATTCCGGGCGAATTCCTCCGGGCTCGCCGCCCGGTCCGGGCGCTTTTTGGCCCACTCTACCAGCATCAACTCGAATTTCAGGCCCACTTCGTGTTCCGGCCTGCCCGGGCCCGGCACCATGGCCGGGTCGAACAGGACCAAAGCCGCCCAACGCTTGCCGTATTCCAGGGCATGGCGCACCGCCGTCACGCCGGATATGGAATGAAAGACGCCCGTCGCGGGCTTGGCGCCGAATTGGGTTTGTATGTCATGGAAAATTTGTTCCATATCCGTAACGAAGCTGTCCAGCCGGTGGTTTTGGGCTGTGTGGCGGGGGTTATGGCCGTGATTGCGCTGGTCGTATAAGACCAGGTCATATTGGCTTAGAAGCAGGCTCCAGAAGGGGAAATAGGCATCGATGGCGAATCCGTTGCCGTGACAGAGCACCAACCGGGCCCCGTCGGGATTGCCGTGGCGGCGGATTTTTATCACCGCCCCGTCCGCCATGGTCAGGTCCGTCGTTGCGTCCGGCTCCGGTATGGAAGGCCCGTTCATCCAATTACCCTCCTTATTGGCACTCGTCCTATAATGGCCCGCCAATACCCACCCGGCAATAAGGAACGCGACCATGACCATCACAGATTCCAAAACCATCGGTGTTTTAACCAGCGGCGGCGATTGCGCCGGGCTCAATGCGGTGATCCGGGCCGTGGTGCGCCGCGTAATTCAGAGCCATGGCTGGCGGGTGATGGGCATCCATAACGGCACATTGGGATTGTTGCAAAGCCCGCCCGAGGCCGAAGAACTCACCCTGGATTTGTTCAGCGGCACACTCTTGCGTCAGGGCGGCACCATTTTGGGCACCACGTCCAGCCGGGACCCTTTTGCCTTTCCAATGGATGACGGCAGCATTTTGGACCGGTCCGATGAATGCATCCGGGCCTATCACGCGTTGGGGCTGGACGGGCTTATTGGGATTGGCGGGGATGGTTCTCTGGCGCTGTTGGACCGGCTCACCCGGCAAGGGGATATTCCTTTCGTGGCCGTCCCCAAGACCATCGACAACGATGTGCCGGGGACAGAATTCGCCGCCGGCTTTTCCACCGCCGTCGAGACCGCCGTCGAGGCCCTGGACCGGCTGCAGCCGACGGCGGCCAGTCATCACCGGGTCATGGTGCTGGAAGTCATGGGGTGGGATGCGGGCCATATCGCCCTTCATGCCGGCATCAGCGCCGCCGCCGATGTGATCTTGATCCCCGAAATCCCCTACTGCATGGAGGCGGTGGCCGAAAAAATACGCGGGCTCAAGGACGAAGGCCGCAATCACGCCCTGGTGGTCAGCGCCGAAGCGGCCCACCCGGTAGGAGGTGAAGGCGAAACGGGCGGCGCAGGCCAGGAGGTAGGGCAGAAAATAAGAGAGCTGACCGGGGCCGAAGTGCGGGTCACGGTGCTGGGCCATATCCAGCGGGCGGCACCCCTTCGGCGGTGGACCGCATTACGGCGTCTGCTTTCGGCGTGCGCGCGGCGGATATGCTGGCGGGCGGCGCCACGGGCCAGATGGTCGCCTGGAGCCGCCGGGGTCTGGAAGAAGTGCCATTGGCTGAGATCGTCGGGCGGGCCCATGGGATGGAGATGGGCGATCCGTTGCTGGCCACGGTGCGGGGTTTGGGGATTTGCCTTGGCGATTAGGGGTGGGCTAGCCCACTCCACCCCCTAGCCCTTGGACAGTGGCGCCACATATTGGGGTTCCGTATCCCACGGAAAAAAGACCCACACACCCTGCTCCACCTGATGAATAAAGGTGTCCACATAGGGCATGCCGTCGGGTTTGGCATAGACGGTGGCCACATGGGCCTGGGGCAGAATGTCGCGGGCCGTCTTCATGGTCGTGCCCGTATCCACCAGATCATCGACCAAAAGCCAGCCTTCGCCTTTTTCGGCGGCGGCCTGATCGGGGGTCTTGATGATCTGCACCTCGCCCATATCCTGCTCGTCATAGGTGGCCAGACACAATGTATCGATCAGGCGGATTTCCATTTCCCTGGCCAGGATGGTCGCCGGCACCAGACCGCCCCTTGTGATGGCGATGATCCCCTTCCAGCTTCCGGCGTCGAGCAACAGGGCGACCAGCCGCTTGGTATCGCGGTGAACTTCCGCCCAACTGACAAAATGACTGGACAGATCATCGCGCAATTCAGCCACGGATTGGGCCCTCCCCGGTTCAATCATTGCCGAGGTTTTATCACCCGGACGGCAGCCGTGCTATCAATTTCCCCCGGCGATCATTTCCCGGGCGATGACCAGTTGCTGGATCTGGCTGGTCCCTTCGAAAATGCGCAGCAGGCGGGAATCCCTGTATAAGCGCTCCACCGCATATTCGGCCACATAGCCGTAACCGCCATGTACTTGCACGGCCCGGTCCGCGATGCGGCTCAGGGCTTCCGTCGCGAAATATTTGCAGCAGGACGCATCCTTTGTGATGGGGGCGCCGCTGTCACGCCGGGCGGCGGTGCGCTCGACCATGGAACGGGCCGCCAGATGTTCCGTCTCGCTGTCGGCCAGCATGGCCTGGATCAATTGGAACCCGGCGATGGGTTTGCCGAATTGGTGGCGCTCCTTGGCATAGGCTAGCGCTTCGTCGATAAGGCGGCGGGCAAGGCCGGTGGCCACCGCCGCCATATGGATGCGCCCGTCATCCAACACCTTCATGGCGATCTTGAAACCCGTGCCTTCCTCCCCTCCCAACAGGGCGCCGTCTGGCACCAGGCAATCCTGGAAGGTGACGTCCGCGGTATGGGCCCCCTTCTGTCCCATTTTGTTTATGTTGGGCCCGATGCTGAGCCCCGCCTGATCCGCTTCGACCAGAAAGGCGGATATGCCCGCCGCGCCGGGCTGGCTGGCATCTGTGCGGGCCATGACTACGAACAGCCCCGCTTCCGGCGCGTTGGAAATAAAGCGCTTGGTTCCGTTGAGCTGGTACCCGCCCTTCACTTTAACCGCCGAACTCCTGAGGCTGGCCGCGTCCGATCCGGCATCGGCCTCGGTCAGGCAAAAGGAAACGATCATATCCCCCCGGGCGATGGGTGGCAGGTAGCGCTGCTTCTGTTCCTCCGTGCCGCCAAACACCAGGGACTTGCCGCCCACCCCATTGGTCGTGCCGATGAGGGAGCGGTAGACCGGCGATGCGCGGCAAAGCTCGAAGACGATGCGCACCTCGTCTAAAAGGCTCAGCCCCAGCCCGCCATATGCCGCCGGCAGGGCCATGCCGAAGAGACCCAGCTCTGCCATGCGGGCCTGGATTTCCGCAGGGATTCCATCCTCACTCTCCAGCCGCTGCTCATTGGGGATGAGTTCCTTATCGACGAAGCGGCGCACCGTTTCCACCATCAGATCGATCATCTCGCCTTCCTCACTCATGGGGCGGTTCCTTTTATCTGCTCAGAGCATGGTTTCCAGTTCGGCCCGTCCCGCCTGCAATTCGGGCAGGATTTGGCGGATCATGTCGGGGACCGTCATGCGCGCCGCCTGCAGGCTGACGGCCAGACCCAGATTGGCCCGCCCTTGTGAATCCATTACCGGAACGGCGATGGAACGAAGCCCGATTTCCAGTTCCTGATCGCTCACCGAATATCCGTCCCGCCCCGCCTGCTGAATGGCGCTGCGGATTTCGTCCACCTCGGTTCTGGTCTGGGGGGTGAGGGCGCTGGGCTCCAGATCCCGCAAAAATTTTTCAAAATCCGCCGCCGGCCGGAAACCCAGAATGACCCGGCCCAGCGCCGTGCAATGGGCGGCGAAGCGCAGCCCCACGCTGGTCGAGGCGGAAACAAAATGGCGCGTGGTGGAATGGCCCAGGAAAACCACCTCGTCCCGCTCCAGGCTGGCCAGGGAGGCCACTTCCCCCACCCGCTCGCCGATGCGGTCCAGAACGGGCTGGGCCATCTTAGGCAGGGGTGTGGACGACAGATAGGCATATCCCAGGCGCAACACGCGGGGGGTGAGCCTGAAATAGCGCCCTTCGGCCTCGGCGAAACCCAGCCGGGTTAGGGTCAGCAGATGGCGCCGCACCGTCGCCCGGGTGAGGCCCGTCTTGTGGGCGGCCTCGCTGACGCTGAGGCGTGGGCTGGCCCCGTCGAAGGCGGTGATGACCGCCAACCCCTTTTCCAGACTGCCCACATGATCGCGGCTGCCGTTCGCCATGAACCCCTCATATATAATGTGCGCAATACGCACAAATTCGATTTACCTTGACTAATTAAGCAATATTTATTAGTTTTTTGCAAGATATTTTGTTCGCAATGCGCACAAATTAAACTAAGCGATTTAGATGAGGTAATATGATGGCCCATAAGGATGTGAGGGAATTTGCCGACGCGCTGCTGGCCAGCAAGGAAATGGTGCTCGTCGAGGATGAAGTGGATTGGGATCAGGAGCTGGCCGGCATCGGCCGCCTCAGTTGCGAAAAAGACGGTCCCGCCTTCATGTTCAACAATGTGAAGGATTATGCGGGCTGGCGGGTGATGGCCAATCCGGTGACCGGCTGGCGGCGCTTTGCCGTGGCCCTGGGATTGCCGGCCGAGACGCCCTTGCGCGAACTCTACAGGGTCTATGGCGAACGGGAACAAAATCCCATCCCGCCTATCCTGGTCAACGAATCCCCCTGCAAGGAAGTGATCTGGCCGGAAGAAAAGCTGGATCTGTTCGATCTGCCCGTACCCATGGTTCATGACGGCGATGGGGGGCGCTATCTGGGAACCTGGGACCTGGTGGTGTCCAAGGACCGGGACACCAGCTGGGTGAATTGGGGTATGTACCGTTTCATGATCCATAATGAGCAGCTGCTGACCGGCTATCCCCGGCCCAACAGCCATCTGGGCAAAATGCTGTTGGACGGCTATGTGCCCCACGGCGAAACCATGCCCATCGCCATCGTCATCGGCGCCGACCTGCCCAGCCATCTAAGCTCGACCGCCACCTTCCTCCTCGGTGGTGACGAGGTGGAACTGGCCGGCGGGTTGGGGGAGAAGGCCGTCGAACTGATCAAATGCGAGACTAATGATCTTTATGTGCCGGCTACCTCGGAAATCGTCATCGAAGCCGAGGTGCTGCCTAACGGCATCGCCCAGGAAGGCCCCTACGGCGAATATCCCGGATACCGCAGCGGCGAAATGGGCAACGCCCTTTGCGCCCGGGTGACGGCCATCACCCACCGCAAAGACCCGATATTAACCGTGGACACCACGGGCTTTATGGATTCCAGCGCCGTCACTACTTCAATTTCCGGCGCCATCGCCATCAAAAGGCGCCTGGAACGCCACGGGGTGCCGGTGGTCGATGCCTATATCCCGCCCGAAAGCGGTGTCCATATGGCCATCGTTTCGGTCAGCAAGGGCGGGCCCGAAGTCGCCAAGAACGTGGTCGAAATTCTGACCGCCCGGCGGGCCCTGATTTCCAAGGTGATCGTCGTCGATGACGATGTAGATGTCTTCAACATGGCCGCCGTGACTCACGCATTTTCCACCAAATGCCATGCGGACCGGGGCATCCATATTCACCGCTATGAGGGCCGGGCCAACGCCCTGACGCCGGCCTACAGCCATGAAGAACGGGTCAACCAGGAAGGCGCCAGCGTCGCCCTTGATGCCACCTGGCCGCCTGATTGGCCGAAGGACAAGACCCCCATCCGGGCCACCCTGGATTCCATGTATTCCCAGGAGGTTCAGGATAAGGTGAATGCGCGCTGGAAGAAATTGGGACTATGACTATAAAGGGCGAGGAGCAAGATTATGGCACAGGAATATGAAGCTTTCACCCGCGACCGCGAAAAAGTGGTTTCCGGGCGCCGGGTGGCCTTGACGCTCCGCGATCTGACGCCGGGGCGGCATAAATTCCGGGGCAAGAACGTGCTGGGCGTGATTTCCGAAACGCCGGTTGAGGGCGAGCCATTATTGTGGCTGCGCTCAGTGGTCGGCACGCGGGAGGCAAAGCCCTGCTCCATCAACATCATCCGGGAGCTGCCCGAAGTTCTGGGAGGCAAACCCTATAGCGATTACTTCAAGGCCCTGGAGGCCCTGGAAGGCGATTGATGGAGACCATTACCGACGCCGCTACCCGCCATGGGCTGGAACGGCCGGGGGGCGCCGCCCTGGCCGACGACCGCTTCCGGCTTTCCTGGGCCGAGGCCGTCACCTGGATGGAAGCCACCGCCGGCTGGCTGGTGGATCAGGGCTTTGCCCGTGGCCGGCCGGTGGTCGCCTGGCTGCCCAATTGCGTCGAATGGAATCTTCTGCGTCTGGCTTGTGAGCGGGGCGGATATCCTTTTATCCCCGTGCCGGCCAGCCAGGGGATGCGGGAAATGACCTCCATCCTGGAGCGCATGAATCCCGCCCTTCTGGTTTCCAAGGGAAAATTCCGGCGGCGCGATTACCAGGCCGAAGGCGATGAAATATGCGCAAGCCTGGCGGAAGCGCCGGCCCGTCTCACGCTCCCCGAAAGCGAACTGCCACAACTTTTGGGCCCGGCACCGGCACCGGAAACCGCCCTGGGGCTGGATGAAATGGTCCATGCGCTCCCCACATCGGGATCGGAAGGCATTCCCAAAATCGGCTATTATACGGGACAGGCGGCTGGGCAACGTGCCTTGGGCCAGATTGAAATCCTGGGCCTGAAGCCGGATGACAAATTCCTGGTTCTGTCCCACGGTCCCGGCCCGGCCCGCCCGGCCTGGCTGGGGGCGCCCATGGCCGGGGCCTGCATCCACGCCATGCCTATTTTCTCCGCCGAAAAGGCCGTGCAATTGATCGCTTCGGAAAAACCCAGCCTGGTCTGCGCGACGCCGGCCCAACTGGCCATGATGGCGCCCGACCTTGATGAAGCCAATACCGCCAGCATCCGCATCTGGTACACATCGGGTGCGGTCATGCCGGCCAGCTTGGCCGATGAGCTGGAAAGTATCAGCAGTGCTTCGGTGGTGTCCACCTATGGCGGGGCTGATTTCGGCGGCTGGGCCTGCCCGGCGCCCGATGATCCGCCCCATATCCGGCGCCACACCGTGGGTAAGGCCAGGGGCGGCAGCGAATTCCGTCTGGTGGATGACCAAGGCCAGGATGTGCCCAAGGGCGAGACCGGGCAATTAATCGGGCGCGGCCCCTGCTGCGTTGAAGGTTATCTGGGTGAAGCGGGCCGGGACAGTTGGCAGGACGGCTGGTTTCAAACCGGCGATCTGGCCAGCCGCGACGATGCCGGCAATATTTCCATCATCGGGCGGGTGAAGAATGTGATCCTCAGGGGTGGCGATAATGTCATCCCCATTGAGATCGAGGCCCTTCTCCGCACCCATCCGGATATCGCCCAGCTTGCCGTGGTGGGCGTTCCCGATCCGGTCCTGGGTGAGAGGGTCTGCGCCTGCGTTGTACCCCGGGCGGGGAAAGGTCTGGAGCTGGATCCTTTGCGCCAATATCTGCTGGAGCAGGGCATTTCACATTACAAAGTACCCGAACGCATGATCATCCTGGAGGATTTGCCCATCGTCGGCGACAAGGTGGACCTTCGGACCCTGGGTGATCTGGCGGCCCGTATGACCAGCGAAGCTGCGGGATAAAATCTTAACTCCCGGGTCCGTCCAGAAAGCTGCCCAGGGTGACGCGGCCTTCCACCACCTTGCCACCCATGGAACGTTTGAAAAGCCTGAGGGCCTTCCTCTAGTGGTAAAAAAAAGAGCCTGGATTTAATCGCCTCTTTACACTTTGTTACATGTTGACCCTTGAGCGGGGCCACCGAAAGGCGCTCAATACGGGTACCCGGACTTGGTTGGATGGATTTTGGGCAAAGGAGAAGACGGATGGATGAAAAGACAAACCAGCGCCCGTCCGAGATTTGCTCGGAAGGCGCCGGGCCGGAAGGCGGAGAGGGTCCGGAAAAGACCGGCCGCCCGGCCTTTCCCCTCGCCCTTTGCGAGGTCTGCACCGCATTGGAGAACCGGGTTGAGGAGCGCACCCACCGGCTCAGCGAGGAGGTGGAAGAGCGCAAGCGCGTGGAGACGGCCTTGCGCGAAAACGAGATGCGCTTTATGGATTTCGCCGCTGCCGCCGCCGACCGCTTCTGGGAGACCGACGAAAATCACCGCTACATTTATATGTCACCTCCGCCCGACCACCATTTTCTGGACGAAGAAAAATTGATCGGCCGCACCCGCTGGGAGATCGAGGGCATGGAGGTCGATGAAGTGACCTGGGCCGAGCACCGGGCCGATCTGGAGGCCCGCCGCCCCTTCCGTGGTTTTCGGTTCGCCCAGTTCCGGGCGGACGGGGGGAAGCGACACCTGCGCCTCAACGGCAAGCCGGTTTTCGACGAAGAGGGACATTTCAAAGGCTACCGGGGAACTGCGGTCGATGAAACGGCCGAGGTGGAGGCGCGCGACAAGGAACAGGTCATCTGGACCAGATTCATCGATGCCATGGAGAAAATGTCGGAAGGGGTTCTCCTTTGGGATAGAGAAAACCACTTCGTCATGTGCAATGACTATTTCAAGAAACTGGATCCGGAGGTGGCCAAATTTCTTGTCCCCGGCATCTACATGGAGGAATTCCTGACCAAGCTGTCCGAACTTAGCCCGCCGGCGGAAGCCGTCGGGCGGACCCGGGAATGGATTTCCCAGGCCATGGCCCGCCTGAATCAGCCTTTCAGTGATTACGAAGTGTTCAAGCGGGGCCGCTGGATCAGGATAAGACGCACCCGCTTTGCCGATGGTAGCTCGGTCTCCTTTCATTCCGATATCACCGAAATCAAACAGCGCGAGGAACGGTTCCGGCAGGCCTACAAGATGGAAGCGGTAGGCCAGTTGACCGGTGGCGTATCCCATGATTTCAACAATCTGCTGACCATCATCCAGGGCAATCTGGAACTTCTGGACTCCACCCTGGGCGAAGGTGAGTGGCGCCAGAAATGGACCAGCGCTGCCCTGGCCGCGACCCGGCGCGGCGCGCAGTTGACCAACCGCCTGATGGCTTTTTCCAGGAAGCAGGTGCTGGATGCGGCCCCGGTCGACCTGCATCATCTTTCGGCCGGCATGATCGACCTGCTGCACCACTCTCTGGGAGAGAAGATCGAGACCAGCCTGGATGCGGGAGAGGGGCTTTGGCCGGCCCTGGTCGATGCGGCGCAGATGGAAAACGCCCTGCTCAATCTGGCAATCAATGCCCGGGATGCCATGCCCGACGGGGGCTCCCTTTCCATCCGCTGCGCCAATCACCGGCTGGATGAGGCCTATCAGCAGGTGCATGCCTATGCGTCGGTCGGCGATTTTGTCAGCCTGACGGTCAGCGACACGGGCACCGGCATGCCGACGGAATCTCTGGAGCGCGCCTTCGAGCCCTTCTTCACCACCAAGGATGTGGGTCAGGGGAGCGGTCTGGGCCTGTCCATGATTTTCGGTTTTGTCAAGCAATCGGGTGGGCATATCGAAATTGAAAGCCGGGAAGGGGCGGGGACTTCGGTGGCACTTTTCCTGCCGCGCGCCACTTCGGATGCGGTGGAAATTCCCGCCGAGCCTATAGGTGAGGAAATACCACAAGGCCGGGGGGAGCATATTTTGCTGATCGAGGACGATGCCAAGGTGCGCGAAGTGATAGCCACCACCTTGGCCGGTCTCGGCTATCGGGTGGTGGATGGCGGCGATGGCAAACAGGCGCTGGACAAATTATCCGAAGATGAGGCGATCAAGCTGATTATCGCCGATATCGTCCTGCCGGGCGGCCTCAGCGGTCCGGGGATTGCTGCCCAGGCCACCGGTAGGCACGCCGGTATCGGGGTCTTGCTGATGACCGGCTATGCCGACGAGGACCGCTTCGCCGAGGGCGGCGATGCCGCCGGTTTTCCGTGCCTGATGAAGCCTTTCAAGCGCGAGGATCTGGCGAAACGGGTGCGCGAACTGATCGATGGCGCTGGCCTTAAAGAAGACGGATCGAGCGGATAATGCGTTCCGCTTCAGTTTTGTATTTACCGAAATAATAGAGGGTGGCGGCACGGTATAATATAAGGTGCAGCCGCCCTTTCAGAACCATGCCGACGGCGAAGCCGCGTTTTTCCAGCCCATCTCTGAGGGCATAGGAGAAATCGAAGCGAAACCCCCTGGCCCGGCCCAGCCGCTGGGGCCTGAGCGGGCCGGTCATAAGCGCCCCATAGCCGTTCAGAGTAAAACTGGTTTCAATAAATTTCTTGATTTGATTTTGGTTCATGGTTCTTCGGAAGCGGGGCTTTTGCCGATTGGCGCCGCGAAACAAGGCATCGCCGTTTTCCAGACCCTTGAAAAAATACAGGTCCTGAAGCAGCGGTCCGTCCACCGTCCATAATTCCCGCTTGGGGAACAGAGCCCGGTTCCAACTGATCCCCGGCCGGATCGAATATGTGCCGCCCATTTCGGTTGGCCCGGGCCTGACCAGGGTGAATTGCTGGCAGGCCACCAAAAGAAATACCAGCAGGGGCAGCGCCAGGACAAAGCGGGGGAACCCGTTCATCTTGGAAAATTCCCCATCATCGCGCCGACCGATTTTCTGGCAGCCGCCAGAGTTCTCAGATCACCTTCGGGGCGGGCCAGCAGATTGAACCAGGAAATATTTCCGTCACGCAAATCCACCAGGGACGAAAACCCCAATTGTCCGTCCCCGGTGCCTGCGCCCTGCAACACAATGGAAGCGATCCGCCCGGCGCTGGCATAGGTATCGCGCATTAAGACGAACAGGGCATAATTGGTATCGAATTCCCTGGCCAGTTCCCTGACGCTGGGGCCCAGGGACCAATCGAATTTATCCGCCTTGCCCGGCAGTCTGGCGCCATCGGTTAGTTTGTGGCGGATAATCGACAGGCCCACCGCTTCATGCAGCTTGACCAATTGGGCGCGCCGCGCGGTTTTTTCAGGATCGTTTCCGGGCGGAATATAATGGATCAGCCGGGCGCTCCGGCGGTTCATCTGTTCGCCCAGGACGCGGGCGATATGGCGTTCGGCCTGGCGGGTCCAATCTTCTCTCGGCACCGGCAACCCGCCGGCACCGGTTTCACTAAGCTCCACATCCAGCGGCATGAGCAGAATCCCAGGCTTGCCCGAACCCCGGTCCAGCTGGCCCAAACTTTCACCGGCCGATTGGGGCGCTGCCACGCAGCCGCCCAGCGCCACGCTGAAAATCAGGAGTTTAAAACTGCTCTTGGCCCCATTCATGAAATTAACCAGCCCCACTAAATCACTCCCGCCCTTCCTCAACCATCGCCGCTTCGATCCCTTCATCATAGCTGCGCTCCCCCGCATCCGGGCCGGTGCCGCCCTGGAGCGCCATGGCGCGGCCCGGATGGGTCAGTTCGGACCGCCGAGTTTGCGCTTCGGGGTTCCACAGCTTTGATCGGCGCATGGATTTGGCGCAATGAAAAAACGCCTCCTCCACATGGACCATAATCCCGCTGGCCGGCACCCGGCCCTTGAGCGCCATGGGTTCCAGCAATTCAGGATCGGTGGTGATCCGGGCCGTCCCCTGGACCCGCAATGTTTCACCAATGCCCGGGATCATGAACAAAAGCCCGACCCGGGGATCCACCAGAATATTGCAAAGACTGTCCAGCCGGTTATTGCCCCACCGGTCGGGGATGAGGAGGGTTTCCTCGTCCATCACCCGCACAAACCCCGGCCCATCGCCCTTGGGCGAGACATCGCCCTCCGTGCCCAGGATGAGAAAGGGAGCGCGGGCAATGAAGGCGCGGCAATGTTCGTCCAGGGCCGATAATTGCTTGCCGACGGCCAACCCCTTTGGTTCGGGATAGATGCGGTGTAATCCCGCCCGGTCCGTAATCAGATGCTCGCTCATGACCAGAAGTCCTCTTTAAATATTGACTCAGCCTATCACGAAGACCCGGTAAACCTCCATTTTCACAATCCATATTGACTGATAACTAAAATCGTTCAAAATTGGTGAGCAATCAAATTGGCCAATGGAAAGGTGGCGCGTCATGACCACGAAACAGGAAAATGAAATTCTGACCCAGACCGGGCCCGGTACGCCCATGGGTGGGCTGATGCGCCAATATTGGCTGCCGGTGGCCAAATCCTCGGAACTTGTGGCCGACGGCGAGCCTGTCCGGATTTTGATCCAGGCTGTGTAAAAACAAAATTCGTCTCAAAAAATTGAAAGATTGATTCAAGAATCTTCCCTCTGCCGCAACATTGATTCGTCGGCATAACCATTCCTATTCAAATGTTGCGCGGAGGGCAGAAATACCCAAGTTTTTTCACAGCCAAGACCCTGAGCGAACAATTGATCGCCTTCCGTGACACGTCGGGCCGGGTGGGGATCATGGATCACCGCTGTCCCCACCGATGCGCGTCGTTTTTCTTCGCGCGCAACGAAAAGAACGGCATCCGTTGCGTCTATCACGGCTGGAAGTTCGGTGTGGGTGGCAATTGCCTGGATATGGCCAACCTGCCGCCCCATCAGGATTTCAGGGACAAGGTCAAAGCCAAAGCCTACAAGGCCCAGGAGCGCAGCGGCGTGGTCTGGGTGTTCATGGGTGATCAGAAAAATATCCCGCCCCTGCCCCAGATCGAGGCAACCATGGCGCCCGAGGAAGATGTTGAATTGCTGTTTATCCAGCGCGAATGCAATTGGCTGCAGGGCGCCGAGGGGGAGTTGGACACATCCCACCTGGGCGTTCTTCATTTCGGGTCGGTGGGCAAGGACAGCTTCACCGAAAAGACCATGGACCAATATGTGGTGTCCAACCGGGCCCCCGAATATAAGGTGGAGGAAACCGGTTTCGGCCAGATGTATGCGGCCTACCGGCCGGGCGGCGAGGGGGAAACCTATTGGCGCATCGGGCATTTCCTGTTTCCCTGCTGGACCATGCCGCCCATCTGCCCCATCTCGACCAACATCCTGGCCCGCGCCTATGTGCCCATGGACGATACCCACACCATGATGGTCTATCTGATTCACAGACAAGTCGAGATGCCCGGCGAAAGACCGGGCAGGAAACCCATCGTCGGCGGAGGCGTTTGGCGCTTTGAGCCCAACACGACGGCCTGGCATGGCCGCTACGGGCTGAAAGACCACAAGGACAATGATTACAATATCGACCGGGAAATCCAGCGCACCCAAAGCTATACGGGGATCACCGGGATCAATCTGCAAGACCAGGCGGTGTCGGAAAGCATGGGCGAAATTACGGATATGACTTTCGAACATCTGGGCCCGTCGGACGTGATGGTCAGCCGCACCCGGCGCCAACTGATCCGGGCCGCGCTGGCCTTTGAAAAGGACGGAACCCTGCCGCCCAGTGCGGCGGACCCGATGGTCTATACGGGTGTGCGGGGCGGCCAATTTCTGGCGCCCGAAAAGATGGAATGGCTGGAAGCCTACGCCCAACAGATCGAAAATGCGCCCCTCAAAGTTTAGGCGCCTCAGCTTGACTTGCCGGGTCCCCGGGAGCATGATTTCCGCAAACGAGGGTGGCGGATAAAGGGGGGGAACAGGCGTGATTCTTGGAGATATTCCCCGGCGCAATGCCCACCGGTTTGGCGAGGCCATTGCCTTTGAAACCCAATCCACAAGCCTGACCTGGTTCGCCTTCAACCATCGGGTCAATCTGTTGGCCCATGGGCTGACCGGGGCGGGATTGGTCAAATCCGACCGCATCGCCATCCTCTCAGCACCTTCCATCGAAGTGGCGGAAATCTATTTCGCGGCGGCCAAGCTGGGCCTGGTGATCGTACCCATCCATACCGGTCTGGTGGCCGCCGAAATAGCCTATCTGCTGGATCTGGTGGATGCCAAGGCGATCCTGGTGGAGCCGGACTATATCGAGAATGTAGACGGAATTCTGGACGAAATCACCAGCATGGAAACCCGCATGGTGATCGGCCGTCATGAAGGCTATGGGTCTTACGCATCCCTGTTCAAGAACGGCAATACGGATGAGCCGGAGGCCGAAGTTTCCGCCACGGATATCTATGCCATCCGTTTCACCAGCGGCACAACGGGCTGGCCCAAGGGTTGCCCCAGCACCCATCAGGACTGGCTTTGGCGGTCCTTTACCTTCATGGCACATGTGGCTCATTCCCATGGGGACCGGGCGCTCCTCTTTACGCCCCTTTCGGTGGGTGTGGGATCATCCCTGCTTATGTCCTACAGCCTCATCGGCGCCCATCTCCACATCCAGCGCCGTTTCGATGTACCCGAAATCCTCCGGGTGATCGAAGAGCAACGCATCAACACATTTTTCCTGCCGGCCCCCAACCTGTTCGCCCGGCTGCTGGATGATTCCCATGTGGGTGAGGCGGACCTTTCCAGCATCCGCATCATCGGCTATGGCGGATCGGTGTTCCCCGTGCCCCTCATGCGCCGCGCGCTGGATCGTTTCCAATGCGATTTCTATGGCGTTTACGGCCATCTGGAGGCCGGCGGATTTTCCACCTATCTGATGCCCGAAGATCACTATCTGGATGATTGGACCGGGGCGGAGCGCGAGATGCGTCTGCAACGGCTGCATTCCTGCGGGCGCGAGGCCATGCAGGCTGATGTGCGGGTAGTGGACGAAGACGGCAATTTCCTCCTCTCTGGCTCATCGGGTGAGATGATCGTGCGCACCGAGGGCATGATCACCCAATATTGGAAGAACCCGGAAGCCATCAAGGACTCATTGCGTAATGGCTGGTTCCATACGGGCGACGTGGCCTCCATCGATGAGGATGGCTACATTTTTATTTCAGACCGGCTCAAAGATGTGATCAAGACGGGCGGCATGAATGTATCTTCCATAGAGATCGAAAATGTCTTGATGGAGCACGAAGACGTGGAGGAATCCGCCGCCGTCGGCATCCCCGATCCCCATTGGGGTGAGGCCATCGTTGTCTATGTGGTGCGCCGGGGCGGCGAGGATATCGGTGAGGATGCGTTGATCGATTTCTGCCGGGAGCGGCTGGCCAAATACAAGGTTCCAAAGAAGGTGGTGTTCGCCACCGAATTGCCCATGAACAGCCATGGCAAGGTGCTCAAGCGTGAATTGCGCCAAACTTATGTGGATGGGATGACATAAACCAATGCCGGAACGCACAAGCAAGCTCACCCTAATTGCCGACGCGCTGCCCCGCATCGCCGATGGCTCCAGGATCATAGTTGCGGGTGCGCATTTCAACAATGTGCCCATGGCCCTGGTGCGCCAGCTCATCCGCCAAAAGGTGCGGGATTTGGAACTGGTGCCCACGCCGTCCGCCGGATTGTGGGTCGATATGCTGGTCGCCGCGGGCGCCGTCGCCAAGGTGCATGTCTCTTATATCGGGCTGGAATTTCTTGGGCTGGCGCCCAATTTCCGCAAAGCCGCCGAATCCAAGTCCATAGATTTAATCGAATCGGACGAGCCGACCATCTTCATGGGATTGCGCGCCGCCGCCTCCGGCCTGCCCTTTACCGCCCTGCCGCCGGTCCACAAGATGACCGATCTGCCCCGCGTCAATCCGGATATCTACAAGGAAACCCAAGACCCCTTCACCGGCGAAACCGTGATCGCCATTCCGCCCATCGCGCCCGATATTGCGCTCCTGCATTTTGCCAGGGCCGATGTCTATGGCAACTGTGTCAGCCTGGGCGGGCGCCATATGGAAGACGTCATTGCCAAGGCATCAAAACGGACCATTATCAGTGCCGATGAAATCGTGGGGCCGGACGAGATCGCCGGCGCGCCCCTGAATACAACGCTGCCCGGTGTGTTGGTGGAGGCCGTGGTCCATGCGCCCTACGGGGTCTATCCGGGAACCTGCCCGGGGCTTTACGGGTATGACCGGGCCCATCTGGATGAATATTACGATCTGGCGCGCCAGGGCCGGACCGGGGAATATCTGGATCAATATGTCCATGGCGCGGAAGATGACAGTGTGCTGTTGGACGCGGTTGGCGAAACCCGCCTTGCCGCTCTGGCCATCGGGTAGGGAGAGACGAGATGGAATATTCCGTTGCCGAACTGATGGCCGTTGCCCTTTCCAAGGAACTCCGCGACGATGATTTCGGCGCCGTCGGTGCCGCTTCCCAGATCCCCGCCTGCGCCATGCGCCTGGCCCAAAAGACCCATGCGCCAAATTTGTGGTTTCTCTATGGCGGCAGCGGCGCGATCAATTCCAAATCAAGCATGTTGTTGGAATCGGCCGCCGATTACCGCAATCTGGAAGGGGCTGAATACCGCGCACCATTGGCCGATATCATCGATTTTGAATTCACCGGCAGATTCTCTCTGGTCTTTTTCGGCGGCATGCAGATCGACCGCTACGGCAATGTGAATATGGTCTGTATCGGTGATTATGGCGAACCCAAGGTGCGGGGCCCCGGCAATGTGGGGCTGGTCTTTACCGGCGCCGTGCAGCGGGTTTTGCTTTATGTGCAGCATCATGACCCCAGGTTGTTCATCGAAAAAGTCGATTTCGTCAGCGGCCCCGGCCATCCCAGTGATCCGGAAATCCTCGCCAACCGCCCCAACTGGGCGACGGGCCCGCAGGTCTGCGTCACGCCCCTGGCGGTCATGGATTTCAACACCCCCGATCAGCGCATGCGCCTGCGTTCGGTCCATCCCGGCCACACGGTGGATGAGGCGCGGGAAAAAACCGGCTTTGATCTGGTGTGCGATGGCGACATTCCCGAAACGCCCGGGCCGACGGACGAAGAGCTGCGCATCATCCGCGAAGAAATCGACACGGACGGGGTTTTGCCGGGGCTTATCCCCTAAACATTACCCATGGCCATACCCATTGCGACGGGCAACCAAAGCGTGATGACCGGGAACAATACGATAATGGCCAAGCGTACCAGATCGGCCATCAGGAAAGGCACGATCCCCTTGAAGATAGTCTGCAGGGGAATGGTCTTGGCCACCCCGAACAGGACAAACACATTCATCCCGATGGGCGGCGTGATCATGCCGATCTCGATCACCATGACCAGCACGATCCCCCACCAGATCGGATCATAGCCAAGCCCGGTGACCAGGGGATAGACAAAGGGCATGGTGATCACCATGGCCGCGATGGTGTCGAAAATGCTGCCCAGGATAAGATAGGCGATCATCAAAATTCCAATGATCACCAGAGGCGGAAGATGCATGTCGACGATGGCGGTAACCAGGGCATCGGGCATCTTGGAGGTGGTAATAAAATAGGTGAAGATCGAGGCGCCCGAAATGATCAGATAGATCATGGCCGTGTTGGAGGCAGTTTCCTTGAGCACCAGCCAGAAAGATTCCACGTTCAATTTTCCGCGCCCGACAGTGAACAGGAAGGCCAGCCCGGCGCCCAGAGCGGCTGCCTCTGTTACGGTGAACACGCCGCCATAAATACCGCCGATCACGGCCACCAGGAGGAGCATCACCCCCCAGCTTTGGCGGACCACCTGCCAGCGTTCGGACCAGGGCATGCGTTCCCCGGCCGGCCCCGCCGCGGGATTGACGCGGACGACAATCGCGATAGCGACGAAATGAAAGGCGACGGCGATCAGACCCGGAATAATCGCCGCGATAAACAGCGTTATGACGAATTGTTCGGCCAGGAAAGCATAGATGACCATGATCACCGAAGGTGGGATCAGCATCCCCAAAGTACCGCCGGCGGCGATGGAGCCGCTGGCCAGGGTCTGGGAATAATTGCGCTTGAGCATTTCCGGCAAGGCGACCCGGCCCATGGTCGCCGCCGTCGCTAACGATGATCCGCAGACCGCGCCGAAACCGGCACAGCCGCCGATGGTGGCCAAGGCCAGCCCGCCCCGGCGGTGTCCGACCAGGGCATAGGCCAGGCGGTAGATATCGGCCGACAGGCCGCTGACGCCGGCAAAGCTTCCCATCAGCAGAAACAGCGGGATCACCGCCAGATCAAGATTGGAAATGACGCCGATGGGCTCGGTGGCGAAGAGGGTGGCCGCCGGTCCGAAACCGCCCAGGAAACCAAAGCCGAAGAAACCGGCCACCGCCATGGCGATGCCGATGGGAATATGCAGCCCGATCAGCACGATCATGCCGATCAGCCCCAGGGTTGCCAGGAGGATGGGATCCATTGCTCCTCAATGCCCCGCGTCGACGCCGTGGTGGCTGGTGGGCGGCAGGGCGCTTTCCCGGCCCAGCACGGCGCGCAAATGGTGGTACAAAATCAGCCCCTGGACCGGGATGCAAATCAGCATGAACAGGGTGGTGACGACCCACCAGGGCGTCACCGCCCAGCCCAACAGCCAGGTGGTCTCGCCGGCCTCCTTGAGCTCCAACACATAGAGGATGAACTGCCAGCCGAGCACCAGAAAGAAAAACGATGTGGCCACATGACCCAGCAGATCAAGCCAGAGCCGGGCTCGGGGCCCCAGCCAGTTGCCGAGAAATTCGATGGTAATATGATGGCGGTCGGTCAGGGCCATGGGGAAGAAAGACGCGATGGAAATAGCCACCACCAGCCGGGAGATTTCGGCCACCCCATCCACCGGGCTGTTGAACAGCCAGCGCAGCAAAACATCACCAATGGTGACCAGGGCAACCACCACCAGCCCGATCAAGCCGATCAAGGCCAGATAGCGGCTTCCCCAGCCATTTTCCTGGTCAAGTTTGAGTGCCACTTTTCAGATAAACCCGGGTGCTTACTTTTTCCGGATTTTGGCCAATTCCTCTCGCAGCGCGGACAGCAGGACCTTGCCCTTGGGGTGTTTCCCGACCCACTGGTTGATCACCGGATTGACCGTCGCATCCCATTTTTTCTTGGCCGCCACATTCAGGTCGATAAAGGTGTGACCCTTGGTTTTGCGGGCTTTGGCCTCAAGCACCTGATTTGATTTGAGATTGACCTTGGCGAAATTTTTGACCAGTGCCAGGCCGCTTTGCGCCTCAAAGGCTGCGCGCGCGTCGGCGGGCAGGGCGTCGAAGCGCTTCTTGCTCATGATCGCGGCGATGGGAACGGTGCCCAGCAATCCCATATAGTGGTACTTGGCCACGTCAATGATGCGGAAGGTATAGGCCACGGTCCAGTCAGAGGCTGAACCCTGGATGACGCCCTTGGAAATATTCTGGGCGACGGCGGGAATGGGCATGCCCACCGGAATGGCACCCAGCGCCCTGATGGTCGCCCCGGCCACCGGTCCACCGGCGCGCAGCTTCTTGCCGCGCAAATCCGCGATGCTCTTGATCGGAGCCTTGGTGTGAACGGTGTAGGGATCGGTGGTCACCAGCATGAAGACCTTGAATTTGTCATAACCGCGTAGCAGGCCTCTGGAAAAAAGTCCCCAGATGGCGAAGCTGGATTCAGAAGTATCCTTGACGATGCCGGGAAGTTCCATGACCGCGTTATCGGGAAACCGGCCCGGCGTATAAGACGGCACGATAAAGGCCACATCAGCCACTCCGTCCAGCGCCAGTTTGACCTGGGCCCTGGGATTGCGCCCAAGCGCGCCACCCGGGAAAGTGCTTATATCCACCGTACCCTTGGAAGCGTTGGAAACTCTTTTCGTCCAAGGCTTCAGAACTTTTGAATAAGTGGGGGATTTGGGGCCGCCGAAATAGGCCATTTTGAGGTTAAGGGGTTTGGCATTGGCGTCGGTGGTGGCGGTGGCTGAAAATGCGGCCAGCGCAACACCCAGTACGGCTAATCTCGCAATCATTTCGTCCTCCCAGAACGGTTTATGACCCAATAATTTCAATTGGTCTGGTGCCAATATAAGCGGTGGGTGTTCATTTGTGCAACTTGGTATTACTCTTTTGCCGGGGAATCCCCTGAACCAATAGAAGGAAGCAAAAGACATGCCCGATAAAGTAGATGGCCGCATGAAGCGCTGGGCCGAGCAGCGCTGGATTCTGGATGCGGTGATCAGCACCGTTGGCGTCGAGTGGGATCAGGGGCGCCTGGGTTATATGAGCGCGCCCGGCGGCCCGGAGGCGGGGCCCGAATTCCGGGCGGTGGGCGCGCGCATCAAGCGGGTGGCCGATTTCGTCCGAGAATTTTCAGCCGCCGCCAGGCGCCGTGAGGCGAAAGCCCAGAAGTTCGAGGAAGCCGGCCGGCTGGTCGCGGCGCGCGAAAGCTACATGATCGCCGCCCTTCATTGGGCGACGGCGCGCTGGCCGATCTTCGAAAAGACCCAGGTCCTTGAAGATCTGGAGGACGACATGAACCGTTGCTATGCCAAATATGCGGGCCTGGCGGATCATCCGGTGGAAATCGTGCGCATCCCCTTTGAGGGCAAGGAGCTTCCGGCCTATCTGCATCTGCCCCACGAACCCGCGCCGGGCGAAACTTTCCCCTGTGTAGTGAACATCCCGGGCATGGATTCATGCAAGGAAAGCGGCGTCATGATGTATGGGGATGCCTATTTGCAACGCGGCATCGCGGTGCTCAGCATCGACGGGCCGGGTCAGGCGGAAAGCGTTACGCTGGGTATTTTCGTCACCCAGACCAACCATATGGACGCGGCGGAAGCGACCATCGGCTGGCTCCAAGCGCACCCGGCTATCGACAATGACAAATTGCTGGTCCGGGGCACCAGCTTCGGCACCTTTTGGGGATTGCAATGGGCTTCGCGCCTGGGTGACAGGATCAAGGGTGTGGCCGTCTCGGGCGTTTGCCACGAGCCCGGCTGCGACACCATTTTCAATATGGCCTCGCCATCCTTCAAGCTCCGCTTCATGTTTATGTCCGATTACGAAGACGAAGATGAATTCGACAAATTCGCCGCCGGCATGGATTTGCGCTCTCAGGTCCCGGACATCACCTGTCCCGTGCTTATCGTTGCCGGATCGGAAGATCAGCTCAGCCCGGTCGAGAACAGCTATGAAGTGTTTGATTGCATAAAGGCGCCCAAGGAAATTCTGGTCTATGAAGGGGCCAATCATTCGGTGGCCGCCGCGCCCTCACCGGTGATGGGTGAAAATCCCAGGGTCTATCTGGCAGACTGGCTGGCCGCCAGGCTCGACGGCCCCCCCGCTAAAGACCTCAAATCCTATGTGGACAGCACGGGAAGAAGGACGGAAACGGATGCCTAGGACAGGATAGAAGCCATGCAAAAAGAATTGGAAGCGGCCAGCAAGCTGGTCGACACGCTGGTCGAATTTTCCATCACCTACGGGTTTCAGATTCTTGGCGCGCTTTTGTTTCTGTTCATCGGCCTCAAGCTGGCCGGCTGGTCGGGGCGAAAGGTGTTGGGGCTGATCGCAGCCCGCAATGTGGATGCGGCCCTGTCGCGCCTACTCGGTAATCTGGGCAAACTGTTGGTGATTGTTTTCGTGATGATCATCACGCTGGGCAATTTCGGCATCTCCATCGCACCCCTGATTGCGCTGGCGGGCGCCGCCGCCTTTGGCGCGACCATGGCCCTGCAGGGGCCTTTGTCCAATTACGGGGCCGGCTTCGCCATCCTGATTGGCGAAGACAAGGAACGGATCGTCGTTCTCAACAAGGGAATCGTCGGTGAGGTGATCGTCAATTCCCGCCAAAAACCGATCGTCGAGACCCGCCTGCCATCGGCGGCGCCAAGGATGCGGGCCGGGCCGTCGAGCTGCTGCGGGGAGTCCTGGAAAGTGCGCCGGAAGTGGGGGACGAGCCCACACCACAAATAGGCATCTATGATTTCACCTATGGCGGTGCCGTCGTGGGAATGCGGTTCTGGGTTGATTCCAAGCGCTATTACCAGCACCGTTACGCCGTCAATATGGCGCTCATGAAAGCGCTGGGGGATGAGGGGATTGAGTTGCTGGCGCCACCGGCAGGGCTATCCCGGCGCCTTCGCTCACCGCGGACACGGAAATCGCGTAAGTTGGCGGAGAGGTGTTTTGAGTACAAAAAAAAGGAGGCTCCGATGGCTGGGAAAAAAGCGGAACAGACCAGGGCAACATGGCTGGAAACCCTGGATAAATTCAGAGACGACGAAAACGGGCCGGGTTCGAAAGATTACTGGTCGCCGTCCTTGGATTGCGCCAGCCGCGATGAAATCCGGGCCATCCAGGACGAAAAGCTGGGCGCCATGGTACCTTTCCTCTATGAAAATTCCGACTTTTACAAACGCCGCTTCGACCGCTTGGGCCTGGCCCCCACGGATGTGGATACGGTGGAGACCCTGGTCAAATGGCCGGTGGTGGACAAAGGCGAAATGATGGAGGACGGCGCTGCCAATCCGCCCTACGGCACTTATACGGCCCATGATGACGAATTATGGACCAAGCGGGGCTGGATGATGTTTTCCTCATCGGGCTCCTCTGGCCCGCCCCGGGTCTTCCGCTATACGCAAAATGACCGGGTGCAATGGGAATGGGCCAACGCCCGCGCCCTTCATTCGGAAGGTATCCGGCCCAACGATTCCATGCTCATTTGCGCCGGATACGGGCCCCATGTGTTTGCCTGGGGGGTGCAATTCGCCCTGGCCCGCATGAAGGTGGCCTGTATTCCGGGGGGTGGCATGACCAGCGATATGCGGGCCATGATCGTTGATCGCTACAAGCCGACGGTGATCACGTCCACGCCCTCATACGCCCTGCATCTGGGCCGGGTCATGGAAGAAAAGGGCATGGACCCGGCGGGCAGTTCGGTCAACAAGGTGCTGGTCGGCGGCGAATCCGCCACGGGCATTTCTAATACGCGGAGCCGTCTGGAAGATTTGTGGGGTGCCAGACTGGTGGAATTTTACGGCTGCACCGAAGTGGCCCCCCATTGCGGCGGCTTTTCCTGCCCGGCATCGGACCAGGGCGAAGGCCCCGTCACCACCCATCTGATGGAGGATATCCAGGTCTGGGAACTGATCGATGAGGAAAGCCAGGACCGGGTGGCGGATGGCCAGCAGGGCCTCACGGTCTGCACAAGCCTGAATTCAGAAAGCTCGCCCCAGCTCCGTTTTCTGGTGGGCGATTACGCCACCTACACGACGGAGACCTGCGATTGCGGGCGCTCCCATGTCCGCGCCGTCGGCGCCTTTGGCGGGCGGGCCGATGATCTGATCAATCTCCGGGGCACCAAGATGTATCCGGTGCAGCTTGAAGAGGCCATCCGCGCCGTCCCCGGCATCGGCGACGAATACGAAATTGTCATAGAAACCAACCCGGACGGGCTGGATATCATGACCGCCCGGGTGGAGCATGAGGATCAGGCGGTGGTGGATCAGGTGGCCAACGAAATCCGCTCGCGCTGCGAAGTGCGGGTCGATGTGGAATTGTTGAGCCTCGGGACCCTGCCCAAGACCGAGTTCAAGGCGAAACGGGTGCGGGACGAAAGGTAGGGGGAGGATGAACAACAAAAAACAAGACCTGACCCAACCCGCCTGACTGTTCAATCCGGCGTATCGCTGCCCGGATATACGCCCAAGGCCTTGATTGCCGCCGCCACGAAATCAGGCGCGATCACTTCCTGCCTGGTGACGGGCGTAAGCTCGGGGTTAAGCTCGAAATACATATCCATCTCTTTTTGCCAATGACCCCGGGTCAGTTCGCCATTAACCGCAAACCCGTGGGAGGCCCGTTCCTGTTGCCAAATGGTACGGACGGCGCTATCGGGCACCTCAACAGAAACATTACGGGTGTATACCTTGTGGAAGGTATCAAAATCATCGTTGAGCGCGCGGCAGGCGCGGATCATCCCCCGAGTGAGACGGTGCAGCTCTTCTTGATGGGCTTCTTCATAGGATTCGGTGGTTGCAAGCACGCCATGGGGTTGGGCGGGCACAAGCTCCTTCAGCTCGGCGAAACCGAGCAGGATATGAAGGTTATTTTCCGTATCCAGGCTAAGCGATACGGCTTCTTCGACGCGGATAAGCGAAACATCGACGCTGTCCGCCAGCAGACGGTCAATCCGTTCCGGCGGCGGTCCGACGGCTTGCCAGTCAATATCCTCCTCGCTGATGCTCAGCGCGCGAACGATCAGCCGGGCCATATGGTGGCTCAGCGCGCCGAACCCGTCGAGCGCCCAGGATACACCTCGTAGCTGGCCGGTGGAGGTAATTCGGTTTTGGCACACCAGGTTCTGGGCCAGTGACCGGGCCATGGAAACGATGATCCGCACGGGCCTTCCTTCAGCCCGGAAGCCAAGGACAGGCCCCAATCCGCCATAGGAAACGTCAACATCCTGGTCGAGCACAGCCCGCATGGCAGCGACCCCTCCAAGTGTCGGCGTCCAGGTTACGTCCAGCCCTTCATCTTCCCAAAGGCCTAAATGGGTGGCTGCGGCGCAGGAAAGGTCATCAACCCCGAATGTCGGGCCCGATCCGGCGGCCAGCCTAATTGGTAAGGTCTTCGTCATGATAAAATATCCACTGTCAGAGAAATTAGCTGTCAGCTGCGCCGCTTCACTATGGCGGTTTTGCCCAAAAAAAGAAATAGCCCTGGCTTCCGGCAAAGCGCCTGAAAATGCCCTAGGGCTAAGACAGTTCCAATTCTTGTGGCGCCTGGTATAAGCTCATCGCTGCAACGCTGGGGGACGACACATGAGCACACTACCCGATGGGCTGATCGCCATCGTCAAGCGCGATTGCCCGACCTGTACATTGATCGAGCCTCTTTTGTGCGACCTGGCCGGCCTTACCGTCTATTCCCAGGATGACCCTGCCTTCCCCGGCGGTGTTCCCGGCGTGATCGACGACCGGGGGCTGGAGACCTCATACCGGCTGGGGATCGAGATCGTTCCCATCCTGATCCGCATGGAAGGCGGCAGTGAGACCGGGCGGATCATGGGCTGGAACCGGGAAGAATGGCGGGGCTTCACCGGGATCGACGGCTTGGGAGAAGGCCTGCCGGAAAACCAGCCCGGCTGCGGGGCGCTGAATATCGAGTCCGGAAGGCCTGAGGAACTGGCCGCCCGCTTTGGCGATACGGGGCTGGATTCAGAGCGGCTTTCCTTCAATGCCTCCGCCGATATCATGGAAATTTGCTTCGAGTGGGGCTGGACCGACGGCCTGCCCGTCACGCCGCCGACCGAGGCCAGGGTTTTGCGCATGCTGAAAGGCACTGTGCGCGATCCGGGCGAGGTGCTGGGCCCCATGGCCCCCGATTACGCGCCTTGCAGCATCGAGAAGGTGGCCATCAATGCGGTCATGGCCAGCTGCAAGCCGGAATATCTGCCCGTCGTGCTGGCCGCCGTCGAGGCCGTGGTGGATCCCGGTTTCGGGCTGCATCTGGTGCTGGGCACGACAAGCTTCGTCGGGCCCATGATTGTGGTCAACGGGCCCATCGCCAAAGCCATCGGCATGAATTCGGCGGGCAATGTACTGGGCCAGGGCAACCGGGCCAAC
>CAZBQG010000021.1:0-26778 GCA_964493945.1 uncultured Rhodospirillaceae bacterium
GGTTGGTGGTTGTTGGCTGCCTGCTTGCTGGTTGGTTGTTTGTTGGCGGTTTTTGGTTGCGTCGGTGGTTAGTGATATCGCTCCGGATGTCCACCCGCATGCCGTTATGCAACTGTTTTTCGAACCCGGCGAGCCAGCGGTCTCCGATGACATGGGTTTCGAAGGAGGAAAAAGGCTTTTTACGCGCGGCAAGGACTTCCTGAATATATTCTTCGGCGCGGCCCTCGGCATCGGGGTAGTCTCCCCGCTCCACTGAACGCCTGAACAAATACTCGAAAGAAACGCCGGGAACGAACAGATCGTATGAATTGGGATACATCTGGCGGTGCTGACGATTGCACATCACCAGACAATCCTCCGCGTCATAGAGGATGAACCCGTCCGACATATTGTCGATGGCCGTGGCCAGACGTTTCTCGCTTCCTCTGATCCCGGTGACATCCACCACGACGCCCAGCATGTTGAGGGGCTGCCCTGCCTCGTTGCGTACCACGTCACCGCTCTCGTGAAGCCAGCGCTCCGTCCCGTCGGGCCAGACGACCCGGTGTTCGATATTGTATTCCTTGCCCTCTTCGATGCAGGAGGTGATGGCGTTGGCCAGTGTTTGCCGGTCCTCGGGATGAACGGCTTTCATGAAGTTGTCGTAGGTTGTATCCACCTCGCCGGGCGGATAACCAAAAAGGGGCGCGATACCTTCTGACCAGTAAAGCTCTCCGGTCGCGATGTTCCAGTCCCAGGTTCCTACATTGGCCAAGATTTGATTTTTCTTGAACCGCTCCTCGCTGAGGCAGATCTGTTGAAGGTTTTGATGGCATGGGCCAAAATGTGAATACTTCGAGCTTATCTATGTCAGCCCCAAATACAATTCATATTATTGCTCTTGGTGGCAACCAGGGGTGCCCCAAACAGTGATACATTTAGGTAGGCATACCTATCGATAGTTTCAATATGAATTACCCATCAACCCGCCGGCTGATGAACACGCGATTAGCGTGACGGTTCGTTTTCGGCGGCGAATTCCTGCTTGAGCTGATATTTAAGGATCTTGCCAGAACTGGTGCGGGGCAGCTCATCGATGAAACGAACATGTTTGGGCTTTTTGTAGCTGGCGATGCGTTCGCGGCAATGTTCGATCATATCGGCGACCTCCGCCTTCCCGCCTGGTTTGAGCTGGATGCAGGCCATGATGGCTTCGCCGAATTCCTGATCGGGCACGCCATAGACGGCGGCGTCATCCACCGCCGCATGATCAAGCAGGGCCAGCTCCACCTCTTTTGAGTAGACGTTGAGCCCGCCGGTGACGATCATGTCCTTGGCCCGGTCGGCGAAATAGTAATATCCGTCCTCATCTCCATAGCCCACATCGCCGGTGCGGAACCAGCCATCCTCTGTGAAGGCTTCGCGGGTGGCCTGGGGGTTGCGGAAATATTCCCGCATGACCGTATATTGGCCGGGCTCACCGCAGCGCACCAATATTTCTCCGTTCTCGCCCTGGGCCACTTCTTTTAAATTCTCGTCCACCAGCTTGATTTCGACCCCCGGAATGGGCGCGCCCATTGCCTTGGGTTTGAAGTCCTGATCTTGGGGCATGACCGACAGAAGAACCCCGCCCTCGGTCTGGGCCAGGAAGGAATAAAGCCCCACATGGGGGGCGGCGGCGAACAGGCGTTTGCGCAACACTTCGGGAAACAGCTCGCCGGTGGCCGATACCAGCCGCAGCGTCTTGACGGCTTCGGGCCGCTCTTCGATATGGGGCAGCATCATGCGCACGATGGTGGGTACGCAGCCCATGATGGTGATGCCCTCGCGCTCGATCAACTCTACCGCATTTTCCGCATCGAAACGGGGCTGCATGACCACGGGTGTGTCGAACTGAAACGAACTGGCGAGGCGCGACAGCCCGGTCCGGTGGGCCATGGGGGTAGTAGCGAAGACCACATCATCGGAACGCAATTCCCATTCCCGGGCATGGATGAAGCCGCCGACAATAAGATTGCTATGGGTGCCGACGGCACCCTTGGGCTTGCCCGTGGTGCCAGACGTATAGCCGATGACGCAATCATCGGGCTGGGCCGGCAGGGCGGGTGGCTGCGTTTCGCTGCCCGACGCGGTAAATTCCTCGAATTCAGACTCGCCCGCTTCGGTGGCCCCAACGCAGATGCGGATCATTCCCGGCATTTCCCCGATGGCGCCCAGCGCGGTTTCCCGGTGGCTGGCGGGGAAGAAGATGGCCTTTGGCTCACTATGGTTGATGATATAGCTCACCTCATCGGCGGTGAGGCGGGTGGAAATGGGGACCACCAGGGAACCGGTCTTGATCACGCCCGCCAGGGCCTCGGCCACCGTAATGGAATTGGGCATATAGACCGCCACCCGGTCGCCGATGGCTATGCCCCGGTCCAAAAGCGCATTGGCGATGCGGTTGGAACGGGCATCGATTTCGGCGAAGGTGATCCGCTTGTCCTCGCAGATCACGCAGATTTTGTCCGGCGTGCGCCGCGCATTGTCGGACAACAAGGCTCCAAGTTTCATGACCCGCTTCTCTCCGGTATGGCTGGCATTCGATTGGTCAAATTTTTCGCACGAAATCACCGCCGGGCCAATTCTTTTTGGCGGGGGGGCATTCAGGCCATATTGAACTGATAGCAAAGCCAAACTTGCTGCCCAACCTGGCAACCAAGGGGCACACAATGCTTGCCCGCCAAGCGCCTATTTCACAGCGATCATATTCAGACTGATCAAAATTCCTCCCAACCGGCGCGAACTAGAATCATCGAATAAGCCTAACTCATCAATTATTTCAGTGCTCGCAAATCCGGCAGTTTGGAGATATTTAACGAACAACTCCTCGAACAATCTGCTTTTGTGGAAATCATGAGGGTCCAATTGGCCGCCAAACATCATCAGCATAATTTCATAAAGTTGGTTGGTGCCGGCTCCTTCGGCAGAAAATAAGGCGGAGAGTTTGCGCAAATCCGGAACACTTATCAAAAGCCTGCCCTTGGGGCATAGAATGCGATGGCATTCGTTCAGTGCGGACAGCAGTTCCTGTCGGTGGCTAAGGTGCTCGAAAACATGCGACGCGTATATTTCCTTGACCGAGCCGTCATCTAAAAAGGACATATCGGTGCAGGAGCCCAGAAAATCGACGTGGGGCCCATCTTGGATATCAAGTATTTTCCACCCTTCCTTGGCGATTCTGCCGCCGATGTGAATTTTTAATGACGTTCCGCTTTGCACGCCGATGCTCTCCATTTTTGTCAAGTATGCCCGAAAAATTATATATTAAGCGATTCTCAAGGTAGCGGAACCGGAAGGATTGATAGTGAATACCGATAACCCGAATATTTGGCACCTTTTTCAGATTCGGATGCCTTCCCAGTCCCTAAACCCCTGGAGCAAACGGTATGTGCGCCGAAAAGCATAATCCGACTCCAGCGGAAATGAGCCATAGGCTGGTTGAGCAAAGCCTGGCTGCGCTTGACGCCGGCGTCCCGGGTGAGGCGGTTTCTCACTTTGAACAGGCTCTGGGATTCCAGCACGGCAATCCGGATGCCTGTTACTATCTGGCCCGCGCCCTGAATGTCGCCGGTAGCACCGTTCTTGCCAGGAGAACTCTGGCGCTGGCCAGGACCGGCTGCCGTCTATTTTTCACGCCGATGGCAGTTGCGGGCCCTATCCGGCAATCAACCTTGGTGGCACCGACCGGTCAGATGCTGACAGCGAAGTGCGGCGCAGCCATATGTTGATGAAGCAGGCTATGGAAATTCTCGGCCGGAATAATCATGCGGCGGCGATCCCTTTTCTGATCGACAGTCTGAAAAACAACCCTTGGAACCCGCACGCCTATTACCATCTGGCTCGCGGCTTCGCCAATACAGGCGAGCCCGCTAAGGCCAAAACAGTGTTCGAAAAAACCATAAACGACTTCCCCATCATCTTCGCCCGGTCCGGCCGCTTTGGTGAATATCAGGGCAACATCGTAGACGCCAAAACTACCAAGGCCTATTGCGAAGCCCTTACGCAAGTCCATCCGAATTTGCTGACCTATCTATCACCCTGTCCGGATACCGGGCCGGTAGGCGATCATTTGGACCCAGCCGTTGAGACCCGTTTGCTCAGGACCTTTACCGGGGCTCTGGATAATTGGCACTCCGGCAGTCTCCCAATGCCTGCCGCGGCTGATCTGTTTCATGCCCCGGCTGATGGTGGCGGCCAATCGGTTCTTTTGGTGGCGCCGAAATATGTTCGTTGCAGCCCTGAGTGGGATGAATACGCCATCTACCTCCATCTCAAGGGAACAGGTGCCGCGGCAATAAAGGAATTCCAAGTGCATGAGGCTGATGCCTTTCACACCGAATATTTTCACTTGGTCGAACCACGCAGCGATGAGCAATTGCGCCTTGGTATCGAGGCACTGGAAGCCCATATCGACCGGTTCCGTCCCGATATCGTCCTCTTTGAGGGCACTTTTATGGGAGGGCACAAATGTATCAACCGCGGGCATTGGCGCGACCTGAAAAAGGCCTACAGGTTCAAACTGGTGACATTAATCATAGACGTCCACCGGCCGCTTCCCAACTACGCGGAATATTGGGGCCTTTATTCAGATCTCATCCTGTCTCAGAATGATCATCCTTATTTGGACGCAGCCCGGCCCAACTGTCCAGTTCTGGTGGGCCCGGTTCTGCCCGTGGATTTCGCCTTGATGAACGAGGTCAAGGTTGAGAAAAAGGATTTGGATCTCATATATGTAGGTGCCCGGCGGGGCTACCGGGATCTTTGGTGTGCCCATCTGCTGGAGGCCGGGGTACCGTTGTTCCACAGATTCACCGACAAATCGGCCGAAAACAGTGTCGGGCAGACGGGGTATATTGAACTGCTCAAACGTGGCCGCGCCACTTTAAGCAGCGGTCTGGTCTTCGAGGAAGAACAAACCCCTAATTTTCGTATCTTCGAAGCCATCGCCGCGGAGATGGCCCTCCTGCAGCTGGATTTCGAGGAACTCAGAGACTATTTCGTTCCCTATGTTCACTTCGCGCCGTTTGACAATATCGACAGTCTTATCAGCACCGCCCGTTTCCTCGGACGGCACAAGGAAATCTCGGAGAGCTTGGCCAATGAAGCGTTGACCTGGTACGAGGAGCGATATGCCGCCCCTCATTTTTGGCGGGCCGTAACCACGCGCCTGGCTTAAACATGCTCTAGCAGCCTTCAAATCACGGAAAGCGGCTTTCGCCCTTGATCTAAATCATTGACCTCGCCGCGCCACCCCTATAGAAGCATCGGCGGGCCACGGCCTCCCAACGGGCCGCTGCCCATCTGTAAGGATGGGAGTAAAAAGCTATGAATACGACACCGAAGCCGGCCGTCCGGCCGGACAATATCAATTTTTCATCGGGTCCCTGCGCCAAGCGTCCAGGCTGGACGCCCGACGCCATTGCCGGCGCCGCTCTGGGCCGCTCGCACCGCTCAAAGCTGGGCAAGGGGCGGATCAATGAAATGGTCGAAATGTCGCGCGAAATCCTGGGGCTGCCCGGGGATTACCGCATGGGCATCGTCGCTGCATCCGACACGGGCGCCGTCGAAATGGCGCTCTGGTCCCTGTTGGGCCAGCGGGGCGTCGACATGTTTTTTTGGGAAAGTTTCGGCAAGGGCTGGGTGACCGACGTTACCAAGCAGCTCAAGCTGGATGATGTGCGCCTGTTTGAAGCACCGTATGGCGAACTCCCCGATTTGAGCCAGGCCGATTTCTCCCGCGATACCGTCTTCACCTGGAACGGCACCACATCGGGCGTGCGGGTGCCGGACGGGGATTGGATTGCCGATGACCGCGATGGCCTGACCATCTGCGATGCCACATCGGCGGCCTTCGCCATGGAACTGCCCTGGGACAAGCTGGATGTGACCACCTATTCCTGGCAGAAAGTAATGGGCGGAGAGGCCCAGCACGGCATGCTGATCCTGTCGCCCCGCGCCGTGGAGCGTCTGGAAACTTACACGCCGCCCTGGCCGTTGCCTAAGATTTTCCGTCTCACATCGGGCGGCAAGCTTTCGGAAGGGATCTTCAAGGGCTCGACCATCAACACGCCTTCCATGCTTTGCGTTGAAGATGCGCTGGACGGGCTCAAATGGGCTCAATCGCTGGGCGGGCGGGATGCGCTTATCGCCCGCGCCGAGGCCAATCTGGCGGTGCTGGCGGATTGGGTCGCGGGCAATCCGTCCATTGAATTTCTGGCGGGCGATCCGGCCCAGCGTTCCACCACATCGGTCTGTCTTAAAATTGTTGCACCCTGGTTCGCTGTGTTGGACGAAGACGCCCAGGCCAAGGCCGCCAAGCGCATCGGTGCCCTGTTGGACGAGGAGGGCGCTGCTTTCGATGTTGATGGATACCGCGACGCACCGCCGGGCCTCAGGGTCTGGGCCGGAAGCACCATGGAGGCCAAGGACCTGGAGAATTTGTGCCCGTGGATCGATTGGGCCCTGGGTCAGGCGCAAGCCGAATTCGGCCAAAAAGCGTAAGGAGGGGGAAATGCCGAAGGTTTTGATTTCAGACAAGATGAGCCCCAGGGCGGCGGAAATATTTGCCAAACGCGGCCTGGAAGTGGATGTGAAGACCGGCATGGACCCGGATGAACTTGCCGCCTGCATCGGCGAATATGACGGGCTGGCCGTCCGTTCATCGACCAAAGCCACCAACGAGATCATCAAGGCCGCCCTAAACCTGAAAGTCATCGGGCGGGCCGGCATCGGCGTCGATAACATTGACATAGATGCGGCCACCGCCGGTGGGGTGGTGGTCATGAACACGCCCTTCGGTAACGCGATCACCACGGCGGAGCATGCCATCGCCATGATGTTCTCCCTGGCCCGCGACATTCCAGTGGCCAACGCCTCGACCCATGCAGGCAAATGGGAGAAATCCCGCTTCATGGGGGTGGAGCTTTACGGCAAGACCTTAGGGATCATCGGATGCGGAAATATCGGCTCCATCGTCGCCGATAGGGCCTTGGGTCTGAAGATGAAGGTTGCCGCCTATGATCCTTACCTGTCGCCCGAACGGGCCAGAGATATCGGCGTCGAGAAGCTGGAACTGGAGGAATTGTTCAAACGGGCCGATTTCATCAGCCTGCATACGCCCATCACCGATGCCACCCGGGGCATCATCGACGCCAAGGCCATGGCGAGCATGAAAGAGGGCGTGCGCCTTATCAATTGCGCCCGGGGTGGTCTGATCGTCGAGGATGATCTGGAAGCGGCCCTGGCAAGTGGGCAGGTGGCGGGCGCCGCCATCGATGTTTTCACCGAGGAACCGGCCAAGGAAAATTTGCTTTTCGGCAACGAGAAAATTGTCGCCACGCCCCATCTGGGGGCTTCCACCGAGGAGGCCCAGGTCAATGTGGCCATCCAGGTGGCCGAGCAGATGTCCGATTACCTGCTTACCGGTGCCGTGGTCAATGCGCTCAACATGCCCTCGGTCAGCGCCGAGGATGCGCCCAAGCTGAAACCCTATCTGAAGCTGGCCGAACAGTTGGGCAGCTTCGCGGGCCAGGTGACGGAAACGGCGATCAAATCGGTCAGTATTGATTACAGCGGCCATGCGGCGGAACTCAACATCAAACCCCTGACCGCCATCGTGCTGCAAGGCCTTCTCTCGCCCCTGCTGACGTCGGTCAATATGGTCAGCGCGCCGGTCATTGCCAAGGAGCGCGACATCAAGGTGACCGAGGTGATTTCCAGCGATATAGAGGAATTCCAGACCCTCATCCGGGTGACGGTCACCACCGAGGCACAAACCAGGGCAGTATCGGGAACCTTGTTTGCCGGCGACAAGCCGCGCCTCGTCGAGATCAAGGGCATTTCCATCGATGCCGAACTGGGTCCCCATATGCTGTTCATCACCAACGAGGACCGGCCCGGTACCATCGGATCGCTGGGCTCTTTGCTGGGTGAGGCGGACATCAATATCGCCACGTTCAATTTGGGCCGCAGCGCGCCTAATGCTGATGCCATCGCGCTCATAGAAGTGGACGAAGCCGTGCCTGAGCCCATCGTCGAGAAAGTGCGGGCACTTCCCCAACTGGTCCGCGCCATCGCACTCAAATTTTAACCATTGCATTGAATGGTTTGAAATCGGCGGATCACCGCTTATGCTGCGACCTTGATAGAGTTTCCAACCTGAAAGGTTCGTGCTGAACGATGGCTGCCCTGCCCAAAGATGTGGATGCTACCCTGGCCCTGCTGCGGGCCGGCGATTATCTGGCCAACCGCAATCTGGCGACGGCGCTCTATTTGAGTTTGAGCCTGGACAAGCCTTTGTTTCTGGAAGGCGAAGCCGGGGTGGGCAAGACGGAAATCGCCAAGGTGTTGTCCGAAACCCTGGACCGCCGTCTGGTGCGGCTGCAATGCTATGAAGGGCTGGACGTCACTTCGGCGGTCTATGAATGGAATTATGCCCGCCAGATGGTGGAAATCCGTCTGGCCGAGGCCGCCGGCGATACCGACCGGGAAGCCATCGAGGCCGGTATCTTTTCCGACCGTTTCTTGATTAAACGCCCCTTGTTGCAGGCCCTTGAATCCGACGAGCGCGGCGCGCCGGTGCTGCTGATCGACGAGCTGGACCGCACCGATGAGCCCTTCGAGGCATTTTTGTTGGAAGTGCTGGCCGATTTCCAGGTGACCATCCCCGAATTGGGCACCCAAAGCGCGGAAGAGGCGCCCCTGGTGGTGATCACGTCCAACCGGACGCGGGAAATCCATGACGCCTTGAAGCGGCGCTGTTTTTATCATTGGGTCGATTACCCCAGTGCGGAGCGTGAACTTGAAATCCTGGGCGTCAAGGCGCCGGGGGCGGCCCAGGAATTATCAGCCGAAGTTGTGGGCTTCGTCCAAGAATTGCGCGAAATGGATTTGTTCAAACAGCCGGGCGTGGCCGAGACCATTGATTGGGCCCATGCGCTGACGCAACTGGATTGTGTCGCGCTGGAGCCCGAACTGATCAATGACACTCTGGGCACATTGCTCAAATACCAAGACGATATCGCCCGCATCGAAGGCAGCGAGGCCAGCCGGATTTTAGGTGAGGTGCGCTCCGAGCTGGCCATCCAGCGGGCCACCGCCTGATGGACAAGCCCTCGGTTCCGCCGCCCCCGCCTGAAGACGGAGAGGGCGGTGGGCGGCTGGCCGAAAATATTATGCATTTCGCCCGCGCCCTCAGGGCCGCCGGCATCCCCATCGGGCCCGGCCGGGTGCTGGACGCGGTGCGCGCCGTCGGTACCGTGGGGCTGGCATCGCGCGATGATTTTTATTGGACATTGCATGCGGTCTTCATCCACCGCCGCGACCAGACGGAAATCTTCGATCAGGCTTTTCACGTTTTCTGGCGCAACCCGGACATTCTGGCGCGCATCGCCGAACTGGTCCTGCCCGACATGGACAACGCCATGGCGCCGCCGCCCGACGACAGCATTTCCAGGCGCGTCGTCGAAGCCATGGCCAAAAAGGGCGGCGAGGACAGCGACCCCGATACCCCCCAGGAGGAAGAGACCGAGCTGGATGCGGCCCTGACCTGGAGCGCCAATGAGGTTTTGAGCAAAAAGGATTTCGAAAAAATGTCGGCCGAGGAAATACGCCGGGCCCTGGCCGCCATCCGCCGTATGCGCCTGCCCATCATGGAGGTGCCGACCCGGCGCTACCGGGCCGATCCTATTGGCGAGCGCATCGATATGCGGCGCACCATGCGGGCAGCACTTCGTTCCGGCACCGACCGCATACCGCTGATGAAACGCAAAAGGCGGATGCGCCATCCGCCTCTGGTGGTGATTTGCGACATATCCGGGTCAATGGAGCGCTATTCGCGCATGTTGATCCATTTCATGCATGCGGTGACCAATGACCGCGACCGGGTCCATACTTTTTTGTTCGGAACCCGCCTGACCAATGTGGCACGGTATCTGCGCTATAAGGATATAGATGCGGCCCTGGAGAAAGTGGGTGACGCGGTGGAAGACTGGGCCGGTGGGACGCGCATCGGCCATTGTCTGGTGGGATTCAACAAAGACTGGTCCCGCCGGGTTCTGGGCCAGGGGGCCGTGGTCTTGCTGATTTCGGACGGGCTTGACCGGGACGAGGGGACGGGGCTCGCCGCCGAAGTGGAACGGCTGCATAAATCCTGCCGCCGCCTGATCTGGCTCAATCCCTTGTTGCGCTACGCCGCCTTCGAGCCCAAATCCGCCGGTATCCGCGCCATCCTGCCCCATGTGGACGAGTTCCGCCCGATCCACAATCTGGAAAGCCTGGGCGAGTTGACGAAAATCCTGAGCACCGAAATGCCGCGCCGCCAGGACGGCATGGAGGTTTGGACCAAATCCGTGGCCTAAATATTTTAATCGGGGGCGTAAGGGTTTTTTCCCGTCCTGACCAAAAACCTGATAGGAATTCCCGGTAATTTGAAGTCATCGCGGAGCGCATTGACCAGATAGCGCTGATAGGCGGCGGGCAGTTCCTGGCCCTTGGAGGCAAAGAGCACGAATGTGGGCGGGCGGGTCTTGGCCTGGGTCATGTAGCGCAGCTTGAGCCGCCGCCCGGCGGACATGGGCGGTGGATGGCGCAGCGTCATCTCGTCCAGCCAGCGGTTCAGCTCCGCCGTCGGCAGGCGCCGGTTCCAATCCTCAAAGGAGGCCAGGGCAGTGGGCAACAGTTTGTTCACCCCCTTGCCGGTCTGGGCCGACAGGGTCAGAACCGGAAGCCCCCGGGCCTGGGGCAGGGAGGTTTCCATCCGGTCACGCAAGCGCCCCATGGCCCCATTCCGGTCGGGCGTTATGTCCCATTTATTGACCGCCAATATAAGGACCCGGCCCTCTTCGATGACCTGCCGGGCGATGGTCAGGTCCTGCTTTTCCAAAAGCTGCTGGCCGTCCAGCACCAGGACCACCAATTGGGCAAACTGAATGGCCCGGTAGGATGATCCCGCCGACAATCCCTCGACCCGGTCCTTGACCCGCGCCTTGCGCCTGAGCCCGGCCGTATCGATCAGGCGGATGGTGCGTCCCTGGCAGACCCATTGTACATCGACGGCATCCCGGGTAATCCCCTGTTCGGGCCCCGTCAACATGCGTTCCTCGCCCAACAGCCGGTTGACCAGGGTCGATTTCCCCACATTGGGCCGCCCGACGATGGCCATTTGCAGGGTGGATTGGCCTGTCTCTCCACTTGGTTCACCGGTAAGGGCTGGAGAGGCAAGGGGCTTGAGCGCGTCATGAAGCTCGCCCATTCCCTGGCCATGTTCGGCCGAGAGGGCAAGCGGTTCACCCAGACCCAGGCGGAAGGCTTCGTATAATCCGGCCTTGGCCGCCTCGCTCTCGCATTTGCTGGCGATCAGGATGATGGGGGTTTCCCGGGCGCGCAGCCATTTGGCGAAATATTCATCCATGGGCGTGATGCCGGCCCTGGCATCGATCAAAAGGAGGGCGGCATCCGCGCCATCGATGGCATGTTCGGTCTGGGTGCGCATGCGGGCTTCCAGGCTACCATCATAGGCCTCGTCCAGGCCGGCGGTATCGATCACCGTGAAATGCAAATCCCCCAGCCGGGCTTCACCTTCGCGCCGGTCCCTGGTCACGCCCGGGCGGTCATCGACGATGGCCACGCGCCGTCCCACCAGCCGGTTAAAAAGGGTCGATTTCCCCACATTGGGGCGCCCCACGATGGCAACCGTCAGGTTCATGGAGGTTTAACGGTAGGCGAAGAGTTCGGCGTTATCGGACAGCAGGAAGATGGAATTGCTGGCCACGATGGGGCCGATCTTGATGCCGTCGGGCAGTTCCTCGGCCCCCATAACCTGCCCGGTATAGGGCGAAACGGAATAGGCCAGTCCGGAAGAACTGGCGACGATCAAACGGTCGCTGGCCAATATGGGGCCGGTCCAGACCACCCGTCCCTCCCGGTCTTCCATATCCTCCCATTGGGGCAGGGAGCGAACCCAAAGGATGCGGCCCGTGAGACGGTCCAGCGCCACCAGTTCGGAATCGCGCGATAGCACATAAACATACTGGCCGGCCACCCAGGGGCTTTCAAAGCCACCCACTTCCCGTTCCCATACCCGGCGGCCGGTGCGCAGATTGATGGCGGTCATGACGCCCGCATTGCCGATGGCGATCACCAGACCCCGGTCGATAACCGGGCGCCCACGAATGGAGGACAGGGCCGCCGCCGCATTCACGCGGCTGGCCGCGGAAAGGGAATCAGACCAAAGCTGCACGCCGTTTTCCACCCTCAAGGCAATCAGTTCACCCGACGAGAAGGCGGCGACCACCACGCCTTGATCCACCGCCGGGCTGGCGCCACCCAGAAGATGGGTGGTTTCCTCGATGCCTTCGTGCTTCCAAAGGGTTTTGCCGGTGGCACCATGGAGCGCGAATAGCTTGTTGGTTACGGTCACCACGAACAGACGGTTGCCCCTGGCCGTCGGTGCCGTGCGCATGGGGGCCTTCAGATTGCGCCGCCAGATCTGGCGGCCTGTTTTGGCATTGAGCGCCACCACATCGGCGAAACCGGTGGTCACATAGACGCGGCCACGTTCAAATGCGAGACCGCCGCCGATATGATCATCATCTTCTTCATCGGGGGTTACGTTAACCGACCAGATTTCATCCCCGGTTTTGGCATTAAAGGCGCTGACCACGCTTTCCGAATCCATCGCGTAAATCCGTCCCTGGGCGACGATGGGCTGGGCCACGAGGCGCTGATCATCGCCCGATCCTTCCCCGATGGAGGCGCTCCAGGCACGGCTGATCGCCTTTGGAACTTTAATGTGATGCATGGCATGATTGGCATAACCGCCGGTCTGGGGCCATTCGGGATTGGGCGTCGGCTGGGGCAGCAGGATGGGTTTCTTCTGGCCCTTAACATCGGCCTGCAGGGATCCCTGATGGACCAGGATGGATATGCGTTCGCCGGGCAGGGGTTTTTGTGTTTTCGTACCGAAAAAGGTGTTATCGGAGCAGGCAGCCAAAAACCCTGTCAGGCAAATAGTGAAAACGGCACGGGCATATATTTTCATCCGTTTCCTCCCCTCAATTCCTCAACCACCCAATATGGTGGTCATTTCCGCGGCCCGCCCACGGATGCCAAGGGGGGCCGAGGCATCATCGGCCAATTCCTTGAAAAGTTTCTGGGCCTTTTTCGCATCGCCCGTGCGGTGGGCCAGTAGGGCGCTCATTTCCATGGCGCTGTGACGCCAGGGATTATTGCCCTCGCTCAGGCCGGCCAGACGGGTGGAAAGCTTCTCGGGGTCACCGTCATCCAGCTCCAGCAAGGTAGCCTGGAGCAGGGCCAAATCCCTGAAAATCTTATCCAGATCTGATTCTTGGGCCAATTTTAGATATTCGGCGACGGCCACGCTTTTGGTCCCACCCCGCCCCTGCAGGGCCGCCTGCCGGAAGCGTGCCAGATAGGCATAGGCACCCGATCCTTCGGTGGAAAGTGCCCTGAGGGCGCGTTCCGCATCCGCCGTCTTGTTTTCATCAAGGGCCCTGAGGGCGCCGGAAAATTTCTCGCTCCGCTCCTGGCGCAGGCCCAAATCATAGGATTGCCAGCCCTTATACCCGGCAACCGCGGCAACCAGGACCACGGCCAGGACGACACCGTGAACGCCATATTTGCGGACCAGGACCATATAACGGTCCTGGCGCACTTCCTCATCTATTTCCTTGAACAGATAATCCTGTTCGCGGTCTTCATCGGCCATGGGTTAACCTGCTCCATCTGGCGGCTGTATCCTTTGCAAAAGCGCGCTAAGATAGCCGCTAGGCGCGCCAAAATCAAATGAGGCGGCGCGGCGGAGCTGAGAATGGAAGAAACCAAATACACCGCCACTTTGTTGCCCGAAATTTGCGGCCACAGCTTTTATGCGCGGCCCCTGGATCGCCAATCGGTGGTGGTCGATCTGGGCGGATCAAGTGCGGGATTTTCAAGCGCTATCCGGCAACTGACCGGCTGCACCTGCCATGTGGTGGAGGCCACTTCCAATAATTTTGCCCGTATCCGGGAGGCGCCCGGATTGCACAAATATCATTACGCCATTAAACCGCCGGGTCATCACCAGACAATAAAATCCGAGCCCCCACAGCCTGTCTTTTATTTCAGCGACCGGCGCGATCAGGGCGAGATCGGCAAATGGCGGGGTGCCCTTAAGTCGGTCACCGCATCCTGGGTGAAAAGCGCGCCCAACGGGACCAAGATCATGGCAGCTTTCCGCTCCGAAATAAAAAAGATAAGGGCCGCAAAATAAGCGCCGTGCTGTAGTTTTGAAATGTTATGGGTGGGGCTCCGCAAGGGGCCCCACTTTTATTCGGCTTAGGCGGGCTTAATTTTTCTTTAAGCATGTGAGCGCTATAATGAGACCGTCATGAAAATGCAAAGAAACGCCCTGCTTCTATTTGCTTTGATTTTGGGCGGCTGTTCCGTGGCCACCTCGTCTCCTGGCTCGGTGCCGCCCCTGGCCGGGGTGGAGATCATTTCCGTGATCGGAACCGAAAAGACCCTGACCGATCACCTGGTGTCCTTTTCCAAAGGCAAGAATTGTTCGACCATCCGGCGCAAATTAGGACAAACCTATTGTGAAGAGGATGAGGTCACCCAGCCCGAGGAAATCTATTGCTACCGGACTCTGGGCAAGGTGAATTGTTACGGGGAACCCAATGCCGGTGAAAAAGCCGTCGGCCACAGCCCTCAGGGGCCCGGCCCGGCCCGCTGATCCGCACGCCCCTCCGGGTTTGCCATGAAACTTTGGCTAATCATAATTTGGCGGAACCTGCCCAAAAGGTGGATTGTGGTTTCGATCCCCTTTGTGCTCCCCATGCTGGCTTTTCTGTTCTGGTTTCTGTTTGGCGGGCTTTTCGCCGAAAAAGTAACCCATGTCCAGATTTCCTACCGCGACGAAATTACCCGGCTCACCCCGGCGGCCGAAAAAGGAGATCTGGCCTCCCAGCACCGCCTGGGCGTCATTCTGCGCGATGGGAAGGCCGGGAAAAGCGATTATGCTGGGGCTCTGGTCTGGTTGCGCAAGGCGGCCGGCAAGGGACATGCGGGCGCGCGATATGCCCTTGGCCAGATGTTCGCCGCCGGTCAGGGGGTTCGCCCAAGTTATCCACAGGCGGCTAAGCTTTATCTGTCGGCGGCCAAATTCGGCGGCCATGCCGATGCCGGCTACGCGTTGGGTGAGCTGTATTTTTTTGGCCAGGGCGTGGGCCAGGATTACGGAGCGGCGATCGGCTGGTACAAGAAAGCCGCCAGCCAGGGCCATCCCGCCGCCCGCGCCGTGCTTGCCGCCATGTATGAAAAGGGCTGGGGCGTCGGGCTCAATCTGGTGGAAGCCTTTTACTGGTACAGCCTGGCAGCCACCCAGGCCGGCCGGGTGCGTCTCTACCGGCCGGAAATGGATGTGGCAGCCGCGCTGGAAAAACTGAGCGGGCGCCTGAGCCGGCTGCAAATGAAAAAAGCCCGGGCCAAGCTGGCCGCCAGCAGGAATAAGTGACTTATCCGCCGCCCTATCTGACCTTCGCCGAGCCCGACCGCCGCTTTTTAGTCTTTGGCTTTCTCATGGCTTTCTTTTTGAGCTTTAGCCAGACCTTTTTCATCTCATTGTTCGGTGGTGAAATCCGGGCCGAATTCGGACTCACCCATGGCGGGTTCGGACTGATCTTTTCGACCGCCACCCTGGCCAGCGGCTTGTCTTTGATTTGGGTGGGCCGGCTGATCGACCGGGTCGATCTGAGGCTGTTTACCCTGGTGGCCTGTTTGGGGCTGATCGGGGCTTGCGCCTTTATATCGGTGGCGGCGGGCAGCCTGGCTTTGGGTCTGGCGATTTTCTTTCTGCGTCTTTCGGGTCAGGGGCTGATGGGGCATGCGGCTATGACTTCCATGGCGCGATATTTCGAGACGGACCGGGGCAAGGCCTTGAGCACAGCCAATCAGGGATTCCATGCCGGGCGTGGCCTGTTTCCCATGATCGCTGTGGGTTTGGCCGTGGCGTTCGGCTGGCGCGACGTTTGGGTCGCCTCGGCGGTGGTTCTGGTTCTGGTGCCTTTGATGGCTTGGCTGCTCAAGGGCCATGAAGCGCGCCATGCCCGCATGCTGGCCCGCGCCGTCTGGCCGGTCAGTACCGCCGAAGGTGCTGCCGGGCGGCAATGGGCTTTGCACCAGGTGCTGGGCGATCCCCGCTTTTATCTTTTGCTGCCCCTGGCGCTGGCGCTTGGTTTCATCGGGACCGGAATCATTTTCCATCAGGTCCATCTGGCCCAGACCAAGGGCTGGGACCTTACCTGGTTCGCCAGCAGTTTTTTGGGCCTGGCCGTCAGCTCGGCGGTTTTTTCCTTGGCGGCGTGGCCCCTGGCGGACCGGTTTGGGGCGCGAAAACTTGTTCCCTTCTATATCCTCCCGGCGGGGCTGGCGATGATTACGCTGGCCAATTTCGAGGCACCGCTGACGGCCTTTGCCTTCATGATCCTGTTCGGCGTCAGCGAAGGAGCTCGCGCACCATCCTGGGTATCTTCTGGACCGAACGTTACGGGGTGCTGCATCTGGGCGCCATCCGCGGTCTGTTGGGTGCGCTGGCGGTGATCGGAACCTCATTATCGCCGATCATCCTGGGCTGGCTGTTTGACCGGGGCGTTTCGCTGGGCGAGATACTTTACTTTTTGACCGCCTATTTGGCCGTTGCCATCTGTATGGCTTTGCTGTCGCTGATTCTTAATCCTGAAAACCGGTAAGCAGGAAAAACTCCATGGGGCTGACCACGCCGGGGCCGGGGTGACGCCCACCCGTTTCCAATTCCGCCTCCGTCCGTTTGCGCAAGATCACCTCGATGCCGCATTCGCCGATGGGGGTCATGGTCTGATCGAAGCGGGGCAGGGTGTAGCGGAAGGCTTCATCCAGCTTCTCCAGCCTGACGATCTCGCAAGCCGCGCCCAACCCGCCAATCAGATCCAGAAGATTGAGGGATTTATCGCTCCAGGAATTTACCTTCTGGATGGTGAAGGTCCATTTGTGATCGCCGTTCCAGGTGCTGGGGAACTCCCCTTGTTCGTATAGGTCTTCATCGGGCACGGTGACGATCAGATGCCCCCCCGGCCGGACGGCGCGGAACCAATTGATGAGCCCTTCGCTTGGGTCCACCAGATGTTCCAGGCAATGGCTGGCATGGACGAAGTCCCGGCTTTCGTCTTCCACTCCTTCCAGGAACTGCGCATCGCCTTCGCTCTGGTCCCAGGTGGTGACGCCCCTCATTTTGGGGAACAGTTCTACATACATGCCCAGGGGATCGGGCGCACCCCCCACATCCAATCCTTCGCCGACGAAATAACGGTTGGCGAAATTGGGTTGGTGAAGCCTGCGCATTATGGATTTGCTGCATTCCTTCATGGCGGGCCGCCTTTCATCAACTTTGGGCGATAACGATCTCTCCGTTCCTCTCGCAAGATGGCAGGGCCAGTTCGACGAAAAGATCGGTCAGAGCTTCAGGGGTCTTAACGGTCATGGGGTCCTCGCCCGGGAATGCTTCGGCCCGCATGCGGGTGCGGGTGCGTTGGGGGTCCAGAATGTTTGCCCGGATCGGCGTATTTTCGTTTTCGGCGGCGTACACCCTGATCATCATATCCAGCCCAGCCTTAGAAATGGAATAAGCGCTGAAATAGGGCTGCACCCGCTGGCCGACGGCGGAGGTTACGAAAATAGCGCGCCCCGCTTCCGACATGCGAAGCAATGGGTCCATGCTGCGCAACAGGCGCCAATTAGCCGTCAGATTGACCGCCATGGTCCGTTCCCAATCATCGGCCTGGGCATGGGCGAGGGGGCCGACGGTGCCCAGCCGGGCCGCGTTGCCGACCAAAATATCAAGCCGTCCGAAGCGTTCAAAAATGGCCGCGCCCATCTGATCGACCTGATCATATTCCGTCAGGTCGAGAGGGCGGAGCGTTGCCGTGCCGCCGGCCTCCGTGATCTCGTCCTGGACTTCTTCCAAAGCACCTTGGGTGGTGGCCAACAAAATGACATGGGCGCCTTCGGCCGCGTAACGGATTGCCGCGGCCCGGCCGATGCCCCTGGACGCTCCGGTGATCAGCGCGATGCGCCCGTCAAGATCGCCGCTCATATCTCTATTCCTGCTCCACCAGTAAGGACAGTTGGGCGGGAAGCGGGTCGCCATCATGGTCGATCAGGGAAATGGGATAATCGCCTGAAAAGCAGGCATCGCAATAGGTTCGGTCTTCCCCGTTGCGTCCCTCATCGCCCACCGCCCGGTAAAGCCCGTCCATGGAGATGAAGGAAAGGGAATCGGCGCCAATATGTTTTGCCATGGTTTCCAAATCCATGCCGGCGGCCAGCAGATCTTTGCGGTCGGGTGTGTCTATTCCATAAAAGCAGGAATGGGTGGTGGGCGGGCTGGAAATGCGCATATGGACTTCCGATGCCCCGGCGCTGCGCACCATTTCGACAATTTTTTCCGACGTGGTACCGCGCACGATGGAATCATCGACCAGCACGGCCCGCTTGCCTTCCAGCATGTCCCGGTTGGCATTGTGCTTGAGCTTGACCCCCAGATGGCGGATATGGTCGGCGGGCTCAATGAAGGTCCGTCCCACATAATGGTTGCGGATGATGCCAAGTTCGAACGGAATGCCTGATTCCTTTGCAAATCCGATGGCCGCGGGCACGCCGGAATCGGGCACGGGCACGACGACATCGGCCTCGACGGCGCTTTCCAGGGCGAGTTCGGCGCCGATGCGTTTCCGCACATCATAGACGTTGTGGCTTTCCACCCTGCTGTCGGGCCTGGCGAAATAGATATATTCGAAAATGCAAAAGCGCCGCTGCGTCTTGGTGAAGGGCTTGATGGAACGCATGCCATCGGAGTCGATAACGATGATCTCGCCAGGATCCACATTGCGCACGAAGCGCGCACCTATGATGTCCAGCGCGCAGGTCTCGGAGCTCAAAATATGGGTGTCGTCGAGGCGCCCCAGGACCAGCGGCCTGACGCCCCGGGGATCGCGCACACCCAACACGGAATCCTTGGTCATTGCCACCAGGGAATAGGCGCCCTCCACCAGGCGCAGCGCATCGATCAGGCGGTCGACCACGGTGGAATATTCGCTCCGGGCAATCAAATGGACGATGATTTCCGTGTCCATGGTGGATTGAAAGATACAGCCCCGCTCCACCAAGGATCGCCTGAGCGTATAGGCGTTGGTCAGGTTTCCGTTGTGCGCAATTGCCAGCCCGCCGAAATCGAATTCGGCGAACAGGGGCTGGACGTTGCGCAAAACGGTTTCGCCCGCCGTCGAATAGCGATTATGGCCGATGGCCATGTCGCCGGACAGACGGGCGATGATTTCTTCGGAGCTGAAAATATCGCCAACCAGACCCATGGCACGGTGGGGGTGAAATTGCTGGCCATTGGTGGCCACGATGCCGGCAGCTTCCTGGCCACGATGTTGCAGGGCATGCAGGCCAAGGGCTGCATGGGCCGCCGCTTCATTATGGCCGAAGACGCCAAAGACGCCGCATTCATCGTGGAAATGGTCATCCGGGCCTGGCTTGACCGGATCTGGCTTGATAAGGGTCATGGCGCTCCGTTTTCTCATTCGCGCGTCTGGATCAGACGATCCAGGGCGCGGCGTTCCTTTCCATCATAGCCTGATCGTTCCGGCTTATCCTTGGTTTTCTGCTTTGGCTCAACCAGTTTCTGGTAGGTCTCTTCCAATTCGATTATCTCTTGGGCCTTCTTGGCGGCTTCCTCGGCTTTTTCCGTGCCGGCTAGCACGGCGTCTTCGGGCAGGACGGCGCTGAGCAGTTCGGCGCTGGCCCGGATCAAAACCAGGGACCTGGAATTCTTCAGCCAGTCCGGCTGGTTGTCGGTGGGCAGCATGGGTTTGGCGATGCTGAAGCTGCCGGTGATGATCAGCGCCGTGGTGATCAGGCCCGCCAGCATACCCAGCGACCGGTCAAGGGCATTGAGGTGGCTGGCCCGGACCCAGCTTCCAATCATGGAACTCAGCAGAAACAGAACTACCAGTGCCACCAGGAAAAGAACCACCCCCGTCGTCAGATCGGCAATCCAGGCCGTTTCGATCTGTTGGCGGGCAAAGAGGCGGACGTGGGGGAAGCCGAAAATGGTCGCCAAAACCGCTCCCACCCAGGAGACCACGAACAGGCCCCCCCGGATGAAACCCAGCGCAAGGCCGATCAGCCCACCCAGGACAAAGGCGACGATGGTCGTCAGATCCAGGGGATTTATGGGCAGATTATCCATGGCTTTCACCGATTTTGGTGACCTGGCTTAAGCCTGGCTGCTGTTTTCCCGCCACTTCCAAATAGCCGATCAGATCATCCAAATGGTTGATTTCGGTCACCTCCAGCCCGGTCTCCCCATCGGATGCCGGCTGACCCTTGCGGCGCCGCCGTTCCGGGGCCAGTGCGCGCTGGAAACCAAGTTTGGCCGCCTCGCCCAGGCGCAAATCGGCCTGACCCACCTGACGCACTTCGCCGGACAGGCCGATTTCGCCGAAGACCACGGTTTCGGGCGGCATGGCGCTGTCCCCAATCGATGATACGAGGGCGGCGGCCACGGCCAGATCGGCGGCGGGCTCGGTAATGCGCAGACCGCCCGCCACATTCAGATAAATATCCTTGCCGCCCATATCCAGCCCGCAGCGTGTCTCCAAAACGGCCAGGACCATGGCGAGGCGGGCCGAATCCCATCCCACCACGGCGCGCCTGGGGGTGCCGAAGGCGGCGGGCGCCGTCAGGGCCTGGATTTCCACCAATACGGGGCGGCTTCCTTCCATGCCGGCGAAAACGCTGGCGCCGCTGACTTCCTGGCTTCGGTCCGACAAAAAAAGCGCGGATGGGTTTTCCACCTCGGCCAGGCCGCCATCGGTCATTTCGAAAACGCCGATCTCGTTGGCCGGGCCGAAGCGGTTTTTGACCGTGCGCAATATGCGGAACTGATGGCCCCGTTCCCCTTCGAAATAGAGCACGGTATCGACCATATGCTCCAACACCTTGGGCCCGGCGATCAGGCCTTCCTTGGTCACATGGCCGACCAGCAACAGGCAAAAGCTGCGCCGCTTGGCCAAGCGGATCAATTCCTGGGCCGAACTGCGCACCTGAGCGACGGTGCCGGGTGCTGAATCCAGATTATCCATGTAAAGAGTCTGGATGGAATCGGCGACCACCACCTGGGGTGCGTCATTGGTATCGAGCGTGGCGACGATGTCGCGCACATTAGTTTCGGCGGCAAGCTCCACCTTGGCCTGGGCCAGGCCCAGCCGGTCGGCCCGCATGCGCACCTGATCGATGGCTTCTTCGCCCGAAATATAGGCGCAACGCATGGGTGCCGCACCTCCCGCCAGGCTCGCCGTTATCTGCAACAGCAATGTGGATTTTCCGATGCCCGGATCGCCGCCCACCAAAATAGCCGAGCCCGGCACCAGCCCGCCGCCGCAGACCCGGTCGAATTCCTTCATGCCGGTGGCGCCGCGCTCCGTCTTGCCGGGCGGGCCGCTGAGATCGTAGAAGGTCACCTTGCGGCCTTTTTTGCCGCCCAGCCCCTTGGGCGGCCCGGCGGCGCTGGCTTCTTCGACGATGGAATTCCAGGCACCGCAATCGTCGCAGCGCCCACCCCATTTCGCATGGCTGGCGCCGCAGCTTTGGCAGGCGAAATGGGAGGTCCCACGGGCCATGTTAATTGCGCACCGCCATCTTGATGGGCCTGATGGACTGCAGGAACTTCATTGCACCTTGCCGCCTTTGAGGTAACGCCGGCGGGCCCGGCCACGCAGACCGGTCAATATCTCATAGGCGATGGTGCGGGCCTCACCGGCCAACTGATCGATGGGATTAAAGGCGCCGATCAGGTCAACATAATTGCCCGGGCGCGCTAGATTTTGTGGAACATGGGTAACGTCCAAACCCGTCAGGTCCATCGAGATACGCCCCAACACCGACACCTTCCAATCCTCGATGTAAGCGGTCCCTTCGTTGCCGAGGGCGCGCATATAACCGTCGGCGTATCCGGCGGCGACGGTGGCGATGCGGGTCGGCTGGGATACGCGATGGGTCGCACCATAGCCAACGGTCTGGGGTGAGTCAACGATCCGGGTTTGCAGGATTTTTGCTTGTAATCGAATGACTTGCGCCATGGGGTTGGGTCGGCCAAGGGTCGGATTGATGCCGAAAATGGCGGCCCCGGCGCGGACCATATCCAGATGATATCCGGGGCCCAAAAAGATGCCTGAAGAAGCCGCGATGCCGGCCCTGGCCCGGGGCAGTCTGCTCAGAAGCGCCTTGAATTTTTCCAATTGCCGGCCGTTCATGGGGTTGCCCAATTCATCGGCGCAGGCCAGATGGCTGAGCAGGCAGTCCAGTTGGAAATCCGGCCCGGCCCCGGTGGCCAGCCTCTCCACCTCTTGCCCATCAAGGCCTAAGCGCGTGAGGCCGCTGTCGATATGCAGATCGGCAGTACCGGCATAATCCTGGGCAGCGCAATGGGCCGACCATTCCTCCACTTCGCCCAGGCTGTTGAGCACGGGGACCAGCCCATGACGGGTCATTTCCGGCGCACTGCCGGCGGGCAGGCCGTTGAGCACATGGACCCCGGCGCCGGGCAGGATTTGGCGCAACTGGATGGCTTCGCCCAAGGTGGCCACGAAAAAATCCTTGCAGCCGGCCTGGGCCAGGGTTTGGGATACGGGCTCCACCCCCAACCCGTAGGCATCGGCCTTGACCACTGCCGCCAGTTGGGCCCGGCCAATTTTTCCGGCCAGTTTGCGGTAATTGGCCGCCACCCCATCCAGATCGATGGTCAGGATGGTATCGCGGTGATCCGCCCCGCCCATGGGAGGTCAATATCCCTCGGTATGATGAGTGTCCAAATCCCCGAACCGGGTGAAGGTGCCGTCGAAATAAAGCTTGATCGTCCCCGTCGGCCCGTGTCGTTGCTTGGCTAGGATGACATCGGCTTCGTTGCGCACTTTTTCCAGTTTTTCTTCCCAGAGATGGGAGCGCTCGGCGTATTTATCCATCCCCTCGTCGGCCCTTTCCGTGGGCTCGGCCCGTTCCAGATAATAGGATTCGCGGAAGATGAAGGCGACCACATCCGCATCCTGTTCGATAGTGCCTGATTCACGCAGATCGGACAATTGGGGGCGCTTGTCTTCGCGTTGCTCGACGGCGCGCGAAAGCTGGGACAGGGCCAGCACCGGCACGTCCAATTCCTTGGCCAGGGTCTTGAGTCCCCGGGTGATCTCGGCGATTTCCTGGACCCGGTTGTCGTTGCGCGTGGCACTTTCCATAAGCTGCAGGTAATCGACGATGATCAAGCCCAGCCCTGGGCCGCGTTTGAGCCTTCTCGCCCGGGTGCGGAGCGCGCTGACCGAAAGGGCGGGGGTGTCATCAATGAAGATGGGCAGGTCATGCAGGGTCTGGCTGCCGAGCGCCAGCTTGTCGAATTCCTCATTGGTCAAAACTCCCCGGCGCATGCGGTCCGATGCGATCTCGGTCTGTTCGGACAAGATGCGCGCGGCCAATTGTTCAGCCGACATTTCCAGGGAGAAAAACCCGACCACGGCGCCGTCGGTGACTTTTTTCTCGCCGTTTTCGTCGGTCTGGGTCTTGTAGTCATAGGCTGCGTTGAGGGCGATATTGGTGGCCAGCGCCGTCTTGCCCATGGAAGGCCGGCCCGCCAGGATGACCAGATCAGACGGGTGCAACCCACCCAGCAAATTATCAATATCGCGAAAGCCGGTGGCCACGCCGCTCAGCTTGCCGTCCCGCTTATGGGCCGCCTCGGCGACGCGGATGGCGCTGATCACCGAAGTCTTGAAACTTTGGAAGCCGCCTTCGGCCTCGCCGGTCTCGGCAAGCTTATACAGGCTTTCCTCGGCCTGTTCGATCTGGTGCACGCCCGTATCCTCGATTTCCGGGGAATGGGCTTCGTTGACCATGGTCTCACCCAGATCGATCAGTTTGCGCTTCAGGTGCAGGTCATGAATGGTCCGCCCATATTCGTGGGCATTGATGATATTGACCATGGAGGCCGAAAGCTCGGCCAGATATTTGGAGCCACCCACCTCGGCCAGGGAGCCGTCTTGTTCAAAGAAATTCATCAAGGTGATGGGATCGGCGATCTGGCCCCGCTCGATTAGCTTGGCGGTCACCTCGAAAACGCGACCATGGATGGGATCGGCGAAATGTTCGGGCCTGAGAAAGTCGGCCACTCTCTCGAAGGCGAAATTATTGGCGAAAATGGCACCCAGCAAGGCTTTCTCCGCCTCGAAATTGTGCGGAGGCGAGCGAAAAGAGTGAGGCGCACCTTCGGTTTCGCCGAGCGAAGTGATGTTTTCGTTGGTGGGGAGTGCGGTTGCCATGAGGGGCAAAATTATGCCTCTCCCCGGGCGCCGCCAATACTAATTCCATGCACATGCCTGTGGAACATGGGGATACATTAACACAAGGTATCCATCCGTTCGGGATGATCGGTGAATATCCCGTTGATCCCCATTTGAAACATCTCCCGGGCGCGGGCCGGATCATTGACCGTATGGGCCAACAGGCCAAAGCCCGCCCGCCGGATGGCTTCGGCCTGGGCGGTGGAGAGTTTGGCCTGGGCGGCATGCAGGCTGACGCAATCCAGCCGCTCCAGACGTGCGCGCCAATCCCTGGGAACGGCGCCGCTGATCAGGCCCAGCGCCGGATGGCCCGGCAAACCCGCCATTACCTCCAGGGCCGTTTCGCTGGAGGAGGAAATTAATAGGGGCAGGGTGCCGGGCCAGCAGCGGTCCAGGGTGGCGGCGGCGGTGAGGGCGGTTTCCCGCTCCTGGCCACGGGCCGGCTTGATTTCCAGATTGAGCCCCATGCCCAGCCCGGAGACCAGCTCCAGCACTTCTTCCAGGCCGGGCACCCGGGCGCCTGCGAATTCGGGGGCAAACCAGGAGCCGGCATCCAGGGCCTGAATTTCGGCCAGACTGGCCTCGCTTACGCGTCCCTCCCCATCGGTCGTGCGCTGGAGCTTGCGGTCATGGAAGATGACGGGCGCATTGTCCCCGCATAGCATGACGTCCAGCTCGACCGCCCGGACCCCCATGGCGGCGGCCAGTTCGATTGCCGGGGCGGTATTTTCCGGCGCCGATCCGCTGGCCCCGCGATGGGCAATAACCGGGGGCAGGGCGGCGATGGTGGAGTGAAGGTCCATCTAGTTCCTATTGGCGGGCAGAGGCGTTTCGCGCTAGGTTGCAAAAAAAGAGCCATTTTGAGCCAGAGACATGGGAGGTAAAGATAAAAATAACCGCGAATAACCTCATATGCCTGTGCGGCGGTTTGCGGAACCATGTTCATTGGTGTCCGGTTGCCGGCCGGGGGTAAGAAGTGGAATCTGATCCCATATTGATGGCCATGAAGGCGATCGCCATCGTTGGCGATCCCATGCGGCTCGTGTTTCTGGCGTCTGGCGTGCTCATGGGGCTGGTGCTGGGCATCATCCCCGGCCTGGGGGGCCTGGTGGGGCTGTCCATCCTGCTGCCCTTTACCTTTGCGCTTGATCCCTTCACGGCGCTGGCCATGTTGCTGGGGCTTTCCTCGGTAACGGTGACGTCGGACACCATTCCCGCGGTCCTGTTCAGCGTGCCGGGCACGGTGGGCTCGGCTGCCACCATATTGGACGGCTTTCCCATGGCCCAGAAGGGCGAGGCGGGGCGCGCCCTGGGGGCGGCCTTCACCGCCTCCGTGCTGGGCGGCCTGTTCGGTGCGGCGCTGCTGGGGGTCAGCATTCCCGTCCTCAGACCCCTGGTCTTGCTGATCGGGTCACCCGAGCTGTTGGCCATATGTATCTTCGGCTTGTCCCTGGTTGCGGCGCTCAGTGGCGGTGCACCGCTCAAGGGCATGGCGGCGGCCTGCATCGGGATCATGATCGCCACCATCGGTGAGGATCCCCAGACCGCAACTATGCGTTGGACTTTTGATACCACTTATTTGTGGGACGGCTTGCCCATCGTGCCCTTTGCCATGGGGCTGTTCGCCTTGCCCGAGATCGCCGATCTGGTCATCGCCCGGCGGGGGATTTCGGGCAACAGCGATGTGGGCAACCGCTGGGCCCAGATGCAGGGCGTACGCGATGTTCTGAAAAACTGGTGGCTGGTCATCCGCTGCGCCTCCATCGGTTCCGTGCTGGGTGCCATCCCCGGCATGGGTGCCGCGGTCATCGACTGGATCGCCTATGGCCATGCGGCCAGGACGGAAAAGGGCGCGCCGGAGACATTTGGCAAGGGCGATGTCAGGGGCGTCATCGCGTCCGAAAGTTCCAACAATGCCAAGGAAGGCGGCGCCCTGATCCCGACTATTGCCTTCGGCGTGCCGGGCAGCGTGTCCATGGCCCTGCTGTTGGGCGCCTTTTTGATCCACAATATCGTGCCCGGACCTGATTTGCTGACCAAGCGCCTGGACGTGACCTATACCCTGGTCTGGTCCATCGCCGTGGCCAATATTTTAGGAGCCGGCATCTGCTTTTTGTTTGCCGGTCAGTTGGCCAAGATCGCCCTCATCCGCATCGGCATCCTGGCGCCCCTGATTTTGGCTGTCGTTTATGTGGGCGTCTTTCAGGCTTCCAACGCCTGGGGGGATTGGATTGCCCTGCTGGTCTTCGCCATTCTGGGTTGGGTGATGAAGCGCATGGATTGGCCCCGCCCGCCGCTCATTCTGGGTTTCGTTCTGGGCGGATTGATCGAG
>CAZBQG010000022.1:0-26594 GCA_964493945.1 uncultured Rhodospirillaceae bacterium
TCAGAGTGAATCACAAATCAGGTAATCAAGCGAGGTAAATGGGGGCGTCCATTTTTCAGTGCGGTGATTGGCGGCGATTCCGGACACGGGCTGAAGCCTGACCCGGGACCCTTGCTGGCGGCGCTCCGGGAGATGTCATCGGATGCCGGGAAGGCGGTGATGATCGGCGATACGGCCAAGGATGTGGTGGCGGCACGGGCCGCGGGCACCCGGGCCATCGCCGTCACTTTCGGCTATGGCCTGGGCCCGCCCAGGGAACTGGGCGCCGATGGCCTGATCAATGATTTCGAGGAATTGCCTGGCTGTCTTAGTGACTTGCCTTAATATCCGGCATAGCCAAACACGCCCATTGCCCGTCCCGGACCGTTGGACAGCAATTGGGTCATGTTTTCCACCAGTCCGTTATTCATGGAAGCGAGCATATTTATATTATTGACGGCTAGGGCCATCTTCAACTGAGCCGCCCGGGTGGTTGCCGCAACCTCCGTGACACTTTCACGCATCAGGGCTGAGACTTCTTTTTCCAGCTTGGCGATCTGGTCCGACGCCATATCCACATTCGAAGTCAAAGAGGCGGAATTGGCCTTGATGAATGCGCCCCCGGCGATTGCCTTGCTGATGGCCGCTTCCACATCGGCCAGTGCAGCGGCGACTGACGCATCATCGGAAAAATCGCTGTAATAGGTGCTGTCCATGACTTCCAGCCCCTGGCGGTTGACCGTGCCGGTGAGGGAGCCCGTTCCACCATAGGTGACCGCCCCGGTGTCCGCGTCATAACTGTCGACGGTCAAACCATCCGTATCAATCTCGCTGCCGGTCGGAGTCTCGCTGCCGCCAGCTGGATATTGGATAAACTTGGAGGCGTCATTATTCAGGCGCCAAATGGTTCCATCCGCTTCCTCGACGGTGAAATCCGAGCCCAGATAGACCCCTTCCACTTCCAGGAAGCCGCCCGTTTTATTGTAAGGTGTGTAGAGATTGTCGGTGGCGAAGATATTGTCATCCGTATTGCCGATCAGATTGATTGAACGGTAATTGACCGTCTGATTGGCGCCGTCGGCCTTGGCATTGATGTCGGCCAGCTTTGCGTCGAATTCGGCGGCGGCGGCGGCGCGCTCATCGGCGGTCGAGCTGGCGGAAAGACCAAACAATGTGGTCTGCATCTCGCCCAGATATTTATCGATAAATTCGATGGCGCTGCGCGCTTTGGTCAGCGCGCTGGTGGCATCGGCGACCCGCTCCTTGAAGGTGATGAGCTTGGCCTTCTCCTGGTTGGCGCGGTACATTTTCGGGTCATTGAAATTGACCTCGTTACCCTGGCGCTCCTGCATCTGGCGTTCCATCAGGCTCCGGGTGATGTTCACCAGGGATAGCTTGGCGTCAGCACTGTTGCGGCTGAGGGCGGTGGTGATGTAGTCATTGATGCCACCGGTTTCTACCATTGTAACATCCATCCTTTTTTGCGCAGTCCGATATTCTACCGGAACTGGGAAGATACCTTGATCATACTGTAGCATAATTAGGGTAAAAAATCACTTAAATAGTTCCCTGGGGATAAGCCTTTGAAACGTAAGGATATGGCGCGTTAAAATAGGGGCCCTTAAAAATTCCGGGGGGAGCGGGAAGCGGGAGAGGATAAAGATCATGAGCGAAGCGGAAACAGCCCTTATCGTCGGAGCCGGCAGCGGATTGAGCGCCGCCCTTGCCAGGCGCTTTCGTGCCGAAGGCATGGAGATCGCATTGGCGGCCCGGGATGCCGCCAAATTGGATGGACTTGTGGCCGAATTCGGTGGGCGGGCCTATTCCTGCGATGCCTCCGAGCCCGTTCAGGTCAGCGCATTGTTTGAAAATGTCGAGGCGGATTTGGACGCGCCCAGCCTGGTTGTCTATAACGCCAGCGGGCGGGTGCGGGGGCCACTAATAGAGCTTGATCCCGAAGCCGTTCTCAATTGCCTGAAAATTTCCACCTATGGCGGGTTTCTGGTGGCCCAGGCGGCGGCCCAGCGCATGGTTCCGGCCGGGCGCGGCACCATTTTGCTGACCGGTGCTTCCGCCAGCGTCAAGGGTTTCGCCAATTCATCGGCCTTCGCCATGGGCAAGTTCGGCCTGCGCGGCCTGGCCCAAAGCATGGCCCGCGAGTTGCAGCCCCAAAACATCCATGTCGCCCATATTGTGGTCGATGGAGGCATCGCCAATCCGGACCGGGACCGGGGGGATAGGGGCGATGACGGCTTTCTTGATCCGGCGGCCATCGCCGAGAGTTATTTCCATCTTCATTCCCAGCACCGGTCTTCCTGGAGCTGGGAGATAGAGCTGCGCCCCTGGCTGGAGACATTCTGATCCTTTATTTAAGCGAGCCCAAAAACCTATGAGCCTCATGCCCGGAAGGCTGGCCGGCAAGCTGGCCAAAGCCAATCCCCTGTCCCGGCGCATGGCCAAACGCCTCACCGCCGGAAGCGAGACCGAGGGCGCGCTGGAGCAGGCCGCCCGTCTCACCGGAGAAGGGTTTCATGTATTGCTTCATTACCTGCCCGATCCCGGTGGGGAGCCCGAGGAGCAGGTGGGCGGCCATTTCGGCGCCCTGGCCGAAGGGATGAACGGGCTGGCGGCCGAGGGCCTGGATGTCTATGTCTCAGCCAGCCTCAGCCAGATGGGTGGAATGCTTTCCGATGAAGCGTTGGAACGCAATGCGGCGCGCCTGGGCGAACATCTGGTGGACCGGACCAATGCTTCGGCCAGGAGTTCCAAAAAGCCCGAAGAGGAACACCATTGCCTGATGCTGGAGACGGAAGACTATGACAGTGTGGAGCGCACCGTCGCCTTGCGTTCCCGCCTGGCCCGCCATGGGGTGCCGGCGGGCATCACCTTGCAGGCCAATCTGCACCGCAGCATCGATGATCTGAGGGCCCAGATCGCCGAGCGGGCCAGCATCCGTCTGGTCAGGGGCGGTCATCCCCAGAAAAAAGAAGAGCTGGGCATGAGTGACCATGATGAAATTACCGGTAATTTTCTTTATCTGGCCGGCATTCTGTTTTCCGAAGATGCCATCCTCGAAGGTATTTATCCGGTCATTGCCACACATCAGGCAAGCCTGATCGAGGAAATCGAGTCCCTCACCAGCCGGGGCGGCTGGCCGGCCGGCGGCTATGAGTTTCAGTTTTATCTGGGTCTGGAGAGCGGATTGCAAAAAAGTCTGTTGGATGCCGGTCACCGGGTGCGGGTGCAAATCCCCTTCGGCCCCGGCTGGTGGCCCTATGTGAACCACATATTGGCGACTCACCCCAAAAGCGTTTACCGGGGCTAAGCCTCGACAGCCTGCGCCCGCAGTTTTTCGCTGGCCGCCAGATCGGGTTCCAGGTTGTCGGGATCCAGGATCACGCCATAGAGCGATTTGGCGTTTTCGATGGACACATAGCCCTGGCGCACATCCTGGCAGACCTCCTCAATGGGCCGCTCAAAGGGGGAACCGAAGCCGCCGCCGCCGCCCGAGCTGAGCCGAAACGCCTCGCCTTGCTTCAAATGGGCGGTGAGCACCTTGGCATTGGGGAAATCATCCTTCCAATCGCCTTCAAGGCGCAGCGCCACATGGTTGCCATTGCCTTCCAGCCCTTCTTCCAGGCCCCAAGGTGCGCAATGGACCCGGTCGATCTGGGTGTTGAAGACCATATCGGTGCGGGCCTGCACCACACGCTCCACGCCAAGGCCGCCGCGCCGCTTGCCGGCGCCGCCCGAATCATCGATCAGCCGGTTATATTCCACCAGGATGGGGTATTTGGCCTCCACCTGTTCGTTGGGGCTGTTATGGGTATCGCCGTCATTGATGCAGACCGTGGCGCTCACCCCGTCCTCGGATTGCTTGGCTCCCCAGCCGCCGCCCAGGGGTCCGAAATTGCCAATATAGAATTCGGATGTGCGGGGATTGATCCCGTGAAATGAGGCGACGATCAGATCGGCATGATGGCCGGCGATAACCTGATCCGGGATGGCCGGGGCCAGGGCCTTGAACACCGTATCCACCACGGTCATGGGAAAAGTCATCCACCAGCGCATGGCGGCGGGCTTGACGGCACTCACCACCTTGCCTACCGGCACAATGGTTTTCAGGCCCCGGAAAGCACCGTCATTGATCGGATAATCGGTAGGCGACGTGATGCATTTGAAGGCCACCTGGGCACAAGCATGCCCGGTGGTGGGGCCCGAATTGTAAAAACCCCGCACCTGGGACGCGATATCGGTCAGATCGACCGTTATTTCGTCGCCTTCGACGATCACACGTACCTTGATGGCGATGGGTTTGCCGATTTCCACGCCATCATCATCCATATAGGATTCCGCTTCATAGACACCGTCGGGAATGGCCAGGGTTCTCGCCCGGGCCAGGCTTTCCGATTGGTCCATGATGGTCGAGATGGCATCCAGCACGGGATCCCGCCCATAGCGTTCAATCAGTTCGAGAAAGCGTTTCTCGCCGGTCTTGACCGCCGTGATCTGAGCCCGGAGATCGCCCATGGCGCGGCTCGGCAGGCGCACATTCATGCGGATGATGTCGGTTAGGTCTTCGTTGACCACGCCGGCGCGCTGATATTTGAGGATGGGGATTTGCAGCCCTTCGGAGAAGATATCCGTGGTCATGCCGCCCAGGGTTCCGCCGATATCCAGCCAGTGCGCCATGCAGCAGGAAAATCCGATCAACTCGCCTTCGTGGAAAATGGGCAGGGAAAAGGTCACGTGATTGAGATGGCTGCCTGTGGTATAGGCGTCATTGGTCACCAATATGTCGCCGGGCTCCAGCGCGTCGGCGCCGAAATGTTTCAGCTTGGCCTTAATGGTTTCGGCCATGCCCCGGATGAACATGGGCAGGCCCATGCCGATGGATACGGTCTCGCCCTTGGCGGTGAACAGGCCGACGGTGAAATCCAGGGCCTCATAGATGATCATGTTATAGGCCGTACGCATGAGGTTGGTTTTCATTTCCTCGGTCACGGCAAGGACGCCGTTGCGCACGATCTCGGTGATTACCGGATCGCTGGCCGTGTCTTGTTTTGCCTGATCCATGCCTGCTTCCCCGTTCGGATGAACCAATTCCCTGGTTAAATATCAGCCCCCCAAGTGAGCGTCAATCCTTGGCGGATGCCTGATCTTGTCATAAATTAAACTAGACACGCCGGAATTGAGCAGGGGGGCAGATTGGCTGATAATTTTGATGTGATGATCGCCGGGGCGGGCATGGCGGGCCTATGCGCTGCCCTGGAGGCGGCAAACGCCGGTGCGCGGGTGCTGGTTCTGGAAAAGGGCGAAAATTGCGGTGGCAATGCGAATCTGGCCGCCGGCATGATGTTGGGTTCGTCTGATTTTGACGGGCTCCGGGCCTATATCCCGGACGGCGACGAGGTTTTGCAGCGCCTTCTTTGTGACAATTTTGAAGCGGGCATCGAGTGGCTCAAATCCCACGGTTTGCCTTTCGCCCCGCCCATAAGTTTCGGTGATTTCCGCGTCATCCACCCGATGAATGCGGGCCAGCCCGGGGACCGATCGGACTTCTTGGCCATGCTGGCTGATAAGGCGCGGGGGGCCGGCGCCGAAATCAGGACCGGCTGTGCCCTTGAAGATTTACAAAGGGAGCCTGAAGGTTTCACCGCCTCCGGCGGGCTCGGCGCCAAATCCGTCATTTTGGCGACCGGCGGCTTTCAGGGGGACCGGGACCAGCTTCGCCGCTATATGGGGGATGGCCCGGCGGCGGGTCTGCGCATCCGCTCCATCCCCGAATGCAGTGGCGATGGGTTGCGCATGGCCCAGGCGCTGGGTGCGGCGGATTCCAACAATATGGATGCCTTCTATGGCCACACCATGGCGGATGTGCAGCTCTCCATGACCGAGTTCCAGCCAAGCACGCCTTATTTCGCCAGGAACGGCATCTTGCTCAATATGGAGGGGCGGCGTTTCGTCGATGAAGGATCGAGCCTGCTGGAAGAAGCCAACCCCCAGGCCGCCTGCCGCCAGCCGGGCGATTATTATTATTTGGTTTTCGACGCGGGCATGCTGGCCGGGCCCGCGGTTACCCATGGCGGAGCGCAAGGGTCGGACGCGCCGGTGCGCGAAATCGACTGGATGGACCGGGCCGAACGGCTCGCCATGCCCTTGCACGAGGCGCCAAGCCTGGAAGGGCTAATCGATCATCTCGCCCAGGAAGGCCTGCCCGGTGATGCCGTGGCCGGCGAGATTGAAACCTACCGGAAGGCGGTAGCCGGTGGTACTCAGGCCCAACTGACCCCGCCCCGCATGGGCAATGTCTATCCCCTCGGGAACCCACCCTATTACGCACTCAGATGTTCCGCCGGGATCACCGCCACCTGCGGCGGCATGGGTATTGACGAGACGGGGCGGGTGCTAGCCCAAAATGGCGGGACCATCCCCGGACTCTATGGGGCGGGGATCGACGCAGGCGGCGTGTTTGGCAACCATTATGGCGGCTTTCTGGGCTGGGCCCTGGTCAGCGGGCGGATTTGCGGCGCATCTGCGGCGGCGGGGATTTTATGAATGAGGAAAGCTTCGACGTAGTCGTCGTTGGTGGCGGCGGATCAGGTCTGGCCGCCGCCCTGGGCGCCGCCGAGAACGGCGCCCGGGTCTGCGTGCTGGAAAAAGCCGATCAACTTGGCGGCACGTCGGGCATGGCCATCGGGTCTTTCACCGCCGGACCCACATCTTTTCAGGCAAAAGCCGGCGTGGTGGATTCGGTGGATCAGTATTTCGCCGATCTGGATATTTATGAGCATCCCGAAGGGGCGGTGGATAATCTGGAACTGCGCAAACTGCTTTGTGAAAATGCGGGCGCTACCTTGGATTGGCTCATATCCCTGGGTCTGGTTTTTACCGGCCCCCAGCCCGAAGCACCCCACACAAGGCCCCGCATGCATAATGTGTTGCCGGGCGCGCGGGCGATCATTCACCGCTTGGCGCTGCATTGCCGAAAAAGGGGCGCGGTGCTGCTGACCGGGCAGCGGGTCGATGGGCTGATCCGTGAAGGCGGGCGCGTCACCGGCGTTCAGGTGGGCGAGCGGCGCATTATGGCGAAGCGCGCCGTCATATTGGCCAGCGGTGATTTCAGCGCGGCGGGCGAAGCGCGCACCACCTATCTGCCGGCGACGGCGGCCGGCATGGAGGCGATCAATCCGGACAATACGGGGGATGGCCATCTGCTGGCCCAGAAGCTGGGCGCCAGCGTGCTCAACGGCCATGTGTTCAATGGCCCGGAAATCCGCTTTCCTCCGCCGGCCCAGACCTCGTTGCTGGACCGCCTGCCGCCCGGCCCCTTCATGGGCGGGCTGGTCAAACTGGCCCTCGGTCATCTGCCCCGCTGGTTGCTGCGCCCCTTGATGGCCATGTATCTAACTGCCGCCATGGCGCCCAGCCCCGTATTGTTCGAAGAGGGCGCCATTCTGATCAACAAAAAGGGCGAAAGGTTCATCGATGAGCGGGATGACCCGGCCCCTGCCATCCCCGCCCAGCCCGGCAATTCGGCGTTCATTCTGTTCGATGGGCGGCTGGCCGAGGTCTTTTCAGCCTGGCCCAAATTCATCTCCACCGCGCCTGGGATCGCCTATGCCTATCTGGCCGATTACGCCCGCTACCGGCCCGATATTTATCACCAAGCGTCCAGCCTGGAAGCACTCGCCACCTCCATGGGAGTGCCCGCGCAGGCTTTGCAAAAGACCGTCGAGGAATATAACGCCGGGCTTTCCGCCGGACGGGCCATCGCGACGCCGCCTTTCTATGCCCTGGGTCCGGCAAAGAGCTGGATCATGACCACCGATGGGGGCTTGGCCGTGAGCCCCATGCTTGAGGTGCTGGACGGTGATGATCAACCAATCCCCGGCCTTTTTGCGGCGGGGATCGTGGGGCTGGGCGGATTGATGATCTCCGGACATGGCCAGCATCTGGGTTGGACCTTCACGTCGGGCAGGCTGGCCGGCCAAGCCGCGGCAAAGGCCGAAGCTTTTACAAAATAATCAATCGATCCATTCGCGCCATTCGGACCAGACACCCACCAGACCGGCGATCAGCCCATAACCCGCCGCGTTCGGATGCAGCCCGTCGGTGGTGCGCAAGGAAGCCTCCCAGCGCTCGTCCTTGGCCAGCACATCCATGATATCCAGATAAGGTACATCATTGATGGCGGCTGTCTCGGACAGAGCTTCGTTATATTCGGCCAGTCTTTCATTGGTGAAATGATAAGAGGTGGCCGGGTTGGGCTGGAAAGGCATCAATTCCTCGATCACCGGGGCGGGCCCGACCATCAAGGTGGGCAGCCAGGCCCGCGCCTCGCTCAGGATGCGCCCCGCATTGGCCAAGGACTGTTCCACGGGCACGCGCAACCCCTCGCCTTCGGCTTCGGCTGAATCATTGGTGCCGAAGGCGAATATAAGTCCGGCCTCGGTGCCCGCCCGGATGCGCGCATCGCATTCGGAGCGCCAACGCCAGGCTATGGTCTCGCTGGTCTCACCGCCAACCCCCAGATTATAAGCGCGGAAGGCGTCCACCTTGTGATGATCGGCGGCACAAAGGCGGCCGGGCCAGCCCAGATATTTCTCGTCATGGCCCCCCAAGGTAATGCTGTCGCCGATGAAACAAATCACGGTTCGCGCCATGTTGCCGTCTCCCTCGTTGGGTTCACACGCTGCGGGCCGCGGCGCCGGCAAGGATTTCGGCCAAATCCATTGGCATATCGACCATTACGTCGTGGCCGCAAGGCACACCTTCATAATGCCAGGCGGGGTCATCCTTGGCCGCCTGGGCATAAGGCACGAATGGCGATGGGTCATAGCCCTCGGCCCGCACATAGGTGAGGTTAGCAATGCGCTTCCAGGGGCTGGAATGGGCCAGAGGCTGGTTGAAGGTACCGCGCGGCTGGGGCACGCAACGGCGGTCGACCCAGTCCCGGTCTTCGGGCGTGGCGACCCGGAAGGCTTCGGCCTTGCGGGGCGGGATGCGCCAATCTTCCCCGGGTGCCACCTGCCCTGTGCCGGTGATGGAGGATAAGGATTGCCCGTCTTCCGGAAGAAAAGCATCCAGATAGACCAACGCGCCGATCCGTTCCACCGCCTTTTCGGCCACGCCGGTAATCACGAACCCGCCGTAACTGTGCCCGCAGAGCACCACATCCGACAGTTCCTCGGCCTCTAACAGCCCGGTCACATCCTGGATATGGGTGTCCAGATCAATTTCCGGCCCTGCCAGATGGACCCGCTCGCCAAGCCCGGTCAGTGTGGGCGTGAAAACTTCATGGCCCTGGGCGCGCAATTGCGCCGCCACCCTGGACCAGCACCAGCCACCATGCCAAGCGCCATGAACCAAAACGAAAGTGGCCATTATTCTTATCCTTTTCCCATGATCGACTTTCCGGGCATGCTAGTGCATTGTCATCTTCAATGAAACGGCGCCATCTCTTCCCTGGAACCCGTCGATGAATTTCTGGCTAGCCCTTCGCGTTTTCATTCCCTTCACCCTGGGCTATTACCTGTCCTCCATATATCGCACGGTGAACGCCGTCTTGGCGCCCGATCTGGTGCGCGATCTGGACATCAGCGCCAGCGAGTTGGGGCTGCTGACCAGCGCCTTTTTCATTTCCATGGTCTTTCTTCAATTGCCTTTGGGCATGGTGCTGGACCGTTATGGCCCCCGGCGAACCAGCGTCTTGTTGATGACCCTGGCCGTCGCGGGCGCGGCTCTCTTTGCGCTGGCAGACTCGGCGCCCGGATTGTTCGCGGGCCGCGCTCTGATCGGGATCGGCATGGCGACCGGGGGCATGGCGGCGATGACCGCCTTCGTCAAATGGTTCCCGCCTGACCGGCTGCCCCTGATCATTAACGGCATGGCGGCGTCGGGCGCCCTGGGCGTGCTTACCGCCACCGTGCCGGTAGAAGCGGCTTTGGCCTACACCGATTGGCGGGGCATCTATATGGGTCTCGCGGTGTTATCCCTGCTGATCCTTCTGGCCGTCCAGTTCGTGGCACCCGAGCGCCCCACCGAGACCGGGCATTCCACCTTGCGTGAGCAGCTTTCGGGCTTGGGCCGGGTGCTCCGTGATCCATACATGATGCGCATCATGCCCGCCTTCATGGTCATTCAGGGGGGCTTCACCGGCATTCAGGCGCTCTGGGCCGGGCCTTGGCTGCGCGATATCGCGGGGCTCGGCCGGGACGGGGTGGCGGGGGTCCTTATGGTCATCGCGGGCGCTCAGATGATCGGGCTGTTGTCCAGCGGCTATCTGGCCACCTGGTTCGGCAGACGGGGCGTGCCCCCGACCCGGGTCATGTTCACCGGCATTGCCATCTTCTTCGGCGTGGAGTTGCTTTTGTTCGCCCAATGGACAGGTGCGGTGGCGCCCCTTTGGGCCATGTTCGGCCTGTTTGGGCCATCGACCGTTCTGTTATACGGGATCATGAGCCAGCGCTTCCCAAGGGCCTATGGGGGGCGGGTCAATACGACCATAAATTTCATGATGTTTAGCGGCATCATCGGCGTGCAATGGGGCTTTGGCGTGGTGATCGATCAATTCCCGACGGGCACAGGGGGCACCTATGATGCCAGGGGCTACGCAGCCGGCTTCGCCATCCTCATCACTTTGCAGGTCTGCGCTTTAATATGGTTCATGATCGGCGGATTTATCTGGCGCGATTCCCGATAATCTGGGGAATGCCCGGCAACATGATAATGGCCAAAAAGATCAGCCCGGCGCAGGCCGCGAGTAGGGTGAACAAATAGGAAAATCCCCAAGACGCATGAATCCAGCCGATCAAAGGCAGGGCCGAAGCCATCACCGTCAGGGTCAGAAGATAGCGCATGGCATAAAGCCGGCTGCGCCATTCATTGCGCGAAACCCGCCCGATCAACACATCATTGACCACGATCTGGCCGAACACGGCCAGCATAAAGCCAAAGGAAACCAACAGGGCGGCGAGGCCGGTGGAATTTATCATGAGTGCAAAGAACAGCGCCTGACAACAGGAAATGGTGGCGAAGATAAAGCGGAGCGAGAACCGGTCTACCAGCGATCCGACGACGATTTGAGCAACGGCGCCGACGGTGAAGGCAACGAAGGCATATGACCCCACCAGGGTTGCGCTGTCCGCCAGATCACCCAGGCGTTCGGCGAATATTTTTGGCAGCGCGAAAGTGGTGCTTTGAAAAATGATACCGCCCAAAGCGGCGGTAAAAAAGATGATGCCGAAAATGCGCACCATCATTTGCCGCCCGACATTTTCGCCTTGCTCCACCGCCCCGCCGGAAGCCTGGTCATGGGCCCGTCTGCGGCCAGCCCGCCAAACCCAGATTCCATAGGCGATGCCGGTCAGCACGCATAAAATTCCGGGCAAAAGAAAGGCCTGGCGCCAGCCCGCCTGATCGATGAGAAATCCGGTAATCAGGGCCGCACCGCCAACCCCCAGATTTCCGTAAACGCCGTTGATGGCCAGGGCCATTCCCGTTTTGGCCCGGCCTTCCACCAGCATGGCCAACCCGACCGGATGATAGATCGCCGAAAACAGTCCGACGGCAACCAGCACGAGCGACATCTGCAAGGGCGTCTGGACCAGCGAGGCCGCCATGGAGCTGGCCCCGATGCCTATAAAGAAGATGGTCATCATGCCCCGCCGGTTCCATTTATCGGCCAGCCAGCCGGCCGGATAGGAGCCGAGACCAAAGGCGACAAAACCGGGCGTGGCATAGGGAATGAGCTCGGCGTAGCTGATCCCCCAATCGCTGCTTAGCGCCAGGGCCGCGACGGTGGCGAAAATGAGCAGAAAAAAATGGGCGAAAAAATGCCCGATATTTATGAAAATAAAATTGGTCCGCTGGTAGTTCACCGCTATATCTTACCCTTATATTTCATGTCCGTCGTCATGATATGGTCATCCAGCCAATTGGTCAGGAAGTCATTGGCCGTCTTGGCCAGATGGAACTGGGCCTCGGGTTTCAGGGAAAAGGTGACCTTGGTTTTCTCCAGACATTCATCCACTAGCTCAGTCCAATCCGACCACGACGCTGAGCGTCGGGCCGATTTCGTCATTGACCACCAGATCGGCAATCTCATCCATGTTCGTGGGTTCGCGGTTGAGGATCACCAGGGCGGCCCCTTTTTTCTTGGCCATGACCGGCAAATGGGCCGCCGGATAGACCACCAAGGATGAGCCGATAGCCATGAAAAGATCGGCCGCCGCTGATTCCTCCGCCGCATCGTTCAATTCGGTCTGGGGCAGGGATTCGCCGAACATGACGATGGCGGTCTTCACCAACCCGCCACACTCATCACAGACCGGAATAGAGCCCTTCGTCTCAAAATCATCCAAGATGGGCTTCAGCTCATAAAGCTGTTCGCATTCCAGGCAATGGGCATGGTTTGAATTGCCATGGAGCTGGATAATTTTGTCATCCGGCACCCCGCCCGCCTGATGAAGCCCGTCCACATTTTGGGTGATCACCCGGGAAACCTTGCCCAGAGCCACCAGTTTGGCGATGGCCAGATGGCCCTGATTGGGCTGCACGCCTTTTCTTTCGCGGACACTATCCAGGCGGCGTTGCCAGAAATCCCGGCGCACTTCCTCCGATTCCAGGAAATCGCCAAACTGGGTCGGCTTCATGCGGGTCCAGCGCCCGCCCGGGCTGCGGAAATCGGGGATGCCCGATTCCGTGCTGATGCCGGCACCGGTGAAAACCACGGCGCGCTCTGCGTTGGCCAACATTTCCTTGAAATGGTCGCAGGCATCCTTTTCCATAACCCGGGAGGTTAGCTGCCCGGCGCGGGTTCCACAACTCCACATCGCGCTTTTCAATTGCGGTTTTTGTATTAACATGGTGCCAAATCTTAACGCCAAAACAGAGGAGCATCCGACATGGCCAAAAGAATTCCCGTCACCGGGCCCGGCATCATGGAGCACAACCAGCCCTTCCCCACCGCCGTCAGGATAGGAAATATGGTTTTTTCCTCGGCCGTCGGCGGCGATGACACATCGGATCACAGCTTGCCCGACAATGTGGAAGATCAGGTGGCCCATTGTTTCAAGAATGTACGGGCCATCATCGAAGGGGCCGGCGGCTCGGTCGATGATATTGCCAAGGTGACGGTCTTTCTGAAGGACCGGGATGACCGCAAATATGTCAATCCCCTCTGGGTGGAGATGTTCCCCGACGAGAACGACCGCCCGGTGCGCCACGCCGTGGTCAGCGACCTGGTCGGCGGCCGCTTCATTCAGATGGAATTCATCGCTGTGATCTGATGCGGGAAACGGGAGCGTTCAACCCCCTCCGGAAGAAGCATTGGGATTCACGATAATTTTGTATGTGTCACCGTAATTATATGGTGTCACCGTTATTGCGATAAACTTCTTCACTTGATTAACCACCATCATTCGGCTGGGTGAGAACGCCGGAGTAATAATCCGCCATTGAGAAACTGAGAAGTGGCCAAATGGCGCGGCTTTGCTTTAGTACTCGGTGATTAAATTTCCTAAATATCAATATATTGATATTTATATATCACTTAACCCGTGTCTTGTCAATGAGATGGCATCAAAATATTTCAAAAATCTCACCTTACCCGCCAACCTACCGGAACTGGAGAGATAATTAGGTTTGCAGCTCTCGCTTTCAGGCTTATCCGGGGTTGCCCGCTTGGAAACTACAATTCCGTCAGCACAACCCGGGCCGGGGCGCCGTCGCAGCCCTCTATGTTGACGGGCAGACAGATCAGGTTATAAATCCCGGGCGAGACTTCGCGCAGATCCACGCCCTCCAGTACGACGACGGCGGCGCCCAGCAGGATTTTGTGTGTGGGATATTCATCGGTGTGGATGGTCTCCACCGACAGGTAATCGACGCCTACCAGCCGGATCCCCCGATCCACCATCCAGGTGGCGGCGTCCGCATCGACGGCGACGAACTGATCGTAAAATTCATGGGCCATGTCGTTCCAGAGGGCCGAATTTGTCGTCTTGAACAGGATCCGCTCAATGCCGTCCATCAGGTCCATTTCTTCCATCATGGCCTGGGATATGGAGGGCGCATCCCCCACATCCACCAGTTGGGCGGGACCCATGAGCACGTCGAGCGGCAAGGTCTCGATCGCCCCCGCGCCGTCCACATAATGAAGCGGCGCATCCACATGGGTTCCGTGATGGGCGCTCACGGTCATGCGGCTGACATTTGCTGACGCTCCCTGGGCGATGAATCTGACCCGTTCGATATTTGCCTTGGCGGCGCTGGGCCAGCCCGTCAGATCGTTGGTGTAGGGAAGGGTAATATCCCAAATCTTTCCCATCGCCGCCTCCATGTGTTTTTTAAGGCAGGAAAAGACTAGAGCATGTTCCGGGAAAGTGCGATCATTTTGATGGGGCAAGCGGGCCTTTCGGGGGAGCGGCATGACAACAGACCAGATCATCTTATTCAGCCTGTTGGGCTTCGTGTTTCTGTTCCTCATCTGGGGGCGCTGGCGCTACGATCTGGTGGCCACCACGGCACTGATGATCGGTCTGCTCACCGGCATCGTGCCCGTCGACAAGGCTTTTTCCGGATTTGGCCATCCGGCCACCGTGATCATTGCCCTGGTTCTCATCCTCAGCCGGGCGCTTTCCAATTCGGGCGCGGTCGAGCTTATCGCCCGCCAGGTCATGGATAAGGCCAGGGGCCTTGAGGTTCATATCGCGTTGATGTCCGGTATCGGGGCCGCCTCTTCCGCCCTGATCAACAATGTAGCGGCCCTGGCCCTGCTTATGCCGGTTGACATACAGGCGGCCAACCGGGAAGGGCGGAGCCCGGCCCTGACCCTTATGCCCCTGTCTTTCGCCACCATCCTGGGCGGCATGATCACATTGATTGGTACGCCGCCAAATATCGTCATCGCCGAATTCCGCCGCGAAGCCCTGGGCGAATCTTTCAAGATGTTCGATTTCGCGCCGGTCGGGCTGGCCTGTGCCGCGGTGGGTGTCGCCTTTATTGCCATTTTCGGCTGGCGGCTGATCCCCCAGGCCAGCGCCGGCAAGGATGCCACCCAGGCCCTGTTGGATCTGGATGGATATATCGCCGAGGTTGCCGTCCCGGAAGGAACACCCGCCATCGGGCGTCGGGTCAGGGATCTGGACCCGGAGGCGGACGAATCCGAAGTGGCCGTGGTCGGTCTGGTACGCCGGGGCGAACGCATGCCGGGCATGGCCAGGCGGGTGGAAATCCAGGTCGGCGATATTCTGGTCGTGGAAGCCGGCGCCGAGGCCATCGACAAATTTCTGGGTCTGCTGAAGCTGGAATATGCCAGACGGGACCGGGATAAGGGTTTCCTCACCGATGGCGATCTGTCCCTGATGGAGGTGGCCGTGCCTCAAGGAGCGCGCATCGAGGGGCGCTCGGCCTTTTCGCTCCACCTGCTTTACCGCCACGGCATGACGCTATTGGGGGTTTCGCGCCAGGGCAAGCGCTTCACCGACCGGGTGCGCCGCCTGGAAATCATGGCGGGCGATGTGCTGTTGCTTTTGGGTCCCGGCGAGAGGCTGGTTGAAATGGCCAATTGGCTGGGCTGCCTGCCCCTGGCCGAACGGGGCTTGCAGGTCCTGCAACGGGGCAAGGCCAGCTTGGCCATCGGTATTTTCGCCATCGCCGTCCTGTTGGCCAGCACGGGGGTTTTATATTTACCCATCGCCCTGGGATGCGCCGCTGTGCTTATGGTGGCGCTCAATATCGTGCCCATCCGTCAGGTTTATGAGAGCGTCGAATGGTCGGTCATCGTGCTGTTGGGTTGCATGATCCCCCTGGGTTCGGCGCTGGAAGTCAGCGGCGGAACCGGGCTCATCGCTGGTGGTATCGTCAGCCTGTCTCAGGGGTTTTCGCCCATCGTCGTTCTGGTGTTGCTGATCGTCGTGACCATGACCTTGTCAGACGTCATGAACAATACGGCGACGGCGGTCATCGCGGCACCTATCGCCGTCGATATTGCGGTGCGCTTGGGCGTCAATCCCGATCCTTTCCTGATGGGCGTCGCGGTGGCCGCGTCCTGCGCCTTTCTCACCCCCATCGGGCATAAGAACAACACATTAATTTTGGGTCCCGGCGGCTACAGTTTCGGCGATTACTGGCGCATGGGTTTGCCGCTGGAAATCATCATCGCCGCCGTATCCGCGCCCATGATCCTTCTGGTCTGGCCGCTTTAGGAAAAGGGAGGAGACAATGGCTTTGCAGGGCAAGACAATCATCATCTCCGGAATTGCCTCGGGCATCGGACAGGCGACGGCGGCCTTGGCCAGGCAGGCCGGCGCCTATGTCATCGGTTTGGATAAGAACCCGGCCACTGTCGAGTTGGATCAATTCATTGAAATAGATATGAGTGACGAAGGCGCCATCGATGCAGCCTTGGAGCAAATTGATGAGGGCGCCGACAGGCTTTGCAATATCGCCGGCATCTCCATGGCCCCGCCCCAGCCCATGGTTCTCAAGGTCAATTTTCTGGGGCCCCGCTATCTGGCCACCAAACTGGCGCCCCGGCTTGCCGATGGCGCATCGATCGTCAATATGGCATCGGTCGGCGGTTCCGCCTGGCGCGACAATCTGGAACAGGTGAAGCCCTGCATTGCCCTCACTTCCATGTCCCAGGCCGAACAATTTTGCACCGAATACAATGTGGAACGCACCTTGAGTTACAAACTGGCCAAGGAATGCCTGATCGTCTGGACCATGATGAATGCCCGGACCTGGCTGGACCGGGGAATCCGCATCAATTGCGTGAGTCCGGGCCCTATCGAGACGCCCCTTTTGCACGCCTCCCAAGCCGTATCGGGGGAAAGGGGCAAACAGATCACCGGCAAGGCGCCCCGCATCGGTGAGCCCCTGGAAGTGGCCAGCGTCGTATTGTTTCTTTTGACCGGGGCCAGCGGATTCATTAATGGCGCCGATATCGGTGTTGACGGCGGCTTGGCCGCGACTTTCAATCGGGAAAGATTTGATTTCTAGAGACAGGGAACAGGATATGGAAAATTTTGGTCCAACCAATGAACAAACCCTGGCCATGTATGAACGCATGGCCCTGATCCGGGCCATGGAAGAACAGTTGGGAGATGATTTTCACGCAGGCCGCCTGCCCGGCGGCGTGCATTTATATATTGGCCAGGAAGCGGTGGCCGCCGGCGTCTGCGCCCATCTGGACGACACGGACTGGATCAATTCCACCCATCGCGGCCATGGCCATTTTCTGGCCAAGGGCGGCGATCCCAATACCATGATGGCCGAAATCCACGGTCATGCGGATGGTATCTGCAAGGGCATGGGCGGCTCCATGCATGTGGCCGATCTCTCCAAGGGAATTCTCGGCGCCAACGGCATCGTCGGCGGCGGCATGAGCCTCAGCGTCGGCGCCGCCCTGGCCGCCCAGATGGAAGGCGAGGGACAGGTCTCGGTGGGCTTTTTCGGCGATGGCGCATCGAACCAGGGCGTGCTCATGGAGGCGCTCAATGTCAGCTCATTGTGGAAGCTGCCTTTGGTGTTCATCTGCGAAAATAACGGCTTTTCCGAATTCTCGCCCATCGACACCGTGACGTCCGGGCAAATCGCCGGGCGGGCCAGTTCCTTCGGTATGCCCATCGAGGTGATTGACGGCAATGACGCCATCGCCGTCTGGACCGCCGCCGGCAAGGCCGTGGAACATGCCCGTGCCGGCGAGGGGCCGTCATTCATAGAGGCCGCCACCTACCGGACGCGCGGCCATTTCGAGGCCGAAAAGCTGATGATCACTCATAAATACCGGGAAGAAAGTGAAATCGAAATGTGGCGCGGACGCGACCCCATTCCGCGCCTGGCAAAATATATGGATGAAAATGGCATCTGTGATGCGGGCGAAATCGCCGCCATCGAAGAACGCGTGGAAGCCCAAGTGGATGAAGCGGTCGCTTTCGCCGAGGCCGGCTCACCGCCCGATCTGGCAGTGATCCGCGATCTGATGTTCGATGGTCAAAATCCCTGAGGTGATGAGGTGGCAAAAATAAGATTTATCCAGGCGATCAATCAGGCCCTGGCCGAAGAAATGGAACGCGATGAGCGCATTGTGCTGTTTGGCGAGGATATCATCGCCAGCACGTCGGGCGACACGCGCGGCCTGCACGAACGGTTCGGCCCCGAGCGGGTGCGCGATACGCCGATCTGCGAAGACACATTATCAGGCATGGCGGTGGGTGCCGCCGCCGCCGGCAGGCGGGTGATCCTGCATATGATGTTCGGCAATTTCATCTATACCGGCTTTGACGCCATTGCCAATCAGATGGCTAAGCTGCGTCTGATGACCGGCGGTCAGGTCAAGCTGCCGGTGACGGTTCTGGCCGGCTATGGCGGCGGGCGGGCGACGGCCGCGCAACATTCGGACACACCCTATTCCCTGTTGATGAATCTGGGCGGTATCAATGTGGCCGTGCCGTCCACGCCCGCCGATGCAAAGGGATTGCTAAAAACCGCGATCCGTAGCGACAATCCCGCTTTCTTCATGGAGCCCGGCGGTCGCGGCGGCATGACCGGCGAAGTGCCGGAAGGCGAATACACTACGCCCTTTGGCGTCGCCGAAACCCAGCGCGAAGGCACGGACCTGACCATCATCGGCATCGGCGCCATGTTGCGCCCGGCATTGGAGGCGGCTGAGACCCTTGCCGGCGACGGGATCGAAGCCGAAGTGGTGGATCTTCGCACCCTGGTGCCCATGGATGAGGATGCGATCATCGCGTCCCTGGAAAAGACCGGGCGCCTGATCGTCGTCGATGAGGCCCGCGACCGTTGCAGCGCAGCCAGCCATATCGCGGCCATTGCCGCCGACAAGGGCTTTGGCGCGCTTAAAGCGCCGGTCAAGCGCCTGACGGTGGACAATATGTGCATGCCCTATGCGCCGGTGGTGGAAAAATCCATCATTCCCAACAGCGACGATATCGCCGCCGCGGCCCGCGAACTGGTGGGCTGAGCCATGAAGGTCAACCTTAAACTGGCCCGCGTCGGCATGAATATGGAAGAGGCAACCATCGTCAAATGGCACCAGGCGCCGGGGGATGAATTTGCCATTGGCGACACGATCTACGAGATAGAAACCGAAAAAGTGTCCCAGGAGGTGGAAGCGCCAGCCGCCGGAACCCTGCTGGAAATCAAGGTGCCCGAAGGCGATGTTGCCCAGGTGGAAGATATCGTCTGCGTCATCGATGTGGAGCCCTAATCATGAGCAAACCCCTCATCCAAGCCACGCTCCATACCGGGCTGACGGTTTCCGATCTGGACCGGTCCATTGCTTTTTACCGCGACGGCTTGGGCTTTGAGGTGTCGGAAAGAATTACCCTGGATGGTGCCCATATCGAGCAGATGACCGGCATAGCAGGGGCCCGCATTCAGATCGCCCATGTCCAGGCCCCGGGACACGGCATCGAGCTTTTGCAATATCTGAAACCCGACGGGCGCCGCCAATCGGATCTCAGGCCATGTGACACGGGCGCCAGTCACATCGCCTTTCTGGTGGAGAATATTGACGCGGTGCTGGCCGTCCTTAAGACCCACGGCTTCGAGCCCATGGGCCCGCCCCAATCACCCGCCAGCGGGCAGCTCAAGGGCGGATGGGTGGCCTATTTGCGTGATCCCGACAACACCACCCTCGAATTGCAGCAACTAGCCAATTGACTTAGAATCCGTACTTTGATCAAACAAGGGAAGTTATAATTATCCAGGAATCTGAAACCCGTATTCACCCATGTGGGTCTTTTCGTTAAAGACCTGGAGCCCATGGTCAAGTTCTACACCGATGTAGTGGGCCAGACCCTGAGCGACCGGGGCCCCGCCCGCTCAGCCGAGGTTGAACTGGTTTTTTTCTCCAACGATCCGGATGAACATTATCAGTTTGTCTTGGTTTCGGGCCGGCCCGAGGATGTGGATTTCAGCATTTGCCATCAGGTTTCCTTCCTGATCGAGGATATGGAGGATCTGCGGGCCATGTATGAACGGGTAACGGCCTATGGGGTCAAAGACATCAAGCCGGTTTTCCACGGCAATGCCTATTCCCTTTATTTCGATGACCCGGAAGGCAATATGGTGGAAATCTAAATGTATTCCGGATGGCATGTGCCCCAGCCCCATTACCGGCCCATCGATTTCACCATGACCGACGAGGAAATATTGGCGAAGAACGAAGCAATCTGCCAAAAGGATCCCGGTTACTCATCGCTCCCGGACCGCAAGGCCGAAATGATCAATCGTATGTCCCGGCCGGACTAAGATGTTGGAGCTCTATCACAGCGGGCTGACCACCTGTTCCAAACAGGCGCGGCTAACCCTCCGCGAAAAGGGAGTGGACTACGTCACCCGCTATGTGGAGCTGTGGAATTTCGAAAATCTGAACCCGGAATATATCAAGCTCAACCCCCATGGCGTGGTGCCCACCCTGGTCCATGACGGGGTGCCGATCCACAACGCCGTGGCGATCATGGAATATGTGGAGGATGCCTTTCCGGGCCCCGCTCTGCGCCCGGCCGATCTTAAGGCCCGGAGTATTATGCGGGCCTGGATGGCCTTTTCCGACGAGACCCATCATTCGGTGATCACCACCACCTATAACGCCATGTTGCGGGCTCAGATGGAGATGCTGGAAAAGGATGAGGTGGAAAAGATCATCGCTGCCTCGCCCATGCCCGAGCGGGCCGAACGTTGGCGCAAAGCCGCGATGGGCGGCGATGATGAACACGTACTGGCCGCCGCCGCCGCCAATCTGACTTTCGCCATCGGGCGCATGGAAAAGGATCTAGCTGCCGGGGGCCCGTGGATCGTGGGGGAGGATTATTCCCTGGCCGATATCAGCCTGTTGAGCATCGTTCACCGCATCCGCGAATTGCGCCCCGATCTGGCCGAGCCCGGTGATTATCCGGCGGTCAATGACTGGTTCGGGTGCATGAATGCCCGCCCGGCGGTAATAGAGGTCTATAAGGCCGACGGCCTGGAAACCCCTCCCAGGCCCAAAACCAAAACCATTTCCGGGCTGGGCTGAATTAACTTTTTTGAGCCTCCCGGATAGCCCGCCAGATTTTCTCAGGCGTTGCCGGCATTTCCACATGACTGACGCCATATTCGCTTAGGGCATTGACGATGGTATTGATCACGGCGGGTGGCGCGCCGGCCGTGCCGCCTTCGCCCGCACCCTTTATGCCCAAGGGATTATTGGGCGCCAGCACCTCGTTATGGGCCAGATCGAAAGACGGCAGATTGTCGGCCCGGGGCATGCAGTAATCCATGAAGCTGCCGCTGAGAAGCTGCCCCGTGGCGGGATCATAGGCGCATTCTTCCATCAGGGCCTGGCCGATACTCATGGCCGTGCCGCCATGGGTCTGGCCTTCCACCAGGATGGGATTGATTACCCGGCCCACATCATCGACGGCAGAATGACGGAGGATTTCGACGGCACCCGTCTCGGCGTCCACCTCCAGCTCACAGACATGGCAGCCATTGGGAAAGGCGGTCATCAGTTGGAATATCTCATGGCCGGCCTCCAGTTTGCCCCCCAGCCGGGCGGCCTCGCCCGCCACTTTGAAGATACCCACTACCCGGTCCGTACCGGCTATTGTGAAGCTTCCTGCATGGAACTGCATATCGCCGGGCGCGCTTTCCAACATCTGGGCGGCGATCTCCCGGCCCTTCTCGATGATCTCGTCGGCGCATTGTTTCATCAGCGTGCTGGCCAGCCGCATGGAACGGGATGAATGAGACCCGTTGCCGAATTTCGCCCGGTCCGAATCCCCTTCCACCAGTTGCACCTGATCGAATGGCACCCCCAGCAGCTCGGCCATCACCTGGGCATAGGCGGTGGCGTGGCCCTGGCCGCTATCCATGGTGCCGGCCACCACCTCCACCTCGCCACCTGGCTTGATTTCCACCTCCACCCGTTCCTCGGGCACGCCGGTGGCCCATTCGATATAATTGGCCATGCCGATGCCCCGCAACCTGCCGCGGGCAACGGATCCCGCCTTGCGGGCATGGGAGCCGTCCCAATCGGCCAATTTAAGCACCTCTTCCATGTTTTTGCCGAAATGGCCGGAATCATAGGGAACGTCCGTGGCGCTCAGATAGGTTTCGGTGATGGGCGGTATGATATTGCGGCGCCTGAGTTCGACCCCGTCCAGGTCCATTTGGGCGGCGGCCAGATCGATCAGCCTTTCGATCAGGAACATGGGTTCGGGCCGCCCAGCGCTACGCAGGACCGAAATGGATCCCCGGTTGGTGAATACCCCGGTCGCCTGTATGTAGGCCGCCGGCAGGTCATAAACACCGACGACGAAATCCACGGACCGGGCGAAGGGCAATAGGATATGCGCCTCCACCCCGAAATTGACCAGATGCACGACCCGGACGGCCAGAAAATTTCCCTCCGCATCCAGCGCCAGTTCAGCCCGGCTGATCACGTCCCGGGCCGCCGGATCGCTGAAGAAACATTCGGCCCGCTCGCCCGACCATTTTACCGGACGGCCCAATCGCTTGGCGGCCCAGATGGCCATGACGAATTCAGGGAACACGATGTTGCGGGTCCCATATCCGCCTCCCACATCGCGGCTGATAACCCGCATTTTTTTAGGCGCCACGCCGAACATGGCGGCAAGGGCGTTGCGTGGCGAGCCCACGCCCTGGCTGCCGGCTTCCAGGAGATAGCTTCCCGCTGCCTCATCGTAATGGGCCAGGGCGGCACGGGGTTCCATGGGCACGCCGGTGACGCGGTTGTTGTGCGTGTCCAGGCGGGTGACATGGTCAGCCCGGGCGAAGGCGGCTTCGGTGGCTTCTTTGTCGCCCGCTCATGGGTGATACCGATATTGTCCTCTGCCCAGTCCCATATCCTGGGCGCGCCGGGCTCCAGGGCTGCTTTGGCATCCGTATTGACCGGAAGGGACTCGTACACAACCTCCACCAGTTCGGCTGCGTCCCTGGCTTGATCCTTGGTCTCTGCCACGACAAGTGCCGTGATTTCGCCGGCGCATCGCACCCGGTCTGGCACGATGGGAAAGGCATGATTGACGGCCACCTCCGGGCGTCTCGCCACATCGGGTTGGAGCCGCTCCAGAACGGCCCGCTTGGGGATGGGCGTCAAGCCATCGGCCAGATAATCCTCACCGCTGAGCACGAGCAGGACGCCCGGCGCCGCCCTTGCCGCCGCCAGATCGACGGATTTAATCTTTGCATGGGCGTGGGGGCAGCGGACCATATGGGCATGGGCCTGGCCGGGGGCATTGAGGTCGTCGCTATATTGACCCCTTCCGGTGAGCAGGCGGAAATCTTCCTTGCGCAGGACGGGCTGACCAATTCCGAAATCCATCTACACCCCCTGGTTTTAAGATTTGGCGGATAAAGTCTAACATGGAATTCCTAAGGAGGAACCTATGACCGAAATGACAACCGGCGCTGCCATCGTCGAAAGCCTGATCGCTCACGGCGTAGACACCATATTCGGGTTGCCGGGTGCCCAGACCTATGGGCTGATGGATGCCTTGCATGGCGCCAAAGACCGCATCCGGTTCATCAGCGTGCGCCACGAACAGGCGGCGGCCTATATGGCTTTTGGTTATGCAAGGTCAACGGGGCGGGTGGGCGCCTTCACCGTGGTCCCCGGGCCGGGTATTTTGAACACCATGGCCGCCCTTTGCACCGCCGTCGGATGCAATGTGCCGGTGTTGGGCATTACCGGCCAGGTGCCCAGAGATTTCCTGGGCAAAGGACGGGGCCATCTGCATGAACTGCCCGACCAGTTGGCGACACTCAATAGCCTGGTGAAATGGGCGGCGCGTATCACGGCGCCAGGCGATGCGCCGGAACTGGTGGGTGAAGCCTTCCGCCAGATGCTTTCGGGGCGCCCGGGACCGACGGTCCTGGAATCACCCCGGGACGTAATGAGTCAGGTTGGCGAGGTGAGTTTTCCAGCCGTTTCCCTGCCCGGTCCGCCACCGGTCCAAAATTCCGACATCGAGGCCGCAGCCGCTCTCATTCGGGCCAGCGAGCGGCCCATGATCTATGTGGGTGGTGGCGCGCTGGACGCATCGGCGGAAATCACCCAACTGGCCGAATGTCTTCAGGCGCCGGTATCCGCATTCCGCGCCGGGCGGGGCGTGGTCAGTGACGATCACCCGCTGGGTTTTTCCCTGCCCGCCGCCCACGAGCTATGGGATGAAACAGATTTGCTGATCGGCATCGGCACGCGCCTGGAAGGTCCCTATATGCGCTGGAACCAGATGCGCTGGATGGACAAGCCGGCGGAGCCCAAACTCATCCGCATCGATATCGACCCAAAGGAAATGGGCCGCTTCCGCCCGGATGTGCCCGTGGTGGGTGATGCCAGGGTCTGCACCGAAGCCTTGAATCTGGCCTTGCGCGGCCATGAAGGGGCGGAGCGATCGGAAAAGCTGGCCGCCATCAAGGCTAAAACCCTGGCCGCTTTCGAAGATATCCAGCCCCAGATGGCCTATCTGAAAACCATCCGCGATGTCCTCCCCGATGATGGCTTCTTCGTCGAGGAATTGTGCCAGGTGGGGTTCGCGTCCAATTATGCCTTTCCCGTCCTGGCGCCGCGTACTTACGTCACCTGTGGCTATCAGGGGACGCTGGGCTTCGGGTTCCAGACCGGCCTCGGCGTCAAGACCGCAAACCCGGGCCGGGCCGTGGTCTCGGTCACCGGCGATGGCGGGTTCATGTTCGGCTTGGCCGAACTGGCGACGGCTGCCCAATATGATATCGGGCTGGTTACCATTCTTTTCAACAATCAGGGTTTTGAGAATGTGCGCCGCGACCAACAGGTTCAGTTCGCCGGCCGCCAGATCGGCTCGGCTTTGACCAATCCGGATTTCATGACCCTGGCCAAGGGCTTCGGCCTTCGCGGCCTTAGTACCGACAGCCCGGACGGGTTGGCTGCCGCCCTCAGAGAAGCGCTGGTAGCCGTTGGCCCGACGCTGATCGAGGTGAAGGTGGAACCTGGCGCTGAAGCCACTCCCTGGGCGCTGATCCATCCCGCGCCGCTTGATCCCTAGGGTGATTTAATTCTTGGAACATTAGGTCTTGTACTAATAAACTGGCTCCACAAAGTGGCCTTACGGCCGCTTATGGATGATTAACTGCCTAATGAAGCAAGGTGCTATTTAGTCTGGGTCTAGCCGAGGGTGTTGAAGAACTCAGCCAAATCCGGACATTGAAAGCTCATAAATTTCATCACCATTTTGGTACGTAGATGCCGGCATATGGGAGCCATGCATTGCATTAGAGCAAACTTTGCAACATCCGAAACATCTTCCTTTTGATCCAAGTCAACGCCTAACTAAAGAGGATTGGACTATGGTTAACCCCGATTGGAAGGTCATATAGGAAATGTCGGAAAAGCACATTGAAGCGTTGGATGCGGCGCTCGACGGGATCATCTTTTGGGATGCCGAGGATCGTTTTGTGCTTTGCAACAAGCGCTATGCCGAACTGCACTCCAGACCCGCGTCCATCCTGACCCTCGGCCGAGACTATGAAGATTTCATGCGCGAACTGCTGGACCTTGGCTATGCCGTCGAAGCCATAGGCTGCGAAGAGGCATGGCTGGCCAATCAACTGGACATGCATCGTCGAGAGTACTCAGATTTCCGGATCCGCCGGGGAGGCCAGTGGATCAACGTTCGCAACAAGCTTCTGCCTGACGGCGGCTCCATCGCAGTGCATACTGACATCACAGAGCGCCACTTTGCCGAAGAAGCAATGCTCCAATCGGAAGAGAAATATCGCTCTTTGTTTGAGCATGCCAGAGATGCCATCTTCATTATGGAACCGGACAGTTATCGTTTCCTCGGCGCCAACGACAAGGCGCTCGACTATCTGGGTTATTCCTTGGAGGAACTGCGACGTCTGACGCTATCGGATGTCAAACCGCCAGATTCAGAGAAGGAAATGGCCGAAGCCACCAATGTTAGGGAAAGGGACGGCTTTGCGATGTTCTCCACCATCCATGTTTGCAAGGATGGTTCTCAGTTGCCGGTGGAAGTCAACTCTCATACCGTGGAATATAACGGCCAGAGGGTTCTTCAGATGTTCATCCGCGACACCGCCGAGCGCAAACTGGCGGAGGAGAACCAGGCAAGGTTTATTCAAGCTTTGGACGAAGCCCCGGAAGGCATCGTCTTTTGGGACGCCGAGGACCGCTTCGTCATGACCAACGAGCGGTTTCAGAAACTACAGCCGACATCATCCGACCTGTTACGCCCAGGTATGACATATAAGAAATTCGTTCGTGAACGCTTGAAAAGCGGTGAAATAAATCAGGCGAAAGGGAAGGAGGATGAATGGGTCGAGCAGCGTATGAAGAACCATCAACAGAAGTTCCAGGATGCCGAAATTCAAAGGCACGGCAGGTGGCTTCATGTCCGCGAGAACAGGTTAGCGGACGGCAGCACCATCCAATTCTATGGTGACATCACCGAGAGGAAACAGGCGGAAGAGATGTTGAAAGAGACGCAAGCCCGACTCGAGGATGCCTTTAACAGTATTTCAGGAGGCGCTGGATTCTCAAATCAAGTGCAACACGTGAGGTTATGGAAGAAAGCTTCGGC
>CAZBQG010000023.1:0-10676 GCA_964493945.1 uncultured Rhodospirillaceae bacterium
GCCCGAATTGGTCGCCGACAGGCTGGCCGGCGCGAAATAGTTGGAGATCCCCTCCAATTGCTCCTGGGTGACCGAATTCAAAAGCCATAACAGCAGAAAGAAGGCCATCATGGCGGTCACGAAATCGGCATAGGCGATCTTCCAAGCACCACCATGATGGCCGCCCGAGACTTTTTTGACCTTTTTTATGAAAATCGATGGTGTGTCGCCGTCTGCCATGATCCTTTTTACCTAATCCAATGGTCTAATCGGACGGAATATTGGAAACATGTTCTTCGGTGTCGGTGAAATTGGGCCGTACATCCGAGGCCAGAACCTTACGCGCGAATTCGACCGAAACCTGGGGGGCGTAGCCCTGCATATGGACAACGATTCCCACCTTGATGCATTCCAGATATTTGGAATCCGCAGCGGAAACTTTCTCGATTATTTGGGCCATGGGGGCGACCATTCCATAGGATATGAGAATACCGAAAAAGGTTCCCACCAGGGCGCCGCCGATGAGATGGCCCAGAATCTCGGGCGGCTCGGTGATGGAACCCATGGTGTGGATCACACCCAGCACGGCGGCGACGATACCAAAGGCGGGAAAGCCATCGCCCATGACGGCGACCGCGCCGAAAACATCGTGATCCTCATTGTGGCGGGTTTCCAGCTCCTGATCCATTACCGCCTCGACTTCGTGGGATGTGCTGGCCCCCAGGGTCAAAAGACGCAGGTAATCACACAGGAACTCCACCGCGTGATGATTATCGGTAAAGGTCGGGAATTTCTGAAAAATAGAGCTTTCCTCTGGATTTTCCACATGAGCCTCGAGGGCCAGATCGCTCTTGGTCTTGGCCAGACGAAAGACCGAATAGAGCACGCTCAATAATTCAATAATTCGAGAAAGGCTTCTTCGTCGTATTGAGGCCCCTTGAACACCTTGCCAAGGGAGCCGACGGTATCGCTGATGACCGCTTTGGTATTGGAAATCAAAAGGCGCCTACACCCGCGCCGCCGATGATGAGGAACTCAAAGGGTTGCCAAAGCACATCCAAATGGCCGCCGAGGGCAACATAGCCGCCAGCTACACTGCCGGAAACCACGACGAATCCTATGATGAAAAACATCCGGCAATCCTAAATGCTGGGACCTTTTGCTGGCTTGAAGGCCATGTCCCTGAAATTAAAAACGAGAATTATTTGCTTACCCCTCATTGCATCACGAGCGCTCAGCCACTTCATGCGGCTGTGCCCCTACTTGTCCTATTATAGACGCCTGTTTGTCAATATAGGGGCCCCTGCCAGATGTACAAACTTAGGTGACACCGACCCCCCATCAGCCGGACCTTAAAAGCCTGGCCGCCTCGCTGGCAAAATAGGTGAGAACGCCATTGGCTCCGGCCCGTTTGAAACCTATCAGGGCTTCCAGGATCACTTTGTCATTATCCAGCCAACCCTGAACCGCCGCGCCCTTGAGCATGGCGTATTCGCCGCTCACCTGATAGGCGAAGGTAGGCACGCCGAAGCGCTCTTTTACCCGGCGAACCACATCCAGATAAGGCATACCGGGCTTGACCATCACCATGTCGGCGCCCTCGGCGATATCCAGCTCCACCTCCCGCAATGCTTCGTCCGTATTGGCCGGGTCCATCTGATAGGTCTTCTTGTCTCCCTTGAGCGTGGCGGTCGAGCCGATGGCATCGCGGAAGGGTCCATAAAAGGCCGAAGCGTATTTGGCGGCATAGGCCATGATCGCCACATCGTCCCAGCCGGCGCCATCCAGGGCAGCCCGGATGGCGCCCACCCGGCCATCCATCATGTCCGAAGGCGCGATCACATCGCAACCCGCCGCCGCCTGAACCAGGGCCTGCCCGCACAAAATCCCCAGCGATTCGTCATTCACTACATAGCCGTCCTGGACGAGCCCGTCATGGCCGTCGCTATTGAAGGGATCCAGGGCCACGTCACAAATGATTCCCAGATCGGGATGGGCCTCCTTGATTGCCCGGATTGCGCGGCAAACCAGATTGTCCGGATTGAGGGCTTCCTTGGCATCCGGGGTCTTGAGGGCGGGATCGATTTCGGGAAAAAGGGCGATGGCCGGAATGCCCAGATCCAAGCTTTGGCCCGCCACATCCACCAGACGATCGACGCTGTGGCGCTGGATGCCAGGCATGGAGGAGATATCTTCGCTCGTATTGCTGCCTTCCATGAAGAACAGCGGTTCGATGAAATCGTCCGGCGTCAGGTTGTTCTCGGCCACCAGGCGGCGCAGCCAGCCCTCCCGGCGGTTGCGCCGCATACGCGTTGTCGGAAAACTTCCCAAGCCCATCATTCCCTCCAGTGAAATCGATCCATGCTATATAATCACCGTTGAAGCATATTGAGCGCAAGAGCGGAGAACAGGGAATGGCCGGCGGAGAAGTCAGTTTGGGCGAAGTGCTGTTCGAATTCATCGTCCAGGGCAACTATGTCAAGGTCATCGCCGTCGATCCCGTCACCCGCATCGAAATCTCCTTGGTCGGCGACCGCCGCGCCTCCAAGCAGATGCTGGAGCGGACCGCCATCCGCAAACTTGAATATGTGATCGCCAAGCAGATGGCTGAATAAGAAGGAGAAAGACAGATGATGAGGCTAACCCGTTTTGGCGTTGAGCTATTGAGCGCCGCGTTTTTCCTGGCGGCTTCCGCCACCAGTCCTGCCCGGGCCGAAGGATTGAAGCTGGGAGCGCTGATGCCCATGACCGGGGGCTTGCAGGCTTATGGGGCAAGCTCGTTCAACGGCGTCAAGCTGGCCATTGATGAGATCAACCGGGCCGGCGGCGTCAATGGGGACAAGGTGAGCCTGGCCGTGGGCGATACCCAGACCGCACCCCAGGCGGGCGTGGACGCGGCCAAGAAACTGGTCTCTATCGAAGGCGTCCATGGGTTGATCGGCGCGCTGTCGAGCGGCGTGACCATCCCCGTCGCCTCGACTGTCAGCGCCAAAGATGGCATCGTGCAGATTTCCAGCGCCTCCACCTCGCCTGAAATCACCGGGCTCAAGGATAATGATTTTCTCTTTCGCACCGTGCCCACCGATGCGGTGCAGGGCATTGCCCTGGCCCAATTGGCCAAGGGAAAAAAACTGAAAAGTATTTCTATTTTTTACGTCAATAATGATTATGGAAAAGGATTGGCCGATTCCTTCGCCGGCGCCTTTTCCAAGGCGGGCGGCAAGGTTGTCCAATCGGTGGGTTTTGAGGAAAAACAGGCCTCCTACCGGGGCGAGCTGCAAAAGACGGCGCGGGGCAAGGCCCAGGCTCTGTTGCTGATTTCCTACCCCGAAGACGGTATTCCCATCCTCAAGCAGTCCCTCCAGGGTGGTTTCTTCTCCAAATTCGTTTTCACCGACGGCATGAAGGCGCCGGAAATCATAAAATCCATCGGTGCCAAATATCTCAACGGATCTTTTGCCACGGCACCTCAGGCCGTGGGCCGGGCCAGCGTTATTTTTCAGCAGGCCTATGAGGCAAAATTCGGCCAGTTACCGCCCAAACCCTTCATCGATTCGGCCTATGACGCCACTATCTTAATGGCTCTGGCCGCCCAGAAAGCTGGCTCCAACAAGTCAAAAGCGATGCGGGATGCGCTCCGCTCCATTGCCAATCCACCGGGCGTCAAAGTGCTGCCAGGCCAATTCGCCAAGGCCAAGAAACTGTTGGCCGAAGGCAAGGATATCGACTATGTGGGGGCGTCGGGCCCACAGAATTTCGATAAGGCGGGCGATGTTGCCGGCACCTATGCCCATTGGGAAATCAAGGACGGCAAGATCGTCACCATCCGGGTGTTTGAACCAAAATAAAAAGAGAGCAAGGGGCGGCCTATGGATTACGCGATCAATCTGGCGACCGCATCGGATTCGTGGAAGGTGGTGAAACGGGCCGAGGAACTGGGATTCTCCCGGGCCTGGTTCTTCGACACCCAGCTTCTCAATGCCGACCCCTTCGTGGCCATGGCGGCGGCGGCCATGGAAACCATCAAGATCAAGCTGGCGACGGGGGTGCTCATCCCGTCCAACCGCATCGCACCGGTCACAGCAAACGCGCTTGCCTCGCTGGGCAGTCTGGCGCCCGGACGAATTACCTTCGGTGTCGCTACTGGTTTCACGGCCAGGCGCACCATGGGTGTGGGCGCCATGAAGCTGGCCGACACCAAGGAATATATCCAGATCGTCCGCAGCCTTCTGGAACGCAAGACCGTGGAATGGGAATTCGAGGGCAAAACCCACAAGATCAAATTCCTCAATCCGGACCTGGAACTGATCAATACGACCGATGAGATTCCCATCTATTTCAGCGCCTTCGGCCCGAAAGGAAGGCGTCTGGCCGCCGAGCTTGGCATCAACTGGCTGATCCCCGGCCGGGATATGCCGCGCACCCAGGCGGCTTACGAAGATATGCAAGCGGCCTGGACCGAAGCCGGGCGCGATCCAGGCGATCTGCATAGTACGGTTCAGATCACTGGCTGCATTCTGGGCGAAGGGGAAGCCTATGACAGCCCCCGTGCCAAATTACAGGTGGGGCCGACGGCGGCCATGATCTTCCACGATCTGGTGGAAGCGGACGCCTTTGGCAGCCTGGGCCTGAGCGTCGTGCCCGATCATCTGAAGCCCACATTCGAACGCTACAAGGAACTCTATGCCAGCTACACGCCCGAGGATGCCCGCTATCTCAGTGTTCACCGGGGCCATTTGATGTTCCTCCGGCCGGAAGAAGAGGCCTTGATCAACGGCGATCTGATTCGCGCCACCAGCTTCACCGGCCCTCGGGAGGAATTGCAGGACAGGGTGCGCGCTTTGCGCGACCTGGGCTTTAATGAGTTTTCCGTCCATATCACCAACGGCCAGGAACAGATGCTGGAAGAATGGGCTGAACTGCTTGACGGTGTGTAGCTACGGGCTGAGGCGGCATCATCCATGAACTACCTTGTTTTTAAAGTTTTCACCCCGTTCGCCCTCGGCTATTTGATTGCGTCGATTTTCCACTCGATCAATTCGGTTATCGGGCCCGATATCGCTGCCGAACTGAATGCCAGTGCGACCGATCTTGGCGTGTTGACCAGTGCCTTCTTTCTGGCCTCGCTCCTGGCCTAACTTCCGGTGGGCCTGGCCCTCGACCGGTTTGCCCCGAGGCACGTCGGCGTCATGCTTCTTTTCATAACGGCGGCGGGTGGGGCTTTATTTTCCCAGGCACCGGACGTTCCCACTTTAATTTTGGGCCGGGCATTGATCGGCATGGGCGTTGCCTCCGCCATGGCCGTCGCCTTTAAGGCCTTTTCCCAGTTTTTTCTGGGCGACCGGTTGCCATTCCTGAACGGTCTGGGCCTGGCGGCGGGTGGCGTCGGGCTGAAGATGGGCACTTGGCCTGTCGAAATCTCCCTTGAATTTACGGATTGGCGGGGGGTGGTTTTGCTGGTTTCGGCACTTTGCGCCCTCATCGGGCTAGTGATTTTCGCCGTGGTACCAAAGGGCAGAATAAGTTCCAGCGGCGAAAGTTTTAAAAAGCAACCCAGCGGGCTAAGACCGTATTTGCCAGTCATGAATATTGGCGATTTGCACCGCTCTTGACGGTATCCACCGGCACCTATGCTGGCATCCAGACTCTGTGGTCCGGTCCGTGGCTCCGCGATGTGGCCGGATTCGACCGGGGAGAGGTAGCCTCCATGCTGTTCGCCGTTGCCACGACCACGGTGATCAGCGTGCCGGCCGGCGGCTACATTGCCACCCGGCTGAACCGCATGGGCATTTCGTCCATGACTTTTGTTATCTGGTGCATTTTCGGGTTTATGGCGGCCCTCGCCATGCTTTCGCTGCAAAGGCAGGCGGCAGCCAAAATTTCCTGGATGCTTTTTGGATTTTGGACCCATGTTCCTGACCGCCTATGCCGCCATTGCCCAAAAATTTCCCAAGAACCTGACCGGGCGGGTCAATGCGTGCCTGACTATTTTATGGATGGGCGGAGCATTCGGAGTGCAAACCGGTCCGGCGGGCCGAAGACATGGAAATGGGTGTCGCAGGCTCCGGGCGGCATTGCGAATGACGGCGGGCAGGTATTTGGGTTGGGCGGCAGGGCGTAAGGAAGGTCGTGGTCCATCATCTAATCCAGTTTCTCTGGCAAAATTCCGGCCGGGCGGAAGAGCAAGATCAGTTGGATCAGCACGCCGATGAGCAACAATCTGAGTGCGCCGCCCTGGGTTACCATGTCGGGCGGCAGGGTCGAGGTGATCAGCTCCGAGCCCGACCAGATCAGCCAGATGGCCAGGGCGCCAAGGAGGGCACCGGAATTGTTTCCGCTGCCACCGGCGATGAGCATGACCCAGACCAGGAAGGTGGCCAGTTCCGGCAAAAAAGCCTCGGGGCTGATGAAGCCGAAAAAATGGGCGAACAAGGCACCGCCCAAACCCATGAAGGCTGAGCTCAGAACGAAGGCCTGTAAGCGGAACCCGGTGACGTGTTTGCCCGCGGCCCGAGCCCCGTCTTCATTTTCCCGGATGGCCCTGAGAACGCGCCCCCAGGGTGCCTGCCGGGCCCGCTCCAGGGAAACATATGTGATTCCCAAAATAAAAAGCGCGACCAGCAAAAAGGCGAAGGGGCCCTCCAGGGGGCGGGGGATGGCCGGGATGCCGCGTACACCGTTGGTCAGCCACTCTTCATTTTTCAGGACCAGCCGCACAATTTCGGCGATGCCGATGGTGGCGATGGCCAGATAATCGGTACGCAGCCGCATGGTGATCAGCCCGATCAGCAAGGCCAATAGCCCGGACATCCCCATGGCCAGGATCAGGCCAACCACGAAAGGCAATCCGAAGCCACCCAAATGAGCCGGATTGGGAGCCGTGGTGACGATGGCCGTGGTGTAGGCGCCGAGGGCGAAAAAACCGGCGATGCCGATATTGAACTGCCCGCAAAGCCCCCATTGCAGATTGAGCGCCAGGGCCAGCACTCCATAAATGGTAACAAAAGTAAGAAAGAAAATCCCGTAACTGGCCAGGCCCGAAAGCTCCATCAACTTTGCCCCCGAAAGACGCCTTGCGGGCGGAAAATCAAGACCAGGACCATGATGGCGAAGGCAACGGCGGGCTTATAGACCGGCTCAATGAACAAAGTGGAAAATTCAGCCGAGAGCCCAATGATCAGCCCGCCGGCGATGGCCCCATAGGGCCGCCCGATGCCGCCGACGATGGTGGCGGCGAAGACCGGCAGTAGAAGATTCCAGCCGAGCTGCGGATTGAGGCGCGTATCCAGAACCAGAAAAATCCCCGCCGCCGCCGCCAGTCCGCCGCCGATCAACCAGGTCCACATGACCACTTTTTCGGTTTCGATGCCGCTGATGCGGGCCAGGTCCATATTGTCGGCAAGGGCGCGCATGGCCTTGCCCATGGGGCTCAACTTGAGGAACAGATGGAAGCCCACCACTAAAATAATTGCACCGCCAACAATGATCAGGTGATCGGGCTGAATGCGCACATCGCCGACCACATAAGGCAGGCTGATCCCATCTTCATAGGTCATGTTTTTTGGGCCCCAGACCAATTGCACCACGGCGCGCAAAACCAAAGCCATGCCGAAGGACGAGATGAGCAAAATGACCGGGGCCGTCCGGCGCAGGCGCTTATAAACCAACTGATCGAGGAGGATCGCCACAAGGCCCGCGCCCAACATGGCCAGGGGTATGGCCAGATACAGTGCCAGGCCCATATTGGCCACGAAGAAAAGTGCGAAATAGGCGCCCAGCGTCATCATGTCGCCATGGGCGAAATGGGCGAACCGCAAAATACCGAAAATCAGCGAAACCCCGATGGCACCCAGCGCCAGGATGGATCCCAAGACCACGCCAAAGACCAGCAATTGAAGCAGCTCGGCGATCATTCTGTTCCCCGCTGGCCCAGATACATTTCGGCCACCTCGGGGTTGGCCATGATTTCCTGGGCCCCACCCGAAAATCGTACCTCGCCCATGACCATGACCACACCCCGGTCGGCAATGGCCAGGGCCTGCATGGCATTTTGTTCGACCATCAGCACCGTCACGCCGGCGGCCCGGATCGTCTGGATATGGTAGAAGGTTTCCTGCGCGTAGGCCGGCGAGAGGGCGGCCGTCGGCTCGTCCAACAGCAATAATTTGGGCTCCAGCATGAGGGCCCGGCCCATGGCCAGCATCTGGCGCTCACCACCCGACATTGTGCCGGCGATGCGTTTTCGCAATTGGGCCAGGGGGGGGAACAGATCGAAAATGCGCTGGCGGTTTATATCCATACCGTCTCTCATGAGGAATGCGCCGATCTCCAGATTTTCCTCGACGGTCATGGAAGGGAAAGTGTTGTTTTCCTGAGGCACATAACTGAGCCCCAGACGGGCGATTTGGTGGGGGCGGCGGTTGGAGATTTCCTGACCGCCCAGAGAAATTCTGCCGCCCCGCACCCGGATGAGGCCAAACAGGGATTTCATCAAGGTTGATTTACCCGCCCCGTTAGGCCCGATGATCACCGAGATTTGGCCCGCCTGAAGTTCCAAATCCACCCCGTTCAGGATATCCACCTCGCCGTATCCGCCGCGCAAGGCGTTAATTTCCAGCAAGGCGCTCATGGTTGGGCGCTACCGAAATAGGCTTGCAGCACGGTCTGATCGGCGCGGATTTCGGCCCAGCTTCCCTGGGCCAGCACTTTGCCCTGGGACAATACAATCACCGGATCGCACATGGCCGCCACCAGATCCATGTCATGTTCGATGATACAGAATGTGTACCCCCGCTCCCGGTTGAGCCGTAAAATGGCATCCCTCAGCGCCCCCATGAGCGTCGGGTTGACGCCGGCGCCCGGCTCATCCAGGAGCACCATGGTGGCGTCACACATCATGGTGCGGCCCAACTCCAGAAGTTTTTTCTGACCCCCCGACAGGGCGCCCGCGGGCAGATCACCCACTTCGCTTAATTTAAGAAACTCCATCACCTCGCCCGCCTTGGCCCGGGCTTGATTGTCCTGGGCGGCGACCATCCCGGGGCGCAGCCAGGCGGTGAACAGATTCTCACCGTTCTGGCCGGGGAAGGCCAGCATCAGGTTTTCCCGCACGCTCATGGCGGCGAATTCATGGGGCACCTGAAAGGTGCGGACCAGACCTAAATGGAACAGGCGGTAGGGCGCCATACCGGTAATGTCCTGCCCGGTGTAGTGAACGCGCCCGCCATCGGGTGCCTGGGCGCCGGCGATAATATCGAACAAGGTGCTTTTGCCAGCCCCGTTGGGGCCGATCAGGCCGGTGATGGTTCCTTCTTCGATGGTCAGGCCGCAGCCTTCCAGCGCGGCGACGCCGCCATAGTTTTTGGTCAGATTTTCAACGGTGATCATGGCCCAGGCGGTCCCCTTTAGCGTTTACTTTATGGGCAAGGTGGCCCCCCCGGTCAATGGGGTCAGTATATCCAAGGGGCGAAGGGTTGTGTTTGCTTGGCATTGGCTATCGATATATGGTATTTGAGACGGGATTTTTGGAGATTCCTTGAAATTGCCCGCAAAACCAATTGCCCTGGCCTGCGATCACGGAGGTTTCGAGTTGAAGCAAATTCTGGCTCAGGACCTGGCCGCCAAGGGCTATGAAGTGCTTGATCTGGGCACTCATAGCGATGATTCGGTGGATTATCCAGATTACGCCCAGGCTTTGGCCAAATCCTTCCAGGAGGGGCAGGCCGAACAAGGGGTGCTGATATGCGGCTCCGGCATCGGCATGAGCATGGCGGCCAACCGCTACCCCGAAATAAGAGCCGCCCTGGTTCATGACACCAACACGGCCGAACTGGCACGTCAACATAATGACGCTAACGTCATTGTTTTCGGCGGGCGCTTTTTGGATGCTGATATGGCCAGGGATTGTCTGCATATTTTTCTTACCACCGAAAGCGAGGGCGGGCGTCACACCAGGCGTGTCGCCAAACTGTCCCAGCCCTAATTCACCTGAACGAAAGGTCCCGCCTGCATGTCTCTCGCCGAAGCCAATAGCAAAAACAATTCAGCCGCCTATGACCGCTTCTTCACCGAAGATCTGAGCGAAAGCGATTCGGCCATCGCCAGCGCCATCAATGGCGAGCTGGGCCGCCTGCAAGATCAGATCGAGCTAATCGCGTCTGAAAATATCGTGTCCCGCGCCGTGCTTCAGGCCCAGGGATCGGTGATGACCAACAAATACGCCGAAGGCTATCCCGGGCGGCGTTATTATGGCGGCTGCGAATATGTGGATCAGGCGGAAAGCCTGGCCCAAGAACGCGCCCGCGCTTTGTTTGGCTGCGCTTACGTTAATGTGCAGGCCCATTCGGGCTCCCAGGCCAATCAATCGGTGATGATGGCCTTGATGAAGCCGGGCGAAACTATTTTGGGCCTGTCATTGGCCGCCGGCGGGCATCTGACCCATGGGGCCAAGCCCAACCTGTCGGGAAAATGGTTCAACGCCGTGCAATACGGGGTGCGGCCCGATGATCATTTGATCGATTACGACCAGGTCCGGGATTTGGCCCGGGAACACAGCCCCAAGATCATCATGGCCGGCGGCTCAGCCTATCCCCGGATCATTGATTTCGCCAAATTTAAAGACATTGCCGACGAGGTGGGGGCCTCCCTGGTGGTGGATATGGCCCATTTCGCCGGGCTGGTGGCGGGCGGTGCTCACC
>CAZBQG010000023.1:10686-24072 GCA_964493945.1 uncultured Rhodospirillaceae bacterium
CAATCCCATGGAATATGCCAGGGTGGTGACCACCACCACCCACAAGACCCTGCGCGGCCCCCGGGGCGGCATGGTTTTGAGCAATGACGAGGATCTGGGTAAAAAGATCAATTCGGCCATATTCCCGGGCCTGCAGGGTGGGCCCCTGATGCATGTGATTGCGGCCAAGGCGGTGGCTTTTGGGGAAGCCTCCAGGCCGGATTTCAAGGCCTATGCCGGGGCGGTGGTGGACAATGCCAAGACCCTCGCCGCCGTGCTGGCGGAGCGTGGCTGCGATATCGTTTCGGGCGGCACCGATACCCATCTGGTTCTGGTCGATCTCCGCCCCATGGGGCTGACCGGCAAGCAGGCCGAGGAAAGCCTGGAGCGGGCCGGTATGACGTGTAACAAGAACGGCATTCCCTTCGATCCGGAAAAACCGACCATTACGTCCGGCATCCGTCTGGGCACTCCGGCGGGCACCACGCGGGGCTTCGGTCCGGGTGAATTCAACCAGATCGGCGAGATGATCAGCCAAGTCCTGATTGGACTGTCCAAAAACCCAGAAAACGCCGCTGCCAATGCCGGGCCCGAGGGCGAGGCGCGCGGGGAAGTCATTGAATTATGCCGGCGTTTTCCCATTTACCAAGCCGAGAATTCGGGATAGAGACCCGAGGAAGGACCATAAGCCATGCGTTGCCCTTTTTGCGGTCACAATGATTCACAGGTGAAGGATTCGCGCCCAACGGATGACAATGCGGCGATCCGCCGCCGCCGGTCCTGTCCCGCCTGCTCAGCCCGTTGGACAACCTTCGAGCGGGTTCAGCTTCGCGAACTGACGATCATCAAGAAGCTCGATAAAAAAGAGCCCTTTGACCGGGACAAGCTGGCGCGTTCCTTGCGCATTGCCTTGCGCAAGCGCCCGGTCGATCCCGATCAGGTGGAACGCATCGTCAATTCCATCCAGCGGCGCCTGGAAAGTCTGGGGGAATCAGAAGTCCCCTCCAAGGTGATCGGCGAGATTGTCATGGATGTGCTGGCCGATCTGGATATGGTCGCCTATGTGCGCTTCGCCTCGGTCTACCGGAACTTCCGCGAAGCCAAGGATTTCGAGGATTTCGTGGGCTCCCTTAGTGACGAACAAGAGTGACCAACCCCAACATCGGCCTGGCTCATATGGAGGCCGCCTTGGGACTAGCCCGGCGGGGTCTGGGCCGGGTCTGGCCCAATCCGGCCGTCGGCTGCGTCATTGCCCATGGCGTGGAAGTGGTGGGGCGCGGCTGGACCCAGCCGGGCGGCCGGCCCCATGCGGAGACTGAGGCCCTGGCCCGCGCCGGCGAGAGGGCCAAGGGGGCGACGGCTTATGTTACTCTGGAGCCCTGCAACCATCATGGCCGTACGCCGCCTTGCACAGAGGCTTTAATTGGGGCCGGCATCGCCCGCGTTGTCGCGGCCATTGAAGATCCGGACGAGCGCGTCGCCGGTGGAGGTGTCAAGCGCCTGGCGGATGCGGGCATCGAAGTAGAGACCGGCCTGGGGGTGGAGAAGGCCAGGGAAATCAATGAAGGCTATTTCATGCGCGCCCATGAAGGGCGGCCCTTCTTCACCCTCAAGACGGCGAGCACCCTGGATGGCCGCATCGCCACCCGGGATGGGGAAAGCCAGTGGATCACGGGCGAGAAAGCCCGGGCGCTGGGTCATTTGCTCAGGGCCGAACATGACGCGGTGATGATCGGTCTGGCCACCGCCCTGGCCGATAATCCACGCCTTACCTGCCGGCTGCCGGGCATGGAGGACCGGTCGGGTCCGCGCATTGTCCTGGATGCCAATCTGGAATTGCCTTTGGGCAGTCACCTGGTGGCCGAAGCGGACCAGATACCCACCTGGGTGCTGGCCGTCCAGCCCCAGGATAGGTCGCGCGAAGAAGCGCTAATTGAGGCCGGTGTCAATGTGATTTATGCACCGCCTAACGAAGATGGCCGCCCGGACCTGGAATGGGCCGCCGTCGAATTGGGCGGGCGCGGCCTGACCCGCGTTCTGGTGGAAGGGGGCTGGCGGCTGGCGGCTTCCATGATGGAAGCGGAACTGGTGGATCAACTGGCCTGGTTCCGGGCGGCCACGGTGATGGGGGGGGATGGAATCGCGGCCGTGGGTGATTTAGGCTTGGCCAGTCTGGCGGGTATGCCCGCTTTCGAATTTATAACCGGCACCGAAGCGGGGCCGGATAAAATGGAAATCTATCGCCGGCGGAACGAGGGACCATAAATGTTTACGGGCATCATCAGCGATTTGGGGAGCGTCAAATCCATCCGCCAGGACGGTGATACGCGGTTTGAATTTAATACAGGCTACGACGCGGATGGGATCGATATCGGCGCCTCGATTGCTTGTTCCGGAGCCTGTCTGACGGTCACCGAAAAAGGGCCGGGCTGGTTCGCCGTCGATGCCTCGGCCGAGACCTTGCAAAAAACCATCTTGGGCGATTGGCAGGAAGGCACGGCAGTCAACTTCGAGCGCGCCTTGAAACTGGCCGACGAACTTGGCGGGCATTTGGTTTCCGGCCATGTGGATGGCGTGGCCCTGATCTCCGATTGCCAGCCCGAGGGGGATTCACTCCGCTATGAGTTCGAAGCGCCCGGGAACCTTATGCATTTGATCGCGCCAAAAGGCTCGGTCGCCCTTGACGGAGTGTCGCTGACGGTCAATGAAGTGGTGGATAACCGTTTTGGCGTAAACATCATTCCCCATACCCAACAGGAAACCAGTTTCGGCAGTTCCAAAATTGGTCAACGGGTTAACCTGGAAATCGATCTGTTGGCGCGCTATGTTGCGCGCATCTTGGGGAAAAGCTGAGGAGGAAGCGTGCCCAATTCTGAATATCTGTCGTCCGTCGAGGAGATCATTGAGGACGCGCGCAACGGGCGCATGTTCATTCTGGTCGATGACGAAGACCGGGAGAACGAAGGCGATCTGGTCATACCCGCCCAGATGGCTACGCCCGATGCGGTTAATTTCATGGCCACCAATGGGCGTGGCCTGATCTGTCTTTCCCTGACCGGCGAGCGGGTCGAGGAACTGGGGCTGTCGCTCATGTCGCCGGAAAACGATACGCGCCTGCAGACCGCATTCACGTTGTCCATCGAGGCTCGCGAGGGGGTGACCACCGGCATCTCTGCGTCCGACCGGGCGCGCACCATCGCCTGCGCCATCGATTCCAGCAAGGGCAAAGACGACATCCACTCTCCGGGGCACGTCTTTCCCCTGATTGCGCGGGAAGGCGGCGTCTTGGTGCGCACCGGACATACCGAGGCGGCGGTCGATGTGTCACGCCTGGCGGGCCTTTATCCGGCCGGCGTGATCTGTGAGATCATGAAAGATGACGGGACCATGGCGCGCCTGCCGGACCTCATCACCTTCGCCCAGCATCACGGGTTAAAAATCGCCACCATCGCCGATCTGATCGCCTTCCGCCTGGAAAATGACCGCATCGTCAACGCCGGAGTGGAAACCTCCCTGACCAATGTGGATGCGGGTGATTTCAGGACCATTGTCTATAATAATGTGGCCTCCAAGGCGGAGCATCTGGCCCTGGTCCGGGGCGATGTGTCGACGCCGGGACCGGTGTTGGTGCGCATGCATTCTTTTAACATGTTTGAGGATATTTTCTCGGTGCGCAGGTCAATGTCGCTGCACCGCTCCATGCAGATCATCGCCAAGGAAGGGCGGGGCGCCATCGTTATGATCCGCTCGCCTAGCCCCGAATCCGTGTCGGTGCGCATCAAGGCCCATCGTGAAAAGCCATCCCCCAGCGCGCCATTGCTCCGCGAATACGGCGTCGGCGCCCAAATTCTGCTTGATCTGGGCATCAAGGAGATGATCCTGCTGTCCAACAGTGACCGCGAGATCATCGGCCTCAAGGGTTATGGCCTGAGCATTGCCGAACGGCGGGGGATCGATCTGGAAAACTTTCATTACAAACTTGAAGGTGAGGAATAAGGAAAATGGCTGAAAGGCCCCTGGTCTTGATCGTCGAGGCGCGTTTTTACGAAGATGTTGCCGACAGTCTGGCAAAAGGCGCCGAAGCGGTTCTTGAAGCCGCCGGCGTGGATTGTGAACGTATCGCCGTTCCCGGCGTGTTTGAAATACCCGCGGCAATCAAATTCGCGACGCAAGCCATCAAAGGGGGTGCCGCGGAGCGGGTCTATCATGGATATGTCGCCTTGGGCTGCGTCATCCGCGGCGAAACAGACCATTACGAACATATCTGCCGCGAGGTGAGCCACGCCTTGATGAATTTCACCATCGAGGAACAGGCCCCCCATGGGTTTGGCATCCTGACTTGTGAAAACCGGGATCAGGCCTGGGAACGGGCCGATGTGAAGCAGCGCGATATTGGCGGCCGGGCAGCCACCGCCTGCCTGCGCATGATGGAGCTCAAGGACCAGTTCCTGCCAGCCTCGCGATGACTGCCGGTACCGCACTCAGCGGGGAAAGCCCGCACGCGGCCAACAGCTCCGCCCGTTTGGCCGCCGTGCAAAGCCTCTATGAAATCGAAATCAGCGGCGCCGCCCTGGATCAGATCCTGGAGGATTTTCTCGAACATCGCTGGGCGGCGGCGGGCAACGAAAAACTGGCCGAGGCCGACCGCCGCAAATTCGTCGAATTGATCCGGGGCGTCACCGAAGACAAAGCAAAGCTGGACGAGATGCTGGTCGGGGCCTTGGCTCCTGATAATGAAAATGCGCGCCTGGATAAGGTTCTCAGGACAATCTTGCGGGCCGGCGCCTGGGAGTTGGCCTACCGGCCCCGTCTGCCCCTGGCCGTGATCGTCGATGAATATGTGGAATTGTGCCATGCCTTCCATGGCGGCAACGAACCCAAGCTGGTGAACGGCGTTCTCGACCGGCTGGGCAAAATATTGCGCCCACCCACTTCGAATGAAAATAGTGAGGAGCCGGAGGCGGACAAGTGAACGCCCGGCCCGGCGAATTTGAACTGATCCACCGCTTTCTGGCGCCTTTGGCCAGCAAAGAGCCCGGCGCCTTGGGGCTAAGCGATGACGGCGCCGTGCTGGGTATGGAGGACGGCGATGATCTGGTGGTGAGCACGGACAGCCTCATCAGCGGTGTGCATTTTCTCCCCGACGATCCGGCCCCGCTCATCGCCGCAAAATTGCTCCGTGTCAGCCTTTCCGATCTTGCTTCCATGGGCGCCATGCCCTGGGCGTACACATTGAACCTGGCCCTGCCCGAAGATTGGGATGTGGCCTGGATGGAAGGTTTCGCCGGTGGGCTGGAGACCGATCAGGCATTGTTCGGCATAAATTTGATCGGCGGCGATACGGTTGCCACCAATGGCCCCCTCAGCTTCAGCCTGACGGCCATGGGCAAGGTGGAGAAGGGGCGCGCCTTGCGCCGTTCGGGCGCCCGGCAGGGAGATGGCATCTGGGTGTCGGGCACCATCGGCGATGGGTTTTTGGGCCTTCTGGCCCGCAAAGGTGGCTTAAAGGAATTGCCCGCCGATGATCGCGAATTCCTTATTTCGCGCTTTCAGGTTCCCCGCCCGCGGCTTGATTTGGGCCGACGGCTGACGGGGCTGGCCAACAGCGCCATCGATCTGTCCGATGGGCTGGTATCTGATTTGGGCCATCTCTGCGAGGCTTCCGGCCTGGGCGCGGAGGCCGAGGGTGGGCTCATCCCCTTATCCCCCGCCGCCCGGCGCGCGCTCGATATGGGGCTGGCCGGATTGGAGGGGCTGATCACCGGAGGCGATGATTTCGAATTGCTGTTTAGCGTCCCGCCGAAAGAAGAAGCGGAACTGGCCGCCTGGTCATTGACCGATCAGTCCGGTTCCCTGAGCATTTGCAAAATCGGCACCATAAAGGCCGGCCCGGGGGTGCGGGTGCTTGATGGGGAGGGTGCGGCCCTTGATCTGACTGACACCGGTTACAGGCATTTTTGAAATTATTGCCCAGAAAATATGAAGGGGATTATACTGCCATGGCGCCCCGTTTGACCGGCGTGACAAAAAAAGGTCCGTTCCATGCCTAAAATTCTGGTTATCATCATCGCGGCCTTTTTGCTGATCGCCGGCGGCGTGGCCGGCGTCTTACAGCATTTTGAAATGGGCCCCTTCGCCCCCGATGAGGAAATCGTCGAGACCCCGGGGGCGAAAAAGCGGCCCACCGCCAAAAAAGATAAGAAGCCGCCCCGTTTCCTGGCCATGGAGCCTCTGGTCGTGCCGATCATCCAGGGGGACCGCATTGCCGCCAAATTGCAGATGTCGCTCAATCTGGAAACAGACCGCAAACGGTCACGCAAATTGCGCAAACTTCTGCCCAAATTAAAAGACGCCATGTTCCGCGATCTGCATGGGTATTTCCCCCGCTTCCTGGCCCGCAAGGAGGCCACCGATCTGAACATGCTCAAGGAACGGCTGTTGATTATCGGCGAACGGGCCATCGGCAAGGGACTGATGGACCGGGTCCTGTTGCAGGAATATATGCTGGACAGGGCAGGTGCCCGCGCGCCGCCTCCCAGCTCCCGCTAAGCGCTCCCAGCCGCCACCCGTGGGCCAAATGCCGGGGCATTAATTTGTTTTTTGATAGGGGTTAGGTTGCTTTGCGATTGGGCTTCTGGCATTGTCCCTATGCTTTTCTTACCAAACCACCCCGCCGGCTTCGCTGGCTTTGAGGGTCCCCACGTCCATTCAAGCCTATAAGGGTTATACGGAATGTCTGAGGTATCACTGTTGATTATTGGCTGCGGCGTACTCGCTTTATTGTATGGCGTTTACGCCGGGCGTTCGGTTGTGTCGGCCCCCGCCGGCACAGAAAAAATGCAGGAACTTGCGGCCGCCATCCAGGAAGGCGCCAATGCCTTTCTTAACCGCCAATACAGTACCATCGCGGTCGTCGGTGTGGTCATCGGCATCTTTTTGGGCCTGGCGTTGGGGCTGAAGGTGGCCATCGGTTATTTTATCGGCGCCATCCTGTCTGGTGCGGCCGGCTATATCGGCATGAATGTTTCGGTGCGGGCCAATGTGCGCACGGCCGAAGCGGCCCGTTCCAAGGGCCTGGGCGCGGGCCTGGAAATCGCCTTCAAGTCGGGCGCGGTGACAGGATTTCTGGTGGCCGGCCTGGCGCTTTTGGGGGTCGCCGTCTATTACCTGATTTTGCTGGATGTTCTGGATACCTCAAACAGCCAAGGAATGCGTCATCTGCTTGAATCCTTGGTGGCTTTGGGCTTCGGTGCGTCTCTTATCTCCATTTTCGCCCGTCTGGGTGGCGGCATCTTTACCAAGGGCGCCGATGTGGGAGCCGATCTGGTGGGTAAGGTTGAGGCCGGAATCCCCGAAGACGATCCGCGCAATCCAGCGGTTATTGCCGATAATGTGGGTGATAATGTGGGCGATTGCGCCGGCATGGCGGCTGATTTGTTCGAAACCTACGCGGTGACGATGGTCGCCACCATGTTGCTGGGCGCCATTCTGTTCAGCGGCTCGGACGTTGCCTTGATGATGACTTTCCCACTGTTGATTGGCGCCGTTTGCATCATCGGCTCGGTACTTTCCACCTTTTTCGTAAAGCTCGGCGCCTCGCAAAGCATTATGGGCGCGCTCTACAAAGGGTTCATCACCAGCGTGATTTTTTCGGCCGTGCTGATCGGTGTGGTGACCCATTGGCAGTTGGGCTTCGATGCCAGCTTTAAGGTGCTTGGCGGACAGTCCATTACGGGCATGGATATTTTCATCTCGGCCCTGACCGGTCTGGTGGTAACCGGACTGATCGTCTGGATTACCGAATATTACACAGGCACGGAATATGGCCCGGTGAAAAGCATCGCCCAGGCCTCTACCACGGGGCACGGGACCAACGTCATTCAGGGGCTCGCGGTTTCCATGGAAGCCACCGCCCTGCCGGTGGTGGTCATCTGCGCGGGCATCATTGTTGCCTCCTTGACGGCTGGTCTTTTTGGATTGTCCATTGCTGCCACCACCATGTTGGCCCTGGCCGGCATGGTCGTTGCGCTGGATGCCTTCGGGCCGGTGACCGACAATGCGGGCGGCATCGCCGAAATGGCGGAATTGCCCGAAGACGTGCGCAAAACGACCGATGCCCTGGATGCCGTCGGCAACACCACCAAGGCTGTGACCAAGGGCTATGCCATCGGTTCGGCCGGATTGGCGGCGCTGGTCCTGTTCGCCGCCTTCACCCAGGATCTGGATTTCTTCTTTAAAGACGTTAAGGTGGATTTCCAGCTGCAAAATCCGTTCGTCGTGGTGGGTCTGTTTTTGGGCGGCATGTTGCCCTTCCTGTTTGGCGCCATGGGCATGAAGGCGGTCGGCCGGGCCGGCGGGCAGGTGGTCGTCGAAGTGCGCCGCCAGTTCAAGGAAATTCCGGGCATCATGGAAGGAACCGGAAAGCCTGAATACGGTACCTGTGTCGATCTTCTGACCAAGGCCGCGATCAAGGAAATGATCGTGCCGTCTCTGTTGCCTGTTTTGGCGCCGGTGGTGGTCTATTATGCCTTCAACCTGATCGACGGCCAGGAGGCCGCTTTCGCGACGCTGGGGGCGCTCTTGCTGGGCACCATCGTCACTGGATTGTTCCTGGCCCTGTCAATGACGTCGGGCGGAGGCGCCTGGGACAATGCAAAAAAATTTATCGAGGACGGTAACCACGGCGGCAAGGGATCAGATGCCCATATGGCCGCGGTCACCGGCGATACGGTCGGCGATCCCTATAAGGATACGGCCGGCCCGGCGATCAATCCCATGATCAAGATCGTCAATATCGTGGCCTTGCTTTTGCTGGCCATCATCGCCTGATCTTATTTGGTGAAATTAGGCCCGGACAATTCATGTCCGGGTCTTTTTTTTGGGTTTTTTTGCTTATTTCTCGAAGCGGCCCACATTGCTGAACAGTTGCCTGATCAGGCTGAATTCCTGTCCGGCTGTTTTGGTTTCCCGATCGACCAGTTCCAATTCCCGCGCTTTTTCCAGGCCGAAGGTCTTTTTCTCCTGGACCACGCCCTTTTCGTCGAAGCGGATGACGATGATTTTGCGTTTTTTGACTTCGGGCTCGAAGAAGGCCCAGGTCTCGTTGGTCTCGCTTATATAATACCAGCTTTCGCCCTTGAAGAGCGCGATGGAAGACGGCGAGCCCAGAATTTCGGCCACCTCTCCCCGTTTAACCTTGCCCACCTCTATATCATCCAGCAGATCGGGATCGGGCAGGTTGCCGCGATTAGCGACCCTGGCATCGCAGCTGGTCAGCAAAAAGGCGCCGACGGCGGCTATAAGCAAATGTTTAAGTGGAAACGAAGCTCTCACGGCCCTACTATCCTAAAATCAGGGGTCGCCTGGCAGCCGGGTGGATGGCTCTTCAGCATACGAAGATTCGCACTAATGGCCCTTTCATGTCAATCGTAACGGGGTCCGGAACGGGATCATGAATCTGTGGCAAAAATTTTTTGGTAAAAAGCCGGATGAGGCGGGCGAGCAGCTCTATGGATGCGTCGTTAGCCAGGCCAGAAACCCAGGCTTTTACCTGGATCAGGGGGTGCCGGACACGGTGGATGGCCGGTTCGACATGATTGCGCTCCATGCCTTCGTGGTCATGCGCCGTTTAGGGGGAGCGGGGGAGGAAAACGCCCGCCTGGCACAAGCCATGTTCGATGCCATGTTTGCCGATATGGACCGCAATCTGCGGGAAATGGGCACCGGTGATTTGAGCGTGGGACGCAAGGTCAAGGAATTGGTCGCGGTCTTTTACGGCAGGATAAAGGCGTATGAGGCCGGGTTGGAAGAAGGCAAGGAGGAACTGGCCCAGGCGCTCAGGCGCAATCTTTACCGGAAATCAACGCCCGGTGGTGAACAAGTCGCCCAGATGGCGAGCTATCTGAAACGGGAAGTCGAGAATTCGCAAAGCTGGGAGCCGGATAAATTGATCAAGGGCGAGTTGAATTTTGGCCCGCCACCTGGGAGTCCAGCCTGATGAAACCGGAATTCTCACGCCCCGTCGCCGCTGCCAGAATTAATCAGGAGCCTGGCAGGTTCGAAATCAGCGCCTCGCCCGATGAATGCCAGGCCCTGGCCCAGCGTTTCGATCTCATCTCCATCCAGACTCTCAAGGCCCAGGTTCTGATCCGCACCCTGGAAGGCGATCAACTCTATAGGTTTGAAGCCGATCTTCAGGCCGATTTGGTGCAAACTTGTGTGGTCACTTTGGAGCCGGTCGAGCAGCATATAGAGGCCAAGGTGGCGCTGAACTTCGCCACATTGGCGGATACGGAAACCGAGGCCGTGGTGGATTTCGACCCCGAGGGGGAAGATCCGCCCGATCCAATAATTGACGGGAAGATAGATATGGGCGAAGTTATCGCCGAACATCTAGCCCTGGAACTGGATTCCTTTCCCAGAGTTCAAGGCGCCGCTTTAGAAAAACCCGAAACCGGCGCCATGATCGAGATTGGCGAACCCGCCCGGGCCGGACCCCTGGCCAATCTAGGTAAATTGCTGGCAGAGAAGAAATAAATATACCTGAACCAACGTCTTATCCATTACCAGTCCCTCATCCCGTCAATCGACTTGCCTGAGAGGTTTTTTTTGATTTAAGTATCGGCCCGCCGCACCTAATCTCCCATATGTTTAGTGGCTATCCGCTAACCCTTAGTAAATAAGAAAGTTTTAGTTATGGCTGTTCCCAAGCAGAAAATATCCAAATCGCGCCGCAATATGCGCCGGGCCCATGACGGGCTGCCTTCCCAGGCCCATGCCGAATGCAAAAATTGCGGCGAATTGAAAAGGCCTCACCATGTCTGTTCCGCTTGCGGCCATTACGACGGGCGGGAGGTGGTCGAAATCGAAACCGTTGCATAAGAAACCGTTGCTTAAAACCAGGCCCCGCGCCATTCTATTCGTTTCACGACAAGCAGGATAAACACAGTTGTCTGATGTTTTGACCGTAGCGGTAGATGGCATGGGCGGTGATGACGCCCCTGAAATGATCATCGCTGGATTGGATATGGCCCTTCGGCGTATGGGCGATGCGCGGTTTTTGCTGTTCGGCGATGAGGAAAAACTTATTCCCCTGCTGGAAACCTATCCCAGCGCCAGGCAGGCCTGCCAGGTACGCCATACCACCGAAGCCATCGCCGGACATGATAAACCGACGACGGCGCTGCGCATGGGCAAGAATTCAAGCATGCGTCTGGCCATTGATGCGGTCGCGAAGGGTGAAGCACAGGCCATCGTTTCGGCCGGCAATACGGGCGCCCTGATGGCCATGGCGACCATCGTCATCAAGAGGCTGCCGGGGATCAACCGGCCGGCCATCGCTACCAGCTTTCCGACCCAAAGGGGCAAAACCGTAATGCTGGATTTGGGCGCCAATATAGAATGCGACGCATCCAACCTGGTTCAATTCGCGGTCATGGGCGAGGTTTTCGCGCGCAACGAATTGAATCTGTCCCAACCTTCCATCGGCATCCTGAATGTGGGTGTGGAAGGGTTGAAGGGCAATGAACATGTCAGAAAGGCCAGCGCCATCCTCCGGGAGTCCGATTTGCCCATCAAATTTTATGGCTTTGTCGAGGGTGACGACCTGGGTGCGGGTACGGTGGACGTCATCGTCACCGATGGCTTTACCGGTAATATCGCGCTCAAAATCATCGAGGGGACAGTGCGCCTGTTCAGCCAAAGCCTGAAGGAAGCTTTGCGCAGTTCCTTGCTGGCAAGGCTTGGCATGTTGCTGGCCAGTCCTTCTCTCGGCCGGCTGCGTTCGCGCTTTGATCCCCGCGATTACAATGGGGCCATTCTTTTGGGGCTCAACGGTATCTGCGTGAAAAGCCATGGCTCGACCGACGCGCGCGGTTTTGCAAATGCCATCCAGGTCGCCGTCAATATGGTCCGCAGCGATTTCAATGAACGGATCAAAGAGGATTTGGGGCATTTGATTTCCGAATATACGGAACCGCAATCCGCCGCTGTTTGATGTCCTTCATTTCAGAAATCCTGGGCTGCGGCTCCTACCTCCCCGAACGCGTGCTGACCAACAAGGATTTGTCCGAGATGGTCGACACCTCGGACGAATGGATTACCCAGCGCACCGGTGTCAAACGGCGCCACGTGGCGGCCGAGGGTGAATTCACCTCGCACTTGGCCCTGACGGCCGCCCGCCAGGCCCTGGAAGCCGCCGGCATCGGGGCCCAGGATTTGGATTTGATTGTGGTCGGCACGACGACGCCCGATAACACCTTTCCGGCCACCGCCGTCAAACTGCAAAAAGAGCTGGGCATGGTGGGCGGCGCCGCTTTCGATGTTCAGGCCGTTTGTTCGGGTTTTATTTACGCCCTCTCCGTGGCTGACAGCATGGTCAAGGCAGGCCAGGCCCGCTCTGCCCTGGTGGTCGGCGCCGATACCATGTCCAGGCTTTTGGATTGGGAGGACCGGGCGACCTGCGTGCTGTTTGGCGATGGCGCCGGCGCGGTGGTGCTCGGGCGGGCGGAAGATAAAGGCGAAGGTGCGGCCTGGCGCGGCGTCATTTCCACCCATATCCATTCGGACGGAGAATTGGAGAATTTGCTCTATTGCGATGGCGGGCCATCGAGTACCCGGAGCACCGGGTATTTGCGCATGCTTGGCCAGGATGTTTTCCGCCACGCCGTGCGCAAATTGTCGGAAGTCGCCAATGAGGCCCTGGATGCCAACGGCCTGAAGACGTCTGATATTGATTGGTTCGTGCCCCATCAGGCCAATAAGCGGATCATCGATGGCACGGCCAAAAAACTGAACATGCCCTCGGAAAAGGTGATCTTGACGATTGAGGATCACGCCAACACATCGGCCGCCTCCATCCCGCTTGCTCTCAGCCAGGGTGTAAATGATGGGCGCATTCAGCCGGGCCATCTTGTTCTTATGGAAGCCATGGGCGGCGGGCTGACCTGGGGGGCGGCGCTGGTGCGCTGGTAGGCATCTGAATCAACCGCTTGAGGTAAATAGGCCATCCCTTTGATATTGACGGATTTACCAGGGCAGGCTAGGTTCGGGGAATAAAGAATCAGGGGTGAAAATATAATGACAGGACAAACAATCACGCGCTCGCAATTGAGCGAGGCGGTTTATCGGGAAGTCGGACTGTCCAGAAACGAATCGGCTGATCTGCTTGAAGCCGTTCTTGGAAAAATTTCCTCCAGCCTGGCCAGTGGCGAATCTGTCAAAATATCCTCATTCGGCAGCTTTTCCGTCCGTTCCAAAGGTCAGCGCATCGGGCGCAATCCGAAAACGGGAGAGGAGGTTCCCATCCTGCCCCGCCGGGTTCTTGTCTTCCGCCCATCCCAGGGTTTGAAAAACCTGATCGGTCAGACGCCACCGGAAGGCTGACGGCGGCGGCCGCCTGCATCCAGC
>CAZBQG010000023.1:24082-26466 GCA_964493945.1 uncultured Rhodospirillaceae bacterium
GCGAGGCGTAAATGAACAAATCCGCTTCGGCGTTTCGAACCATCAGCGAGGTGTCCGACACCTTGACCCTGCCGCAGCATGTGCTGCGCTTCTGGGAGAGCAAATTCCCCCAGCTCCGCCCCTTGAAACGTGGCGGAGGGCGGCGTTATTACCGCCCGGAAGACGTGGATCTGGTACGCCGCATTCGTGGCTTGTTATATAACGACGGCTATACCATAAAGGGGGTCCAGAAGATTCTCCGCGAAGACCCTGGCAAATCTGCCGGGGAGGGGGAGCAGGCGGCAAAGGGGGCGGAAAACGGCAAACCCGGCGTGGACGCGGGAAAAGAAGGTGAGCTGAAGGCGATCCTCACTGAACTGGAAAGTATCCGGAAGATTCTATAAGATAGGTTTGTCACATTTTGACGGAGCGTGACGCAGTCTGGTAGCGCACTGCACTGGGGGTGTAGGGAAAGCCTCTCACCCACGTCTTAGTTTCTCTTTTAGATGTAATGGTTTAGCCGTTAATTCGGTCCAATTCGAAATCACCGCAGATCAAGTTGTCACACCTGTGTCACAGTGGCAGGAGATTTGCGATGGCAACTTTCAGAAAACGCGGCGGGAAATGGCAGGTTCAGGTACGCCGGAAGAACCAGCCAACGGTCAGCCGATCATTCACGCACAAGGCCGATGCCCATGAATGGGCAAGGGATATTGAACGTGCCGTTGATCGGGGTGAACTTGGCCAAATTATAAAAGGCACCGCCGACGATCAAACGGTGGGTGATCTTCTCCTGCGCTACCGCGACGAAGTCATCTCCCTGAAGCGAGGGCGAGATGTAGAAACCTACATCGTCAATGCGATGCTACGACAGGACTTCTGCCATATCGCCATGTCTGATGTTTCCCCGGCTCCTTTCACAAAATATCGAGACCAGCGGCTGAAAACGGTGCAAGGCGTCACAGTGAGACGTGAAATGTGTATTCTCCAACACGCATTCGACGTTGCCATCAATGAATGGGGGTGGCTGGTTTTCGATAATCCTGTCCGGTCCATCAAAAAGCCAGCCACAGGAAGTTCGCGTGATCGCCGATTGTTGCCGGGCGAAGAGGACAAGGTGCTACAGGCATGTAGCCCTTGGATTGCCCCTTGCGTTCGGTTCACATTGGAAACCGCCATGCGCCGATCAGAAATTCTAAGAATGGCCTGGAGTGATGTGGACTGGGAAAAGCTGGTCTTGAGCATTCCTGTAGCAAAGAATGGCTATCCAAGAACCATTCCCCTGACGGGCGAGGCCGTTCGGCTATTAAAACGGCTGCCACGCAGCTTGGATGGCCGGGTAATACCCATTTCGGCATCCTGCCTTAGAATGGCATGGGATCGGCCGGCGCGCACATATTGCCAGAGCTTGCCCCTGTGGGTTCGCTCATTGCCCAGCGCCGCCACCATCTTGGCCTGGGTGGCATCGCGAAGATCGATGATGTTGCCCTCCCTGTAGCCCAATACCCGGGTCAGGTAGCGCTTGAATGCCTCCGCGTCGCGGTGCGCAAAGTCCACGTCGGGGATGCGATCCCCCACATAGTTCTTGTTGCCGATGACGACGGCGTCGCGGTTCTCGGCGGCTGAGGCAAGCGAAGAGGTGAGAGCGGTCAAGCACAGCGCCACTCCCAGCAAATAGATCGCTCTTTTGCTCCGCCTCCCTAACGGCATCCAAGCTCCCCCTTCGAAGAAAGGATAACCCATCTCGGTTGAAGCTGTCACTTCTTCCGCAATGGGATCGGTCGGTTTTATAGTCTATTTAATCGGTAAATTAGAATCCAGAATCGCGGATGTCGGTGGCGTGCAAAACGCGGTTCGTTATCTTTATTTTTCCCTTTTCCCGGCATTCACGGAACCACAACGGTTAAAAAAAGCCACCGCGATGAAAATCACTTTTGATAGGGCGGCTGAAATCAAGCAGGAAAGAGAGAAGGCTAAGATAAAGCGGGAAAATGAAAGAAAGGCCGCAGAGAAGAAACTGGTCGAAAATCTGTCCGATGAGGTTGAGGCGGTCCTTAGAAAAAAGCTGATTGCTTATCTAAAAGACGAAAGCTATCAAATCCGACGAGACTCGGTTAAGCACGCTAACATTCTCATCGAGACTCGCTATGGAGATAAGATAGCTTCAGTAGATAATCTTTCATCAAAGCAGGGGCTCGGATTTGAGGAAAGACTGTCGGTATATGGAGAAAATATTTTCAAAAATGTCGGTACGGATTTGGGGATACGAGCGGTTTCTAAAGCTGTCTTGAAGTTGGTCAAAGAACACTGCGCGAGTAATCAGACCTAAGACCAAAGAATGTCGGGAGGAGGCTGGATTCTCAAATCAAGTGCAACACATGAGGTTATGGAAGAAAGCTTCGGCA
>CAZBQG010000024.1:0-26341 GCA_964493945.1 uncultured Rhodospirillaceae bacterium
AAATACAAAGAGACCAAAACCATGTTGACCGCATTTGGCCGGAAAATACGCTAGTTAAGTTTTTCCGGCAATTCCGAAACCGCCGCATCAATAAGTGCTGCGGATTTTTCTTCGGTGATGGTTTCGGCCAGCAAACGCCTGGTCGCGGCAAGGGCGATATCGGCGGTGGCCTGGCGGATTTCGGCGATGGCCTCAGCCTCGGCCTGGGAGATGCGGTCGGTGGCCTGTTGTTCGCGCCGGGCAAGTGCTGCTTCCAAATCCTCGGTCATGCGGCTTTCCAGGGCATGGGCCGCTTCCCTTGCCTGGGCCAGAATTTCCTCGGCCTCACCCTCGGCATCGGAAAGCTTGCGCTTATAGCCGGCCAGCAGTTCCTGGGCTTCTTCGCGCAACTGGCTGGCTTCATCCAGGCGCGTGCGGATTTGTTCGACCCGCTCATCAAGGGCGGAGGTAGCCAGACGCCAGACCGGCTTGGCGACGGCACCGATGAGAATGACGAAGGCGACGGCGACCCAGAATTCTGGCGTCAAATAGAAGGCCTCGGCATGGGCCGCGCCTTCAGCAGTGGCGGCAAAAGCGCTTTTCATCCACTTCTTTCCTCCATGGCCCCGTCGACGGCGCGTGCCACATCCGCGGGTGTTGGTTCAATCCCGATCAGACGGTTGACCGCCATCTGAGCCACCGATCCCGCCTGATCGCGGATACCGGCCAGGGCTTCTTCCTTGGCCTGAAGCACCTGTTGGTCGGCTTCCTTGATGCGTTCGGCCAACCGTTCAGCCAATTCGGCCTGACTTTCGTTGCTTTCCTCGGATACCCGCCTGGATACTTCTTGAATAATGGCCCGGGCCTGGTCGCGTGACCCGCTGGCCGCTTCTTCATAGGCCTGGGAATCCTCGTCCGCCTCGGCCTTCAACTGTTCGGCCTTATCCAGATTGTCGTCGATCTTCTTCTGACGCTGTTCCAGAACCCGCCCGATACGCGGCAGGGCCAGCCTGGCCATCAGCACATAAAGGGCCACGAAGGTAATGGCCAGCCAGACCAACTGAGGCGAAAAGAAATTTGAATCCAACTGAGGCATAATCAGGCCCTTTCAGGGGCGCGGTCGTTAACCCTGGTTGAACAGAACGAGAAAGGCGATCAACAGCGCATAAAGCGCCACCGCCTCAACCAGTGCGAAGCCCAGCATCGCCAGTCCAAAAACCTGTCCCCGGGCCGCCGGATTGCGCGCGATCGAGCTGATCAGGGATGCGAAAATATTGCCGATACCAGCGCCCACGCCGCCCAGGCCGATAACCGCCAGCCCGGCGCCGATCAATTTCGCGGCAGCAAATTCCATGGTTTTTCCTCCAGTTTCAGAAAATCAGTCATAAAGCCAAAAACTAAACCCGCCTCAATGCAGGTGCAGCGCGTCGTGCAGATAAAGGCAGGTCAAAACGGTAAACACATAGGCCTGCAAAAATGAAACGATAAACTCAAAGCCGGTCAGGGCCACATCGACCGCCAGGGGCGCCCAGCCGCCAAGAAATCCCAGCCCGACGATAAAGCCCGCGAAGACCTTGAGCATGGTATGGCCGGCCATCATGTTGGCGAACAGCCGGATGGACAAGGTCACGGGCCTGGAAAGATAAGAAACGATTTCGATGGGCACCAGCAGGGGAGCCATGAAAATGGGCACGCCCGGCGGAAAGAAATAGGTGCAGAACTTGAAACCGTGTTTGGCAATGGCCACCACCGTGACGCCGACGAATACCATCAGAGCCAGCCCGAAGGTGACGATGATATGGCTGGTGAAGGTGAAGCTGTAGGGAACCAGGCCGATCAGATTGCCAAACAGGATGAACATGAAGAGCGTAAAGACAAAGGGAAAGTAGCGCCGCCCGTCGGTCCCCACATTGTCGCGTACCAAGTTTCCCACGAATTCATAGGTCAGTTCGGCCAGTAACTGCCACCTCCCGGGCACCAGGGCACGGCCCCGCATGCTAAGCGTCAAAAACAACGTGACCAAAACCACGGTGAGCACCATGAAAACGGCCGAATTGGTAAAGGATGCATCGACGGACCCCAATGGAATATCCACCAGGGGCTTGATCGTGAATTGTTCGAAAGGACCCGCCACTACTTGCTCCGCTTCAGTCTTTTTTACTCAGGCCATCCGAGCCGTAGCCCGGTGCCAATCCAAAACCCTTTGCCGCCCGATAGATGTTGAGAATGCCCGCCGCAGCTCCGATAAAGAAAAAAACGATCAGGAACCAAGGTGTGGTCTCCAACCAATGATCCAAAAGCCAACCGATCCCCACCCCCACGGCAAGGGCCGAAACCAACTCCATACCCATACGCAAGGCGGCACCGATGCCGCTTCCCGCTAATCCCTCTCCGCCCCCGCCTTCCGCATCCTCTTCCTCACCACGAGCCCGCTTGAGACGGGAATCAAAATCCTCGGGGCTTTGCGGAGTGCCGGAATGACTCATTACGGGATGCCCACTTCTACATCAGTTTGGGCTTCGAACGGGACCACCCTTTTCCAGAACAGGTCGGGCCGGAATTCGCGACGGACAATATCCTTCGCACAGAAACCTGTCAAGAAACAAAGATAATTCCTTAACTAATTGATTTTAAATATAAATAACTCCCCTGACTTCAGGCTGTGGCGTGCATCTGTTCGGCTTCGCGCAAGTCGACCGAGACCAGTTGGGACACACCCTGCTCGCCCATGGTCACGCCGAACAGCCGATCGACGCGGGCCATGGTCATGCGGTGATGGGTGATGACCAGGAACCGGGTGGACAGGGAATGGGCAAATTCATCCACCAGGGAACAGAAACGGTCCACATTTGAATCATCCAGGGGCGCATCCACCTCATCCAGCACACAGATGGGCGCCGGGTTGGTCAGGAACACGCCAAACAAAAGGGCCAGCGCGGTCAGGGCCTGCTCGCCGCCCGACAGCAGGGACATAACCTGCATCTTCTTGCCGGGTGGGCTGGCCATGATTTCGATGCCGGCCTCCAGCGGGTCCTCGGCGTCGGTCATGGTCAGATGGGCGCGGCCGCCACCGAACAGGCGGACGAAAAGTTCCTGGAAATGGGTGTTCACTTCGTGAAACGATGCCACCAGCCGGGCGCGGCCTTCCCGGTTGAGATCATTAATGCCCCGGCGCAGCTTATCGATGGCCTTGAGCAAATCGTCGCGTTCCACATTCATGGTGTCGATCTGCTCGCCCAGCTCTTCAGTTTCCACCTCGGCCCTGAGATTGACCGGGCCCATATTTTCCCGCTCCCGCACCAGACGCTCGGCCTTCTTTTCGGCATGTTCCAGATCAGGCAGCGCAGCGTCTTCTTTCAACTCGGCGATCTCACGCAAGGATTCAGGACGGCTCTCCAGGCGCTCGGCGATGCGTTCGGCCAGGCCCTCCGAGGTCTGCCGGGCCTGGGCGACGGCGGCCTCGGCCCGGACACGGGCTTCCCGGGTCTGGGCCAGGGCCGCTTCCGCTTGGCGTGAGGCACCCTCTGCCTCGGCCAATATGGTTTCGGCCTGGGCCAGCTTGTCGGCAGCCTGTTTGCGGGTTTCCTCGGCTTCTTCCAGGCGCTCGGCCAATTGGGCGATCAGACGGTCAATTTCGCGGGGCCGTGCATCCAGCCGTTGGCGTTCCTCAGCAAAGTCCTTGCGCCGCTCGCCCAATTGTTCCTGTTTTTCGATGGCGTCAGTGCGCCTTGCGTTCCAGGACGTCAATTCCCGCTCGATGGTCGCCAGCCTGGCCTGGCGCGTCTCGGCCTGGCGCTTCATCCCCTCGAAGGCGCCTTGCGCATCAAACAGGGCCGAGCGCAACCCGGAAACCTCGCCTTGCAACGCCTGGGCTTTCGCCCGGCCTTCTTCCGGCGGCGGCGCATCCGCCTGGGCCGCATTCACATCGTCCAGGCTCTTCCCCGTCTCCTGGCGCTCGCTTTCCACCGTACGGGCGTTTTCCTTAAGCGCACTAAGCTGTGAATCACTTTCCGCCGCCCGCTGGCGCAATTGGGCCAGATTATTGAGCGCCTGATGCAAGGCCGCCTCGGCCTCGCGCACGGGTTCGCGCAATTGGCGTTCGGCCGCGACGGCGCCGTCTGATTCCTGGCGTGCCTCATCCAGCTTTTCCTGGGCAGACTGGGCCTGATGCCGGGCCTGGGCCAGACTGTCGGCGATTTCCGCCAACCGGTTGCGCTGCTCCAGGCGTTGGGCGGCGGCGGTAGGCGCCTCGGCCCGCACCGTGTATCCGTCCCAGCGCCATAAGGCGCCCTGGCGGGTGACCAGACGTTGGCCCTGTTGCAGATCATCGGCCAGCCCCTGAGCGGTTTGTTCGTCTTCCACCACGCCGACCTGGGCCAAGCGCCGGTTCAGGGCATCGGGACCTTCCACATATTCGCTGAGCGGCCGGGCAGGCGCCGGCAATTGTGGCGCCGAATCCAAAGCAGACAATGTGCGCCAATGGATGGGTGCGGCCTCATCGGCGGCGGCGGTGAGGTCATCGCCAAGGGCCGCACCGAAGGCCGCTTCAAATCCCGGGCGAACCGACACCGCATCGATCAGGGGCGGCCAAAGATCATTGGAGCCCACATCCAAAAGCCGGGTCAGGGCCTGTTCTTCCGCTTCGAGCCGGGCCGCTTCGTTGGCCGCGTTCAGGGCCTCCGCATGGGCGCTGTTGAGCTTTTCGGCGGTGGCCAGGCGTTTTTCCTCCGCTCCATCGGCCCGGGCCCGTGCCTCGCCTTGCGCGTTTTCGGCCTCTTCGCGCTTGCGGTCAGCTTCTTCAATAAGCTCCCTGCCTGGCAATTGGTCTTCCAGGGCGGAAATTTTGCGGGCCAGTTCGGCGCCGTTTTCCGTGAGGCGCCCGAGGCGCCCTTCTAATTCATCGTGACGGCGCTGGAAATCGGCTCGCCTTGCTTCCTCGGCGGCCAGCTTCTGGGTCACGTCAGAGAGCCGAGCTTCGCCCGCTTCGCACGCTTGACGGGCTTCTTCGAATTTCTCCCCCGCCTCACTCATGGAAGTCTCTTCGCTTTCCCGGGCCGCAATGATTTCGGCCTTTTCCGTTTCCAGCAAAGTCAGCGCTTCCACGGCATCGGCGGCCAGAGCCTGTTCGCGCCCCAGATCCTGGGCCACCTGATCCAGGCGGTTCTGGCATTCAAGCTGGGCCTGGGCGATCCGTTTTTTTTCCGTCTGATGGTTTTCCCGCTCGATGGCAAGACGCTGCAAAATTGCGGCGGCCTCCACCTCGGCTTCGCGCAACTGGGGCAGCCCTTCGGCGGCCTGAGCGCGGGTAGCGGTGGCGCGGGCCGTAACTTCAGTGCGCCCGATCACTTCTTTTTCCGCTTCGCCCAAGGCGGCTTCAGCGCGTTCCAGCTCAACCGAGGCCGCCGACCAGCGCAACAGAAACACGGTGGCCTCGGCCCGCCGGATCAGTTCGTTCAGATTGCGGTAACGCCTGGCCTGCCTTGCCTGTTTCTTGAGGCTCAGCATCTGGGCTTCCAGGGTGACCAACACATCATCCAGCCGTTCCAGATTGGTCTCCGCGGCGCGCAGACGAAGCTCCGCCTCATGGCGGCGGGAATGAAGGCCGGTGATGCCCGCTGCTTCTTCCAGTATTTTTCTTCTGGCGGCCGGCTTGGCGGAGACGACGGCGCCGATATGGCCCTGACTTACCATTGCCGTCGAACGCGCACCGGAGACGGCATCGGCGAACAACAATTGAACGTCGCGGGCCCGCACTTCCTTGGCATTGATCCGATAGGACGAGCCCTTTTCGCGCCGGATGCGGCGCGATACATCGATTTCCGGCGTGTCGTTGAAGGCGGCGGATGCGGTGCGGTCCGAATTATCCAAAGACAGCACCACTTCGGCCAGATTGCGGGGCGGACGTTCCGATGTGCCGTTGAAGATCACATCATCCATTTCGCCGCCGCGCATCTGCTTGGCCGAGGTTTCGCCCATGACCCATTTCAAGGCATCCACCAGATTGGATTTGCCGCAGCCATTGGGACCCACTATCCCGGTCATACCCGGCTCTATGGCCATCTCCGTCGGATCGACGAAAGATTTGAAACCGGCCAGCCGAAGTCTGTTGAAATGCAAGTGGTTCCTCTTTTTCTACTTTGCCCGCAGCTTATTTCACGCCCAACGCCTGATTGATCACTTTGCGGAATTCTGGAAGGGATAGGCCGTCTTCGAGCTTTTTTCCGTTGATGATGAAGCTTGGCGTGGATTGAATGCTGAATTTGGTTTCGCCGTCCCTGGCGATTTTGACCAGGCCCTGGAAAATTTCCTTGCTTTTCAGACAGGCATCAAAGGTGGCCCGGGAAACACCGGCCAGCTGCCCGATAGAAGCCAGGGCCTCGACCGGTTTGGCCGAACGGCCCCATTGCATCTGGGAGCGGAACAACATTTTGATGATCGCAAAAAAACGTTCCTTCGGGGCACAGCGGGCCAACATGGCGGCGGCCAGGGCTAATTGCTGGGGCGAGGTGGGGAATTCGCGGAAAATAAGCTTCACCTTGCCCGTATCGATATATTCCTTCTTCAGCGCCGGGAACTGATTGGCATGGAAGGAGGCGCAATGGGGACAGGCCATGGAGGCATATTCCACAATGGTCACCGGCGCGCCCGCCTGACCCAGAACCCGGTCGGCCAGGATGTCTTTCACCGGCGCCAGTTCCTGTCCGGCCAAGGGGCCGCCAAGCCCACTTAACCCACTGAACACGGCGAAAAAGACCAGAAAAGCTGCTAACTTTTTCATTATATTGATAATTTCACCCTACCAACCACAACATATTGATAACTATACCGTTCCCTAACCGACCCCACAAGCCGTTATCACAGGCTTGTTTTCAGCTTTTATCCCCAGATGGGGCGCCGGAGCGCAATATTTCGCTGCCCAAATCCTCCAGGGCCGCTTTCAAATCCGTATCATTGATGGAGTCTAGGCGCGCCCGCAGATCTTCCGCCTCGGCCGGATCGAGATCGCGCCGGGGCGGTAGCTCCGGCCGGTCACTGGTGGCGATGGGCCCGTGATGGATGCGGATGCGGCCGACGGCCCGGTAGCCGAAATAGGTATTGATGCGCTCCACAAGCTGGGGTTCCAGATGCTGTAATTCGGGCGCCAGGGCCGAATTGGCCAGACGCAGATGCAGCGTCCCCTCGGTACGTTGGCGCCCTTCATGGGCGATGCGTTCGGGCCGGGTCTGGCTGGCCAGCAAGCCACCGATGATGGCTGGCCAATCGGTGATGATCGCCGCCTGATCGAAGCCCCGCCGCCCGAAGATGGGCTTGGTCAGCTTTTCCAAGGTGGCGCCGATGGCCCGAACGCCGTGGTGCCTTTTTTTTGCTTCCGCCATCGCCTGATCCCATTGCCTGGAACGCCCGTCATGTTAGGCTCGTCGGGAGCAAGAAACAACTACACAAGCATGATGCCAGCCAACAACTCGTTATCAGACCAACTCCTCGCCTGGTATGACCGCCATGGCCGGCAACTGCCCTGGCGCGTACCGCAACCCGATCCTTACGCCATCTGGCTGAGCGAGATCATGGCCCAGCAGACCCAACTGGCCACCGTCGGGCCTTATTTCATGGATTTCATGAACCGCTGGCCAACGCTGGAAGCCTTGGCCGGGGCGTCGCTGGATGAAGTGCTCCATGCCTGGCAGGGACTGGGACATTACGCCAGGGCCCGCAACCTGCATAAATGCGCCTGTCATTTGACCAATGAACTTGAAGGCCAGTTCCCAAGAGACGAGAAGGCCCTTCGCTCCCTGCCCGGCATCGGCCCCTATACGGCGGCGGCTATTGCGGCCATCGCCTTTGGGCAAGTGGCGACGCCGGTGGATGGCAATGTGGAGCGGGTCATGGCCCGCTTTCACGGGGTAACCCAGGCCTTGCCCAAATCCAAACCCAAGCTGGCCACCCTGGCCCGCCGGATCACCCCCGTCCGGCGGCCCGGTGATCACGCCCAGGCCCTTATGGATCTGGGGGCCACGGTCTGCACACCCAAAAAACCTGCCTGCGGGCGCTGTTCATGGCGCAAAGATTGCCGGGCGCTGGCCTTGGGCAAGGTGGAGGAATTGCCCAGGCGAACTCCCAAGAAACCCAAACCTACCCGTCAGGGTGTGGTGTTCTGGGCCGTGGGGCCCACAGGAGAGATTCTTTTGCGCCGGCGCCCGGAGAAGGGCCTGCTGGGCGGCATGATGGAATTCCCCTCGACGGACTGGCGGACGAGCCCCTGGAGTAAAGCCCAGGCCCTGAAATCAGCCCCCTTCGCCGCCGATTGGCAGGCGCTTCCCGGAGTTGTGCGCCATGTGTTTACCCATTTCAAATTGGAGCTGACCGTCTACTGCGCCCCTTGCCTGGACCCCGCTCAATCTAAAGGAATTTGGTGCCCGGTGGAGCGCCTGGACGAACATGCACTACCGTCACTGATGAAAAAGGTAGCCTCGCATGTGTTGGAAATCAGGCGCTCAAACTGACCACGGCGCCGGTAATGGCATCGCCCGAGGCCCTTGTATCGGTCGCCGTGACCGCATCCTGGCCCAGCATGAGGGTAGAAACCAGCCTGTTGCCGCGTGAAGCCAGCAGGGCGAAATCGAATTGGGCGATGGCGAATTCCAGCTCGGTAGCCAGCAGCTCAGCGTCTTTTTCTTCCTGCAGCTCCTGGATGATGGAGATCACCTCGTTGCTGATGCCTAGGATCTGCGCATCGAATAGGCTGGCCCTGGATTGCAGGGTGGCGCGGTCGGACTGATAGCTGGCACCGGCCAGAAGCAGCTTGGATTCGGCTGCATCCAGATCATCCTTGGCGCGGTCGATGGCGGTCTGATTGCCGAAGTCTTCATAGAGAAAACTGTCCACCAGCCGAAGCCCGCCCCGGGTGATGGTCCCGGGGATCCCGGTGGTGGCGTCCGCATCAAACGTAATGTCCGAATCCGAGACGTAGGAAGTGAGGCTCATATTGCCGAGATCAGTAGTCGTGCCCGTCGGCGCGGTGGGATGGGTGGTATATTCGGAGATGGACGCCGTGGCCTCGTCGTTCAGGCGAAATCCGTTATCCGAGTACCAATATTCTCCGTCGACATCCGTAATATAGTAATCCGTACCTAAATAAGTCCCGGTGATTTCCAGAGTGTCGCCATAGGAATTGTAAGGCGCGTACAGGGTTTGGGTTCCGTAGGAGGTGCGGGATTGGGAATCGATCAGGTTCTTTTTGTAATAATTGCCGCCATCCACATAATCATCCTGGGCGGCGGCGGCCAGCTCGTTGATCTTGCGCATCTTGTTGTCCCAAATCGTCGAAAATTCAGCCGCCGTCAGGTTAGAGGCCTCAAGTTCCGTGATCTGTTCGCGCAAATAAGTGATATGGCCCTCAAGATAGCCGATCTGGGTGATCGCCTTGGAGAGCACGCCCACCGCCTCGTTCAGCCGGTCCTTGCGCCCGATAAGCAGGGATTGTTCGCGCAGGAGCCGCTCGGTGATGGGCGTCGAGGTGGACTCGGCCAGTGCCTGACGCCCGGCGACCACGCGTTTGTTGAAAATATCGGCGATGCGGGTCGCCGCGGACCGCTGGGCGCTGGACTGGCCGTTGACCAGAACGCGGTCCACTGACCCCACGCCGCCGGTCAGCAGCGATGGAATAGTGGCGTACGGATCAAATGCAATCAGTGTCATAGGTTTCCGACCTCCTGTCGGAATCACCCAAATAACCATTCACGGACCGCCGGCGGGACTTTCTATCCCTTCCCTTTAATTAATGCCGACGGCTCAAGGGATTCGCAGCATAGCACCACTGGGCCCAAAGGTCCACAAACCAGCCCCGGCACCGGTGAAATGTCGATTGCAGTGGCCGTGGTTTTGGCTATCCTCATGGAATTGAAACAGTTATTTGAGATTCCTCAAAATGATTAATTCCCCTTATTTCGCTGAACGGAAACTGATGGGCGAGCCGCCTACCTGGGGTTCCCTGATTCATCGCGGGTTTGATCCTGAAAATTTGACCCATGTGGGGCTCAACGAATCCCCCTATCCGCCCTCGCCCCGGGTGATTGAAGCGATCAGCGCGGCCGCGGCCCGGTCCAACCGCTACCCGGACCATGCGTCCCGCCTATTGAAGGAATCCGTGGCCCGGCGCACGGGCATAGAAGAATCCCGCCAGGTTTGGGGCGCGGGAGCCTCGGATATGATCCTCCGCTCGCTCAGAATCGCCGCCCATGAGGACCATAAAGTGATCGCGCCGACGCCCAGCTTCTGGGGTTATGAACGTCAATATATGGCCTGCCGGACGGCCATCCGGCGCATCCCCATTCTGGCCGACGGCCATATGGATCTGGACGCCATGCTGGGCGCCGTGACCGAACGCACGGCCCTGATGATTATCGTCACGCCGGGCAATCCCAGCGGCTCCCTGTTGGACGAGGCGGGCGTCATCCGGCTGGCCCGGGAAGTACCCGATCATGTTCTGGTGCTGGTCGACGAAGTCTATCAGGAATTCAGCCAGATTGTCGGCGGGCCGGATGTGCTGGCACTGATGGGCGAACACCGCGACGGCCCCTGGATCAATCTTAGAAGTTTCTCCAAGGCCTATTCCCTGGCCGGCATCCGGGTCGGCTATGGGTTGTGCAGCGCGCCCGAGATCGCCGCCTCTTTCGACCTGGAGAGCAATAATTTCAGCCTGTCCAACCTGTCCCTGGCCGCCGCATATGCCGCCTTCGAGGATCAGGATTATTCGCAAGACATGCTGGGCAAGGTGACGGAGCAGCGGGACGCGCTGAGCCGGGGCCTCAAGGATTTGGGGCTGGACCCCATGCCGTCCTATGCCAATTTCGTATCCGTCCCGACCCAGCATCCAAATGGCGAGCTGCTGGGCCGGTTGCTTGATCTTGGCGTCGTGGCTTCGGCCTGGCATGGGGAAGGTTACGAAAAACATATGCGTTTCACCATCGGCACCGAAAAGGACACGAGGGCCACCCTGGCCGCACTCGATACGGCGCTCAAATCCAACCACTGAGGAGACCCGTCATGGCGCAAATGACCGGCGCGCAAGGCCTGACCGAAACTCTGATCGCCCACGATGTGGACACATTGTTCGGCCTTCCAGGCGTGCAGTTGGACAATCTGTTCAGCGCCTTTTTCGATGCCGGTGACCGGTTGCGCGTGGTTCATGCCCGCCATGAACAGGGGGCCGCCTATATGGCCGTCGGCTATGCCGCCTCCAGCGGGCGGGTGGGATGCTACGCGGTGGTGCCCGGCCCCGGATTTCTCAACACCACCGCCGCCCTGTCGACGGCCTATGCCCGCAACGACAAGGTCTTGGCCGTCGCCGGCCAGATCCCTTCGGCCCTGATCGGGCGGGGCTTTGGATTGCTGCATGAAATCCCAGATCAGCTGGGCACCATGCAATCTTTAAGCAAATGGGCCGCCCGCATCGATGGGCCGGCGGAAACGCCGGGCATAGTGGCGGAAGCCTTCCGCCAGATGCATACCGGGCGCCCCCGCCCCGCAGGCCTGGAAATTTCAATGGATGTACTGGGGGGCAAGGCCCATATGGACATTCCCAAACCGCCGGCATCATACGCAAAGCCGCCGGTGGATCTGGATGGGGTGGCCCGCGCCGCCGAGATCCTGAGCAAGGCGAAAAATCCGATGATTGTTATCGGCAGCGGCGCCTTGGATGCGGGAGCCCAGGTCCAGGCCATGGCTGAACTTCTTGAGGCACCGGTACTGGCCAACCGAATGGGGCGCGGCATTCTGGATGCCCGGCATCATCTGAGTGTGACCAATTGGGTCGGGCATAAATTATGGGCTGAGGCGGATGCGGTGCTGGCCGTCGGCACGCGCCTGCAGATGCCCCAGATGCAATGGGGCCTGGACAAAGAATTGCATGTGGTGCGGGTTGACATGGACGCCAAAGAGCTGAAGCGCTTTGCCCCGCCCGCCGTCGGTATCCAGGGCGATGCCGAGCTGGTATTGGCGGCCCTCCACGATGAAACCGGCAAACACAATCTGAAACGCCCGTCCCGTGAGGACGAAATGAAGGGGTTGGAGAATGAGCTGCACCAGGCCATGGATTATCTGCATCCGCAGCTGGATTTCATCCAGGTGCTGCGCGAAGAGCTGCCCGAAGACGGCATTCTGGTGGATGAACTAACCCAGATGGGATATGTGGGACGCCAGATTTTCCCGGTCTATACACCGCGCACCTATCTGGTGAGCGGCTATCAGGGAACGCTGGGCTGGGGTCTGGCCACATCCCTTGGCGTCAAGCTGGCCAATCCGGACAAGCAGGTGGTTTCGGTTTCGGGCGATGGCGGCTTCATGTTCACCATCCAGGAACTGGCCAGCGCCGTGCAGCATGGCATCAATGTGGTGGCCATCGTCTTCAACGATCAGGCATTCGGCAATGTGCGGCGCATCCAGAAGCAGGATTACGGCAATCGGCTGATCGCCTCGGACCTCAAGAATCCGGATTTCGTGCACTTGGCCGAAAGCTTTGGCGCGCTGGGCCTTAGGGCCAAGACGCCCGATGAATTACGCCAGGCCATTGTCCAGGGCTTCGGCCATGATGGGCCAACCGTAATCGAGGTGCCGGTAGGTGAGCTGCCCGATCCCTGGCCGATCATCAATCTTCCGAGGGTGCGCCCGAAAGGCTAAGCCGCATCTTCCTGATAGAAAACATAGATATTTTTGCTAGCCTTTTTCGCGTCATACATGGCAAGACCGGCCATCTGCATGAGCCGTTCCGCGGTTTCGGCCTGGAGCGGGATGGATGGCTGTCCCTGACCGTGACGGATACGGGGATTGGAATGATTCAGGATGATCGGGACAAGGCCTTCGCGCCTTTCACCAATACCAGTTCGGACGATCCTACACCCGATGAAAGCACCGGGCTTGGCCTTCATCTCAGCCGCAACCTGGCCGAGATGCACGGCGGCAGCCTGATCATCGATAGCGAAAAAGACAAAGGTACGACCGTGACGGTCCGTTTTCCGAGAGACCGGGTAATCCCGGCCGAACCTGCCCAGGCGAATTCCAGGTAAGCAGGCTGTTGCCCCATGCCCCACGCCACTACCGATGACGGGATCAGGCTTTATTACGAAGAAGCGGGTAGCGGCGAAGCGATCATCTTCGTTCATGAATTCGCCGGCGATTACCGCAGTTGGGAAGCGCAGATGCGTTTCTTTACAAGGCGCCACCGTTGCGTGACCTATAGCGCCAGGGGCTATACGCGCTCCGATGTGCCCGAAGACGGACCGCTTTATTCCCAAGACCGGGCGCGGGACGATATCCTGGCCGTGCTGGATCATCTGGAACTGGAACGGGCCCATATCGTTGGCCTGTCCATGGGCGGCGCGGCAACCTTGCAATTCGGCCTGGCCTATCCGGAGCGCGCCCAATCCCTGGTGCTGGCCTCTGCCGGATCGGGCTCGGAGCCGGAAAAGGTTGAAGGGTTCCGGGCCGGCACTAAGGATAATGCGGAAATCTTCCGCTCCCAGGGCTCGGAGAAAGCCGCCCGGGGTTTCGCGGTTGCGCCCGCCCGGGTCCAGTTCCAGAACAAGGATCCCCGCGGGCACGGGGAATTCGCTGCCTGGATGGACGAACATCCCGCCACCGGATCGGCCAATACCATGGAAGGCGTGCAGGGCGGGCGGCCTTCCATCTGGGAGAAAGAAGTTGCCATCCGGGCCCTTGTCCCACCCACACTTATCGTCATCGGCGATGAAGACGAAGCCTGCATCCGCCCGGCATTGCTTCTAAAACGCGCCATTCCGGCATCCGGGCTCATGGTCATGCCCCGCACCGGCCATTGTGTCAGCCAGGTAGAGCCGGACCTGTTCAACCGCGCCCTGGCGGAATTTTACGCTCAGGTCCAGGCAGGCAAATAGGGTTCCCGCGATGCCCGCGCTCTCAAGGCGCCCTTCCCCGGCATGCCCGATTAACCCCAAGTATTGTTGAAACCCCGTGCCCCGGGTGCCACAATCCCCGCCAAGCAACAAACAATGGCAGGGAGGCTATTATGGCGGCAATCGATGGTGAGGCGCGGGCCAAACGCGTCAAGTTCCGGGAAATCCTCAAGCGCGACACGCTGACGGTCATGCCCGGCGGCTTCAGCCCGCTCTATGCGCGCATGGCCGAGGAAATCGGCTTCGAATGTTTTTTCCTGGCCGGCTCCCAGATGTCGGCATTTTTGCTGGGCGTTCCGGATAACGGAATTCTGGGTCTCCGCGACATGGTGGATCATGCCCGCCAGGCAGCGGCGCGCACCTCCATCGCCATTCAGTTGGACGCGGACACGGGGTTCGGCAACGCGGTCAATGTGCATTTCGCGGTTCAGGAGGTGGTCCGCTCGGGCGTTGCATCCATGAATCTGGAAGACCAGGAAGCGCCCAAGAAATCGGCGACCACGGCCGGGCGGCGATGCATCCCCATGGCGGAAGCGGTGGGCAAGATCAAGGCGGCCGTGGCGGCCAGGGACGAAGTGGATCCGGAATTCGTGATTTGCGCGCGCAACGACACCCTGGGCGCCGAGGGCAGCGATTTCTCCGAAGCCCTGGAGCGCTGCATCGCCTATGTGGAAGAAGGCGGGGCCGATTTTATCTGGCTCAATTCGGTCGAAACCCGCGAGGACCTTGCCCGCGCCTGTGCCGAGATACCGGCCCCGGTCCTGACCATTTGGGGCGGCAAGGATCATGCGCCGAGCCCGGAGGAATATGAACAAATGGGCGTGCGCATCGCCCTTTATCCGGTTTGCGCTGCAACGTCGGGCATGCAGGCGGCCTGGCATGTGCTCAACGATCTCCATGCCAGGGGCCCGGTAGCCCTGGAGGAATTCGCCGCCCAAATGGCCGCCGGTCCCTATAGCTTGGTGGATCAGAAGATGCTGACCAGGGCGGACAAGGTACGTCAGGTGGAAGACGATTATCTGCCCGAATCCATGCAGCGCGATTACGGCTCCACCTGGGGCCATAAGGGCCAGGGCGGCGGCTGATGGCCAAGCTGGATTTCGCCTTCTGGAGCGCCGTCAGCGGATAGCCGATGAGCCGGGCCTCATGGTGGAAAAATCCATCCGGCTATTTGGGCAGGAGGTCATTCCAGCCTTCAGCCGTTTATGAGCAGCAGCAATCCGCCCATTCCGGCCATATTGTTCCAGAAATAATTCCTGTGGGTGATGCGCAGGAAAGCATCCTCTATGCGCCAATATTGGTGATAGAGCAGCTCGGCAAAGATGGTGAAGATGAGCAGCAAGACAGCGCCGATCTGCACATGGAAATCGAACAGAACCAGCAAGGCGCCACTAAACTGAGTACCGAAGGCGCAGGCCATGAAAACCTGTGGAAAGGGAATGCCCACTTCCTTGAAATGTTCGATATGGCGTTCGGTCTTATTGAGATTACAAACCCCGATAACGATGAAAAAAGCCGCGATCATCACATGGGCCATGATCTGCAGGATGGAATGATCGGCGTGCATGAATGACTTTCTCCGTAATTATTTTTCCAGGACCAGGGACAGGCCCGGCTTGGTGATATGAATGCGGCAGCAATCGTCCCGCTGGGAAAGGGTTTCGATCAACCGGGTCAGGGGCTGGCGGGCAGAAAGCTGGCCGCCTGAGGATTTAGGCGCGGCGCGCATGGCGGCCACGTCTTCGTCACTGGTCAGCCAGCAGAGCAGCATTTCCTCGTCCGACATGTCCGGTCCACCAAATTTTGCACGCATCTCCGCCAATGAAGGATCGGGGTCTTCATGCAAGGCGATTTCACGGGCGCGGGGGCGGTCGAGAATAATGTCCCGTACATTAGGATCCATCTCCTGGATCGCTTCGGCGCCCCAATGGCCCAGGGCATATTCGATGCTCTGATCGGTCACTTCTTTATAGCGCTCGCCCAGGATCACATTGATGGCCGCCTGGCTGCCGACAAACTGGCTGAGCGGCGTGACCATGATGGGAAAGCCGAATTCCTGCCGGACGCGGGCAGTTTCGGCCAGGGCTTCATCCATTTTATCGCCCAGACCCACCAGGCCCAATTGATGTTCCAGATTGGAAATCATGCCCCCCGGAATCTGGTGGAGAAACTGGGCATGGTCATATTGCACGGGCACACCTTGGGGAAATCCGTGGCGCTCGGCAACTTCGGTCAGATGTTTTGCCGCCGGATGCAATTCATCCTCGTTGATCAGGGACTCCACCCCCAAGGCCCTTGCGTTGGCGGCAACATTGAACACCGACGGGTTGGACGAAGCATTGGCCAGGGGCGGAATGGCCGTGTCCACCGAATAGACGCCCAACTTGATGGCTTCCATGGCGACCAAAGGCCCCAACCCCGTGGTGCAATGGACATGAAGCTCCACGGGGATTTCGCCGGCGGCCTCAAGAAAAACCGGCACCAATGAACGTGTCCTCTCCGGCGTCAGCAGCCCACCCGGGTCCTTCAGGCACAGGCGGTGAATATTCATGGCGGCGGCGGCGCGGATACGTTCGGCGAAATGTTCGTCCGTATGGCGGGGCGAGACCGAATAGGTAATGGAAAGGATGGGCTTCAAGCCACATTCGCGGGCAAGATCCACCCGCCATTTGAACCCTTCGACCTCGTTCCACGGATCGAGCAGGCGGATTTCCTCGATGCCCGCCTCCCGGATCAGTTCCAGAAAGCGCTGGAACATCGAAGGCGGATCATAATTGAAAGTATTGATCCGGCTGGTCATAATGCGGAGCGGCGTATTGGGCAGGCGCCGGGCCACTTGTCTGATGCGCTCCCACGGATCTTCTTTCAGCTCGCGCACCATTTTTTTGAAATAAGACGATGAGGTGAGCTCCAGGGCAATGAAGCCCGCCCGGTCCAGATTGCCGATAATGGGCAACATCATGGGCGTGGTTATGTTGGACGCCCACAGACTGAGCGCCCCATCCCTGAGCGTGGTATCGACGAAACGGATTTGTGGCTTCTTGGCAGCCATCAGCCACCTTCCGGATCGACCAGGAAAAGTTCCTGGCCGTATTCCACCAGCTCCTGATTGGAAACCAGAATTTCGGCGATCTTGCCGCTGGTCCCGGCCCTGATCCCGGTGAAGACCTTCATTACTTCGATGATGCCCACCGTGCTTTCCTCATCGATGACGGAACCTTTTTCGACAAAGGGCGGCGCCTGGGGATCGGGTGCGGCGTAAAAGACGCCCACCATGGGCGCGGTGACAGGTACCAACCCCTCGCGGCGGACAGGCGCTGGCTGGGCAGGCGGGGCCTCTGTGGCAAGTTGAGCGGGGGGGGCTGGAGTGGCCGGCTTGGCCACACCTTTATTCACCGTCAGCTTCAGATCACCCATCTCGATTTGCAGGTAATCATATTTCGAATCCTCTATCAGACCGAGAATTTCGTCCACTTCTTCATCGGTAAGGTCCATCGCTTCACTCACTCCCCCCGTTCGTTCATGCGCCTTGATTATCCGATCTCAGCGCCATCAGTTTGGGCGCCAGGATAACGGCGGCGGCGACCAGCCCGATGGCCGGCCATTGGATCCCCGGTGCGATCAGCATAAGCCCCGCCGCGAACAGGGCAAGACGCTGCACCGGATTAATCAGGCCGAACAGATAGCCCCTTATCCCCGCCGCCAAAAGGGCCGCGCCGATGGCCGCCTTGGTGATGGCCAGGACGATTTCATCGGCCCCGCCGCGCATCAGGAGGCCCGGATTATAGACAAAGGCAAAAGGAATAAGGAAGGCGGCAATACCCAGGCGCACCCCTTCCCAGCCAGTCGCCCAGACTTTCGAATTAGCAATCGACGATGTGACAAAGACAGCGATACAGGTGGGCGGTGTAAAGAAAGATGCCAGCCCCCAATAGATGACAAAAAGATGGGCGGCCATGGGCGGCACATCCAGGCGGATCAGGGCCGGCGCCATAAGCGTCGCCAAGGTGATATAGGCCGGCGTCGCATCCAGCCCCATACCGACGATCAGGCTGACCAGCCCGACCAGAAGCAGGGTCAGGAGCAAATCACCCTGGGCCAACTCGACGATAAAGCGTGATACCTTGATGCCCACGCCCGAAAGCTCCAGCGCGCCGATCATGATGCCGACGGCGGCGGTGATGGAGGCCACCGTTATCCAGCGCCGCACCCCTTCATCGAAGGCCTCGACCAGCCGCATGGGGGTCAGCCAGTTTTCACGGTTGCGTGAAAAGAAACTGACGACGATGACCGTGCCGCAGGTATAGACCCCGGCGATGCCCGGCGGCAGGGACATGAAGATGAGAAACAGAACCAAAGCCGCCATGGGGATCATATAGAACCAGCCGCGGACGAAGACCGGCCAGAATTCGGGAAGTTCCGCCCGGGGCAGAGCCTCGATGCCGTCCTTGCGCGCCTGCAAATGGACGCTGACAAAAACGATCAGGTAATAAAGGCAAGCGGGTGCGGCGGCGGCGATGACGATCTTGGAATAGGTAGTGTCGATCCATTCGGCCATGATGAAGGCGATGGCCCCCATCACCGGCGGCAGGATCATGCCGCCCGTCGAAGCCACGGCCTCGACGGCGGCCGCGAAGGCCGGCGAATAGCCTATATTTTTCATCATGGGGATGGTGAAGACGCCGGTGGTCGCCGAATTGCCCGAAGGTGATCCGGAAATGGATCCGAACATGGCGCTGGCCACCACGGCGGCTTTGGCCGGCCCGCCCCTGGACCAGCCGGTCAGGGCCAGGGCCAGATCCATGAACCACCGGCTGGCGCCGGCCCGGTGCATCATGGCACCGAAAATCAAAAAGACGATGACGATATTGGCGGCGATGCCCAAGGGCAGCCCGAAAATCCCCGCATCCCCTACATAGGCCGAATAGAGCAGCCTCTCAATGGGATAGCCGCGCCCGTAAAGCAGGCCGGGGAGAAATTTCTGAAACAGGGTAATGAAAACCATGAACAGGATGATGATCGGCAAGGCCCAGCCGGTGGTGCGGCGCACCGCTTCCAGGATGGGGATGGCCAGCATGAGCGAAAGGACGATGCCCAGGGGATCGAGAAACCCGTATTCGCCATAATCCAGAATGGCTTCGTGATTGACGATCACGAAGCCAGCCCCGATCACGCCAGAAATCATCAGCACCCAGTCATACCAGGGAATGCGGCGAAGACTGCCTTCGGCTTCCGTATCTTCACCGGCGTGGTGCCCGCCGGCCGGAAGCAAAACATAAACCAGGATCAAGGCCGATGAGATGCTCGCCGCCAGATGGATGTTGGCGGCCAGGAAGAAGCCCAGCCAGGTGGGGAGCTGGGCCACCATGAAGACGTGATAGATGCCGATGAAGGCAGTAATCCACACCAGAGCGCGCGGTTTTATCATGCTACCCCTTCATCAACCATTCGCAGACACTAGAATATGAAAGGGCCGGCGCCCTCCGGGGGAACGCCGGCCAATTCACTATAAGTCTATTTCAGAAGTTCCTTCTGCTTTGCCGCATGGGATGCTTTCCAGGCGCCTTTCTCTTTGAAATAACGGATGGCCCCAGGATGGAACGGAAGCTGGAAGTTCTTGAGCGCGTTAGCAATCGTCCAGGGCTTGGCGTCCCGGTGATAGCTGACGAACAGCTTGTTGTTTTCCAGGATGGATTTGACCACTTTGTACACCGTATCGGCCGGAATATCATCCCGCGTCACGAACAAGGTGTTCATGGCAAAAACCGGCACCGGTTTCTTCAGCCCATGGAAAGAGCCCGCCGGAAAGGAACGCCCAAAGATCAATGGCGGAAGATGCTTGAGCATTTCGTCACGCTTGGCGACCGAGAGAAACAAAAAGTCCAGAATACCTTCTTTTTTGGGTTTTTGGATATTGGCGGCCCCGATGCCCATGGGAGCGACGGCGGCATCGACGCTACCCACTGCCAGGGCTTTGAGCACCTGGCCCGTATTGGTCGTACCGACCACCTTGACCGAACCCGGCGCCATGCCATGCACCTTGAGCATTGCGGCGGTGATCAGTTTGAGTTCGGGCAGAGGGCGGCGCGTACCGATCAGGGTCTTACCCTTCAAATCCTGAACCGTTTTGATCCTCGCACCCTTGCGCACGATGATCGCCCGGTGATTGGCGCCGCCCTGCAAGGTGAGCCGCACATTGGCCTTGCGGCCCGATTTCTTGAAGCTATAGGTTCCCCGGTATCCGGTGACCGCCGCGAAGGCATTGGCCAGCCCGAATTCGATCTTACCGGCGGAAACGCCGCGCACGGTAGCGGCTGATCCGCCCACCGCCTCGACGGTGGTGTTGATGCCGCCCTTCTTGTTGACCACTTCGCCGGCGCCGACGGCCAGCCGGTAGAAGCTGCTGCCCACGCTGGAAGTCCCGATGCGAATGGCCTGCTGCGCCTGGGCGGCGGATGCCGCCACGAGCATGACGCCGCTCAAAGCCAATATTGATTTAAATCCGTAATGCATTTCTTTCCCTCCGCTGTAGATTAATGGCCCCGCTCCATCGGCTTTCGCCGTGACCGGCCAATCCCCAATGGTCTCACGGGGCCAAATTCCCGTCAAGCCGCTGAACCCCGGATGAGGGCGTTTCCCAGGCGGGCCTTGGCGGGCTATGATGAGCCGATGCCAGACAGTGACGGTTAATGAATTTTCCCCTTTTAAGCACCCTTGCGGACCGCATCCGCCGCCAAGGCGTGGTGCAAGTCATGCGCCACCGCGATTTCGCCCGCTACGTGTCCACCTCGTGGGCAGCCATGATCGGGCTTTGGGCACAGCGCCTCGCCATCGGCTGGATGACCTGGGAGCTGACCCACTCGCCGGCCTGGCTGGGGGCTATTGCGCTGGGCAATGCCCTGCCCGCCGTCGTGCTGGTACCCTTTGCCGGCGCCATCGCCGACCGCGTCGACCGGCTGTGGCTTTTGAAATTCGCCCAAGGGTTCCAGTTTCTGGTCTCGGCCGCCCTGGCGCTGAGCACCCTGGCCGGGCTGATGGATATCTGGCTGCTTTTGTCCTTGTCCATCGCTGTCGGTCTTCTGGAGACCCTGGCGACGCCGTCGCGCATGACCATCGGGCCCGGCCTGGTTCCCCGCGAAGACCTATCAGGCGCCATCGCGCTCACCGCCGTTGCCTTCAACTCGGCCACCTTTATCGGGCCCGCCATCGCCGGTCTGGTAATCAGCAAATGGGGCATCGGTTATGCATTTGTTTTGGCCTGCATCGGCCTCACGCCTCATTTTTTGATCCTTTATGCCATCCGCCTCAGGGCAACCGAACATGTGGCCGGGCGGGGCCAAAGCCTGCTGGGTGACGTGATGGAAGCCTTGCGTTATCTGGCTGGGCACCAGAGTCTGGCACCCATTCTCATGCTCGCCATCGTCAGCTCGTTTTCGGTTCGCCATCTGCCCGATCTCATGCCCGGTTTCGCCGGCGATGTGTTCCAGGGCGGGGCCCAGTCGCTGGGCATCTTGATGTCGGCTTTCGGCGCGGGCGGCATGTTGGGCAGCCTGTGGGTGGCCAACCGCAACCGGGTCACGGGGACTACCAGGATTTTCTTCTTCGGGCTCATGGGCAACGGATTTTTCGTATTCATATTTGCCGCTTCTGGCAATTTCTATGTGGGTCTGGTGGCGCTTTTATGTTTCGGTCTGACCATGTCGACATCAGGCAACAGCGCGCAAATCCTATTGCAGAACGCCGTGGACGGGGCCATGCGGGCCCGGGTGATGAGCCTCTACAGCCTCACCTTCCGGGGCGGGCCTTCCATCGGTGCCATGCTGTTCGGCGCATTGTCCACCTATTTCGGCCTGCAGATTCCCGTCGCGGCGGGGGCGCTGATTTGTTTGATCGCGGCCCTTTGGTTTCAAAGCAAGCGCACCGCCATCGCCGGCATATTGGAGAGCGACGGGCAATCCTGAAGGGGGGCCGGTGGTTTTCAAAACCTCTGGAAGCTGCTAACCATGCCTTTCCCGGCCGGCCCTTCTGGGCAGCACCCATTTTGAAAGGACGCTTTTTGGCGCGCCTGTTCGACAGCCTGCGTTCACGCATCCGTCCTGAATTGCTGGGCGGCGTCGGGCGGGCCATGTCCAGCCCCAATTACCGCCGTTACGCCATGGGCCATATCGCCCATGTGCATGGCTGGTTCGGCTTTCGCCTGGGCATTGGCTGGATGACCTGGGAGATGACCGAATCCGCCGCGTGGCTGGGTATTATCGCCTTTGCCGGGCTCGTCCCGGTGATGCTGGTGGCACCCGTCGGTGGCGCGCTGGCTGACCGTTACGGGCACCGCCCGACAGCGGTCATCGGCGGACTGCTGGGAGCCATATTCACCATAACCATAGGGGTTCTGGCCCTCACCGAAGAAATGACCCTGCCCCTTTTGGTCATTTTGAGTATCATCGTTGGTGCGCTGTTCGGGATCGAATTTCCGGCCCGCCAAGCGCTCATCCCCCAACTGGTGGGACGGGCCAACATCTCCGCCGCCGTCGCCTTCAATTCCACATCTTTCCAGGTCGGCGCTTTCTTGGGCCCGGTGCTGGCCGGTTTGCTCATCGTCAATTTCGGGGCGGGCGCGGCGGTGCTCCTCAACAGTGCCTCGACCCTCGCCATGGCCGGCGTAATTTTCTCCATCCGCCATACCCCGGAAGTGGAGCCCAGCACCGAACGGCCGAGTATTCTCTCGGAGGTAGCCGCCGCATTCCGCTATCTGATCAGCTATAAGCCGCTTCGCTTTTTATTCATCCTGTCCTTTACCGCCGGTATTTTGATCCGGCCATATAATGAGCTGCTGCCCGGCTTTTCGGCGGATGTATTCGGGCGCGGCGCGGAAGGCCTGGCGATGCTCAACGCGGCGGCCGGGCTGGGTGCCTTGTTCAGCGCTTTTTATTTGGTTTTCCGGGGGCGCGCCCAGGGGCTGGTGCGGATCATGATGGTGTCGGCCATATTCTCCTGCCTGGGTTTGGCCGCCTTCTCTCAGACGGGTAATTTCCATCTGGCCCTGGTGGGATTAACTTTCGCCGCCCTCATGCTGCTGGCCAGCCATGTGGGATGGATGAGCCTGATCCAGAACGTGGCTGATCCGGCCATGCGCGGGCGGATCATCAGCTTCAATGCGTCGGTCGGGATCGGCGCGCCGGCCCTGGGGGCGCTGTTGCTGGGTTGGCTGGCCGACTGGATCGGGCTGGGTGCGGCCTTGTTCACCACCTCCATGATCGCCATGGTCATCTTTCTCCTCATCAGCCTACCCATTTCGCGCCTCACCAACGAATTAGAGGCCGATCCCACGGTCTGAGCTTGTCGCCGGCCCGGTTGGGCTTCATAGTTGAGCCCATGAGCGAAGAAGCGAGAGCCCCCTGGAGTGAATTGATCAGCGAGGGCCGCACCCTGATCAGCATTGCCGTGGTTCTGGGCGTGGCGCTGCATGCGCTGCAGATCCTGGTGACCGTTATCATCATGCCGACGGTGGTCGCCGATATCGGGGGGGCGGCCTATTTCACCTGGACAGCCATGATCTATTCCATCGGATCGATCCTGGGCACGGCCAGCACGGGGCCTCTCTGGGCCAGGCTGGGCGCCCGGCAGGGCCATATGCTGAGCAGTCTTTTGTTCGTCATCGCCGCTTCGGCCTGCGCCCTGGCGCCGGATATGGGGTGGCTGATCGGGGCCCGCGCCTTGCAGGGTTATGCCGGCGGCGCCCTTTTGGGCGGCTCCATGGCCCTGATCGGCGGCATGTTTCCAGCCAGCCTGCGCACCCGCATCCTGGCCTGCTTTCAGGGAACCTGGATGGTGGCTCAATTGCTGGGCCCCGTTCTGGGCGGTGCTTTCGCCGAGATCGGCTGGTGGCGGGGATCCTTTTGGTGCATGGTACCGCTGGCGCTCATCCTGATGGTGCTGATCTGGTTCAAGATTCCCAAAACCCTGGAACGCGATGGAAAAAGCGGCGAGGTGGGCAGATTTCCCTTCCTCCGCCTGGGTATATTGACCGCCGGCCTGCTTAGCTTCGCCGCCGCCGGACCGGTGGCCGATAATTCGCTCCGCGCAATTTTGATTATCGCCGCCCTCTTTTTTCTGTGGCAGGCCTTCCGCCTGGACCGGGTCTCGGAAAACAGGCTTTTCCCCCGCGCCGCCCTGTCGCTCCGCTCGCCGGTCGGGGTGGCGATTTGGATTTTGTTCCTGACCGGTACGGCGCAGGCGGCCTTGACCGTGTTCCTGCCCCTTCTTTTGCAGGTGGTGCATGGGGTGACGCCTTTGTTCATCAGTTTCGTGACCATTATCCTTTCCGGCGGCTGGACCGTCGGCACCTTCATGGTTTCAGGCTGGACCGGCTCGCACGAACGCTTTGCATTATGGATCGGGCCATTATTGATGCTGATCGGTCAGGCAGGCATCGCGCTGACCGCCCAGGAGCCCCTTCTTTGGATTCTCACCCTGGCCGCCTTCGTATTGGGCATTGGCATCGGGACCCATAATGTTCATCTGATCGCCCGCACCATGGCTGCCGCGGTTACGGGCGAGGAGCGCATCACCTCGTCTTCCATGCCGTCCTTCCGCTCCATGGGCTCGGCTTTCGGCGCGGCCCTGGCCGGCATGTTGGCCAATATCGGGGGCCTGAGGGATGCGACCGAAGCTCTGGCAGTAGGCAAAGCGGTCAGCTTCGTCTATGGCTTCAACATATTGCCCATCGGCATTGCCGCCATACTCATGTTCTGGTTGCTAAGCCTCAGCCGGCGCCAGCCCGCCCGGAGCACATCCTGATGGCCCAGAAAGCCACCACCGCCACTATCAACCCGGACGGAAGCCGTACCTATAGCGACTTTCACCGCAAGATGGTGACCATCACGGTGATCGCCGGCTCCATTTCCACGGCCCTTTCCATGACCGTGATCAATGTAGCCATCCCCGAAATCATGGGCAGTTTCGGCATCGGCCAGGACAAGGCTCAATGGCTGTCGGCGGCCTTTCTGGCGGCCATGACCAGTTCCATGATCCTGGTCGATTGGATGCTCAGAACCTTCGGGCCCCGGGCCGTCTATGTGGGATCGCTGATCCTGTTTACCGCGGGTTCTGTCCTGGGCGGGATGGCGCCCGAGACCAATAGCCTGATTCTCGCCCGCACCCTGCAAGGGGCCGGCGCGGGCTCCATCCAGCCCCTGGCCATGCTCGCCATTTTCCGCATCTATCCGCCCGGCGAGCGGGGCAAGGCCATGGGTATTTTCGGCCTTGGCGTGATGGTCGCACCGGCCCTTGGCCCCTGGATCGGAGGCATGACCGTGGATGCTTTCTCGTGGCGCCTGGTCTTTTTCCTGCCTCTGCCTTTTTGCGGGCTGGCCGCCCTTTTGGCCTTGTTTTACCTGTCTCCCCGCGATCCCAATGCGCCCCGCACTTCGTTCGATTGGATCGGTTTTGTCTTTCTGGTCACCTTCACCACATCGCTGCTGATCGGGCTGTCCAGCGGAACGCGGGAAGGCTGGCAATCGGATATAATCCTTTCCTATCTGGGTGTCGCCGTGATCTCGTTTTTGGCCTTCGTCTATTGGGAATCCAACATATCCAACCCCATCCTCAATATGCAGCTATTCCTCCATCCCCGCTTCGCCGCGGCGGCCATTGTTTCCTTCGTTTTCGGTTTGGGGTTCTTTGGCTCATTTTATCTGGTGCCGCTTTTCGTTCAGATCATTCAGGGATATACCCCCACCTGGTCGGGACTGGTGCTCATGCCGGGCAGCATGCTTTTGCTGTTCATGTTTCCCTTCATGGGCCGGCTGACCGATATGTACGAACCCAACCGTTTGATTTTGATCGGGCTGCCCCTGTTCGGCATCTCCTCGGTTCTGATGGCCGAGGCCAGCGTCGATACGCCCTTTTGGCAATTCGCCTGGTGGCTGGTTATCAGCCGCATGGGCATCGGGCTCGTCTTCACGCCCCTGACCACCGCATCCTTAAGGGTCCTTCCACCTGAATTACTGGCCCAGGGGTCGGGAACGATCAATTTCATCCGCCAGTTGGGCGGCGCCTTTGGGGTCAATCTGCTGGCCTTTACTCTGGACAACCGCACTGCCCATCACTGGCAGGCGCTGCGCGACACCCAGACCAGCGGCAATCCGGCCACCGCCGAGCTGCTCCACAAGATAAGGGAATTGTTGCTGCGCCAAGGACTGCCCATCCGCGCCGATGCCCTATATGAACCCAACTCGTTGCAATATCTGGATCAGGTGGTCGCCGCCCAGGCCAACGCGGCGGCCTACCGGGATGGATTCTTAGTGGTTGCCTTGATTTTCTTTCTAACTATGATTCCAGCCTACTATATCCGCACTCCCAGACAGAAAGTGGGCGGGGAAGTACCTAGGCTCAGGACCCATTAATTATTCATTCAGGATTTCACTTGATGATGCTTT
>CAZBQG010000025.1:0-25438 GCA_964493945.1 uncultured Rhodospirillaceae bacterium
CGTCAAACTCGCGTCACTGCGAATATGGCTTAGATTTAATGAGTCGGTGACCTAGCCGATTTTTGAATATTCCCTGAGAACCCTGTTGAGTCCGGGCGCGATGAATTCCTGGCCTTTGTTTTTCTTCCGTGCCGCCATTTTGGCCGCTTCCCTGAAATATAGCAGCGCAAAAACCCGCACTGATGAAGCCCGGGACTCGGTTTCGCGGAGCTGGTCCAGTTCGGAGCAGAGTTGGCCCATGGCCGTCCTTTCGAGGGCACAAATCTGTTTGCGGCTAACCCAATAGTCCTTTTCCAGACGCAAACCGGTCCGTTTTCCTGAAATCCAAATGTTTTCGGTGAAATATTCAGGTTTCATCTTTCACGCAAACTTTGCTCTTTATCCGCCCACTCGGTTCGTGCCGATGATTAACTCCCCTATTCCCGGGCTGCTTACATGCCCTGAAAGGTTGGACTCCAATCCACAGCCATGATCTCAAGATGCAACTTTTCGAGTAATCCAGGTTGAATGCCCCATGATATGAGCCGATCCCGAGGGTGGGGCCGGTGAAAAAATCACCCTGGGTTCTTGCCTAGCGGGCTGTGAGCACCCATAGTCCCACCATGGAACGTCACAATAAAAAGAAAGGGTGGGACCCCGACCGGGTGGATTTTGCGGGCGTGATACCTGGAAATCAGGCCGATGATTCGGTCAGGCCCATCTGTGACTGGCCGGGCTGCGTTGACCAGGGGGCGCACCGCGCACCCCGTTCGCGTAAAAAATTACGGGTCTATCACTGGTTCTGCCTTGAACATGTTCGGCTGTTCAACAAGTCCTGGAATTATTACCAGGGTATGAGCGAGGACGAAGTGGAAGCATCGCGCCGCTCCGACGTAACCTGGAACCGCCCGACCTGGCCCCTCGGGGCGCAGGCGGGGGGGCAGGCCAAAAAAAATCATTGGTTTGGCGCAGGTTCTGTTAATATGGGTGATCCTTTCGGGATTATGGGCCAAGACGCCGGACCCGAAAGGGCTGATCATCCGCCCGTGGCACGGGCCGAGGACCGGGCGTTGTGCGTTCTCGATTTAGAATTTCCGGTAACAGTCGAGGATGTGAAGGCCCGCTACAAGTTACTTGTGAAGCGCCATCATCCAGACGTAAACGGGGGCGACAAAGCGGCCGAGGAAAAGTTAAAGCAAATCAATCAAGCCTATGAGACGGTCATAAACCGTCTGGCTTCCTGAGAGCTGGGCATCCTGAGCGTATGACGTCATAAGCGAAATTCTAGAAATCGGAACCCAATTAATGAATGCAGCCAAACAAAAATCCCCAGTGTCGGGCGAGTTTCCCCTGGACGCTCCGGATACCACCATATCGGTCCGCAAGGTTTTTGGTATCGATGCGGATATGGAAGCGCCCGCCTTTTCCAAGGGCGAGGAACATGTGCCCCTCATCGATGATGCTTATCAGTTCGATCACGATACCACTTTGGCCATTATCGCCGGTTTTGCCCATAACCGCCGGGTCATGATTCAGGGCTATCACGGCACCGGCAAATCGACCCATATCGAACAGGTTGCGGCGCGCCTCAACTGGCCCTGCATCCGGGTCAATCTGGACAGCCATATCAGCCGAATTGATCTGATCGGCAAGGACGCCATCATCCTCAAGGACGGCCAGCAGGTGACCGAATTCCGCGAAGGCATCCTGCCCTGGTGTGTGCAGAACCCGACGGCGCTTGTTTTTGACGAATATGACGCGGGGCGCCCGGATGTGATGTTCGTCATCCAGCGCGTTCTGGAAGTCGATGGCCGGCTGACCCTGCTGGATCAAAGCAAGGTGATCACGCCCCATCCCTATTTCCGTCTCTTCTCCACGGCCAATACGGTAGGGCTGGGGGACACCACCGGGCTTTATCACGGCACCCAGCAGATCAACCAGGGTCAGATGGACCGCTGGAACATCGTTTCCACTCTCAATTATCTGGAACGCAAATCGGAGGTGGATATCGTGCTGGCCAAGGTTCCGGCCTATGCCAACAAGGAAGGCCGCAAGGTGGTGGACCAGATGGTGGAATTGGCGGACTTGACCCGCAACGGCTTCATGGCCGGTGACATCTCCACCGTCATGAGCCCGCGCACGGTCATGGTCTGGGGCGAGAATGCACAGATTTTCAGCGATCTGGGATTTGCCTTCCGCCTCACCTTCCTCAACAAATGCGACGAGGCCGAACGGCCCATCGTTGCCGAATATTATCAGCGCTGCTTTGGCGAGGAGTTGCCCGAATCGGCGGCCAACGTAACCTTGGCATAAAACCAGACCATGACCACGGACCGGGAAAATCAGGAGCTCGTCAAACGGGTCACCGAAGCGGCCCTCAAGGCCATCGCCGGGAAGGGCGAGGAGGTTTCCGTCAGTTTCGCGCCAGGCGCGCATGGGCTGAGCCAGCAGGAGCTGGGCGGCCAGGCCCGTTTGCCGGCACCTTCGCGCCAGTTCAGCGATGCGGAATTCAAATCCTTGCGCGGCGAAGCGGACAGTGCGGCTCTTCGTTTGCGCTATCACGACGCCAAGATCTATGACCGCCAGATGCCCATGGGCACGGGCGGCTCCGATCTGTTTGATGCCGCTGAACAGGCCAGGGTCGAATGTCTGGGGTCGCGCCGCCTGGCAGGCGTTGCCCGCAATCTCAGCGATTACCAGGAACAGCGCTGCCGCGATCTCGGCTACACCAAGGTGATCGAGCGCGACGACACCCAGATGGCCGCCGCCATCGGCATATTGCTCCGAGAGAAACTCACCGGCACGCCGCCGCCGGCCTCGGCCAAGGGGCTGATGGATATGTGGCGGGGCTGGATGGAAGACAAGATCGGCGATCATTTGGCCAAGCTGCCGGATCTGGTCGAGGATCAGGCGGAATATGGAAAGTCGCTGCGCCAAATCCTGGAAATTCTGGATCTGGCGGAAGGCGAGAGCGACAGCGAATCCGACAGCGGTGAGGAAAGCGACGAGGACCGGATTGACGCCGACGAACAGGCGGAAGGCCAGGACGAGTCCGACGGCTCCATGGATGGCGATGACAGCGAGGAAATGGAGGCCGACGGCGAGACCGACGAAATGGAGATGACCGGCGAGGCCGACGAGGAGCTGGAGCCCGGCAGCGCATCCGATGAGGCCGCCGACAGCGCCCGGGGCAACCCGCTCCGGCCACGCTACAAAGACGGTGAGACGCCCCGCTATATGGTCTACACAGGTGAATTCGACGAGGTGGTCGAGGCCGATTCCCTTTGCGAGCCCGAAGAGCTGAGCCGGCTCCGGGCCCAGCTTGATCAGCAACTCTCCCACCTGCAAGGCGTGGTGGCCCGCCTGGCCAACCGCCTGCAACGGCGTCTGATGGCCCGCCAGCAACGTTGGTGGGAATTTGATCTGGATGAGGGATTGCTGGATGCGGGGCGCCTGCACCGGGTGGTCATCGATCCCCGCCAACCCTTGTCCTACAAGGTGGAAAAAGAATCCGATTTCCGGGACACGGTGGTCAGTCTTTTGCTGGATAATTCGGGCTCCATGCGGGGCCGGCCCATTTCGGTGGCGGCCATCAGCGCCGATCTGATCGCCCGCACCCTGGAACGCTGCGCCGTCAAGGTGGAGATTCTGGGCTTTACGACCCGCGCCTGGAAGGGCGGCCAGGCCCGGGAAAAATGGGTCGGCGAAGGTAAGCCGGCCGATCCCGGACGGCTCAACGATCTCCGCCACATTATATACAAAGGTGCCGACACGCCCTGGCGCCGGTCCAGAAAATCCCTGGGGCTTATGCTGCGCGAAGGTTTGCTCAAGGAAAATATCGACGGCGAGGCTTTGCTTTGGGCCCATAACCGGCTCATCGCCCGGCCCGAACAGCGCCGCATCCTGATGGTCATCTCTGACGGTGCGCCGGTCGATGACGCAACCCTGTCGGTCAATTCGGGCAATTATCTGGAGCGGCATCTCAGGGACGTGATTCACTATATCGAAGCCCGCTCTCCTATCGAGCTGACGGCCATCGGTATCGGCCATGACGTGACGCGCTATTACCGCCGCGCCGTGACCATCAATGATGCCGAGGAACTGGGCGGCACCATGATGCAGAATCTGACAGACCTGTTCGACGAGGATTCCCTCGCAGCCCAGCGCCGCGCCGCCGTCCATTAACGGCGGGGCGGGGGTTTGATCTATTCCCTGCCCGCATAAATCCGGCCACCTCCATTCCTTAATCTTTTGTTTAGGTTCGCGGCTTAAATTTTTCATCTGGAAAGCGGTTTGTGCGGTCCCTGTGCCCGGATATGGCAATAAAAAACCAATCTGATGCGTGGGCAGAAATCGGCCAAATCCGTGGACACCGGCCAAACGTTTTCCTAGACTTGGGGCCACCCATCACCAGGTGAGGTTCAAGTCGCTTCGATAAGGAGTTTAAAAATGAAGCGCGCTACGAGGGGCTTTGTTAGAATTCCCATTGTCTGTCTCGGGGTTTTCGCTCTGAGCCTGGTCCTTGCCCGGCCGGGCTGGGCTAAATTCGCCTCCCTGATCGTGGATGCGGAAACCGGTAAAGTGCATCACGCGGTCAATGCGGATACGCGGAATTTCCCCGCCTCCCTGGCCAAGATGATGACGCTGTATCTTTTGTTCGAGAAGCTGAAAAATAAAGAACTGACCCTGAATACGCGCTTTCATGTATCCAGGCGGGCGGCCCGCCAGCCCGCTTCGCGCCTTGGTCTGAAGCCGGGCCAGACCATTTCCATCGCCGAAGTGATCCCGTCCCTGGTGATCAAATCCGCCAATGATGTGGCCAGCGTTGTGGCCGATGCATTGGCCGGCGGCGAGCGGCCATTCGCGCTGCATATGACCGCCAGGGCCCGCCAGCTGGGCATGCGGCGCACCACATTCCGCAACGCATCGGGCCTGCCCCACCGGGGCCAGATGTCAACGGCCCGCGACATGGCCACCCTGGCCGGCGCATTGACGAGGGATTTCCCCCAATATTATCATTATTTTGCCCAACGCAGCTTCCGTTTCGCCGGGCAAACCTACCGCACCCATAATAACCTGCTCAAAAACTATGATGGCACCGAGGGGCTGAAGACCGGCTATATCCGGGTTTCGGGCTTCAATCTGGTGGCCACGGTCCAGCGCGGCGGGCACCGCCTGATCGGGGTGATATTCGGCGGCAATACGGCCAGGGCCCGCGACCGGTTGATGACTCGCTTGCTGGACAAAGCCTTTAATACGCTGCGCGAACCGCTCATTGCCAGCGCGCCGCCGCCTGCCAGAAAAGCCAAGACGCAAAAAAACAGGGCTCAACCACCCTCCAGGAAGACATCGCGACCGGGCATTCCCATCTGGGGCATTCAGGTAGGCGCCTATTACTCCCGTGCGCCGGCCTTCGATATGGCCCGCGAGGTCAAACGCAAACATTCCCAATTGCTCAGCGACGGGCGGATTTTCATCAAGCCGCTCAAACGGTCCCGCAGCCGGGTGATTTTCAGGGCGCGCATCGTCGGTCTGGCCCGGCGCCATGCCTTCCGCGCCTGCCGGCTGCTCAAACGGGCGCGCCAGCCCTGCATGACGCTGCGTGTGCGCGACAGCTTCGAAGTTGCGGCGGCCCGGCCGGATTAATCGAAATCCGGCGCCTCCAGACCGACCGCAGCAAGTTCCGCCACCAATTCCGATTTGAGGCGCTCCAGTCCCGCCTGATCCCCCGCCTCGCAGCGCGCTACCAGCACGGCCTGGGTGTTGGAAGCGCGGAGTAGCCACCAGCCGTCATCGGTTTCCACCCGCACCCCGTCCAGATCGAAAACCTGTGCGCCGCGCGCCGCCAAATTGGCTTTGACCTCCCGGGCCACATGGAATTTGCGCGCTTCATCGCAAGGAAAGCGCAGCTCGGGCGTGTTAACCATTTGGGGCAGCCCGTCCAGCATTTGGGCCAGGCTTTCACCCGACCGGCTTAGGATTGAAAGCAGGCGCACGGCGGCGTGCAGACCGTCATCAAAGCCGAAATAGCCGTCGGCGAAAAATATATGGCCGCTCATCTCACCGGCCAGAGGGGCATCAAGTTCCGCCATGCGGGCCTTGATCAGGGAATGGCCGGTTTTCCACATCACCGGCTCGCCACCTGCCTTGGCTATTTCGTCAAACAGCACCCGGCTGGCCTTCACATCGCCGATGATCGGGGCACCTGGATTGCGGCTTAGCACGTCCCGGGCAAAGATGACCAAAAGCTGATCGCCCCACAACACGCGGCCCTGCCCGTCAATCACGCCGATGCGGTCGCCATCCCCGTCGAAGGCGACGCCCAGATCACAATTCCCGTCGGCCACGGTCTGTTTGAGCTGATCCAGATTGGCCTCTACCGTGGGATCGGGATGGTGGTTGGGAAATGATCCATCGATTTCCGCGTTGATCACCAGATGGCGCCCGGGCAGGCGCTTCGTCAGTTCGGAGACAATTTCGCCGCCCGCCCCGTTGCCCGGATCCCAGGCAACGACCAGATCCAGACCGGGCCCGGCATCCTGGGCCAGTCTGGCGGTATAATCTTCGTTCACGGACACTTGGCTGGCGCTTCCCGCCCCTCCAGGCAGATCGCCCGCCGCCACCCGCCGGCCCAATTCCTGAATATCTTCGCCATAAAAAGACGCACCATCCAGGACCATCTTGATGCCGTTATATTCGGGCGGATTGTGCGAACCGGTGATCATCACCCCGCCATCGGCATTCAAAACGGATGCGGCGAAATAAAGCATGGGGGTGGGACCAAGACCGGCCCGCAACACTTCGGCTCCGGCGCCACTAAGCCCCTCGACCAGGGTGGCTTCCAAAATGGGCGAGCTCAGCCGCCCATCATATCCGACGCAGATAACCGGCCGGGCAGCACCCATTTTTTCCCGGGCCATGGCGGCAAAGGCAGCCCCGATGGCGCGGGCATCTTCCTCGCCCAGTGTTTCGCCGACGATTCCCCGGATGTCATATTCCCGGAGAATAGAGTCATCCAGAATATGGTTGCTCATATCAGCCGGCGTCCCGGGGGGGCAAGGCTGCGCGGCCCAGGCAGCGGTATTCGAAGCCAGCGGCGGCCATTTCGTCTGGATTATAGATGTTTCTCAGATCGACCATGCTGGGCTGGTTCATGAGGGACGTAACCCGCTCCAAATCCAGGCCGCGGAATTCGTTCCACTCGGTCAGAATGGCCAGAACGTCCGAGCCCTCCGCCGCCTCATAAGCACTGTCGCACCAAACAACGCCGTCCAGCATCTTTTTGGCTTCTTCCATGCCTTGCGGATCAAAGGCGCGGACGGTGATGCCCATGGCGATGAGGGCGGGAATGATATCGAGGGCGGGGGATTCCCGCATATCATCGGTGTTGGGTTTGAAAGTCAGACCCAGGATGGCCGCCGTCCCACCATCAGATGCGCTACCCATACCGGCGGCGATCTTTTTGGCCATGGCTTTTTTGCGCTCATCGTTTACCCGGACCACGGCTTCGACAATGCGCAAGGGCGCCCCCGCATCCTCGGCCGTGCGCACCAAGGCCAAGGTGTCCTTGGGAAAGCATGAGCCCCCGTAACCCGGCCCGGCATGCAGATATTTAGGTCCAATGCGCCCATCCAGGCCGATGGCGCGGGCCACATCCTGCACATCGGCGCCCACCTCCTCGCAGAGATCCGAAACCTCGTTGATGAAGGTGATCTTGGTGGCCAGAAAAGTGTTGGATGCATATTTGATGACTTCGGCCGAACGCCGGGCGGTAAAAATAATCGGCGTCTCGATCAAAAACAAAGGCCTGTAGAGTGCCCGCATGACTTCCTGGGCGCGCTCAGTGACGGCGCCGATGACCACCCTGTCGGGGCGCATAAAATCACCGATGGCCGAACCTTCGCGCAGAAATTCAGGGTTGGAAACCACATCGAACTCGGCTTCGGGGCGGGCCTTACGGATGATTTTCTCCACCTCGTCACCAGTGCCGACGGGAACCGTGGATTTGGTCACCACCACGGCATAATCCTTCAACGCGCCGGCGATTTCCCGGGCCGCGTCATAGACGTAGCTGAGATCGGCATTGCCGTCGCCCCGCCGGCTGGGCGTGCCGACGGCAATGAATACGGCGTCCGCGCCGGCCACGGCCTGGGGCAAGTCCGTGGTAAACGAAAGGCGCCCGACGGCTACGTTCTTTTCCACCAACACATCCAGCTGGGGTTCGAATATGGGTATTTCGCCCCGGTCCAGGCGTTCTATTTTGCCTTTGTCCTTATCAACGCAGATCACTTCCACGCCAAATTCGGAAAAGCAGGCGCCCGAGACCAGCCCAACATATCCGGTTCCGATCATGGCGATGCGCATGGCTTGTTCCTCCTGGTGGCCTGCTCAGCGGTAGCGCGCCAGGATCTCGCCCATACCCTGGCTGAGATCGTCGCGCTCCAGCGCAAAAGCGAAATTGGCTTCCAGGAAACCCAGCTGGCTGCCGCAATCATAGCGCAGCCCATCAAAGCGCAGCCCATGAAAATCCTCCGGGCCGATGTTCCGGGCCATGGCGTCGGTGAGTTGTATCTCTCCTCCGGCGCCCGGTTTCTGGCGTTCCAGTTCCTGAAAAACACTGGGCTGCAGAATGTAGCGCCCGATGATCGATAAGGTGGAAGGCGCTACTGCCGGGTCCGGCTTTTCGACCAATCCCCTGGCCCGGGCCAGGCGCCCGTCATCTTCTTCCACATCCAAGATGCCATAACGGTCGGTATGGGCCCGCTCCACATCCTCAACGGCGACCAGATTGCCCCCCACTTCGCCGTGGGCTTCAACCATCTGCCTCAGGCAGCCAGGCCGGGCCATAATAAGATCATCGGCCAAAAGGACGGCGAAGGGCTCGTCTCCTACCAAGTAACGTGCACACCACACCGCATGACCCAGACCCAGGGGCTTTTGCTGGCGGGTATAAGATATCTGACCAGGCGCCGGCATCCATTCCAGTAGAGAAGCCAACGCTTTTTCGTTGCCTTTTTCCTCCAGGGTCCGTTCCAGTTCGGTGGACCGGTCAAAATGGTCTTCGATGGCGCTTTTCGCCCGCCCGGTAACGAAAATAAATTCCTCGATGCCGGCGTCCCGCGCCTCGTCCACGGCATATTGAATGAGCGGGCGGTCGACCACCGGCAACATTTCCTTGGGCATGGCCTTGGTGGCGGGAAGGAAACGGGTTCCCTGCCCGGCCACTGGAAAAACAGCCTTGCGTATCTTGTTGCTCATCTACATTTCCGCTGCCGAGCGAAGGCACACATCCATCGGCGTACCGGGCCTGTTATTGCCACAGCCCCGCCTGGGCCGCAAGGTGATGTTAGGGCCTGACGCCTACCATTTTGGCTTGGTTTCGATCAATTCCATGATTTCATCGGCCGAGGCGGGTTTGGCCATATAATAGCCCTGGCCATATTGGCAGCCCAGTTCCCGCAAGGCGTCCATTTGCTCAAGCTCTTCTATCCCCTCGGCGACGATGGTCATTTCCAGGGAGTGGGCGAGATCGGCAATGGATTTGACGATCCGCCTGGAGCTTTCGGACTTGTCCATATTGTTGACGAAACTGCGGTCGATCTTGAGAGTATCCAGGGGAAATTGGTGCAAATAGCTGAGGCTGGAATAGCCGGTGCCGAAATCATCGATGGCGATGGAAACACCCAATTCCTTGATTTTGCCCAAGGCATCCGCGGCATGTTCCGGGTCCTCGACCAACAAGGTCTCGGTCATCTCCAGTTTGATCATGGCCGGATCTATGCCGCTTTCCCCGATGATCCCGGCCAGACGGTCGATCTCGCTCAATTCGGAAAATTGCAGCGCCGAGACGTTCACGCTCATATAAGGGAGGGCCGAAGCGGCATCGAGGGCGGTCATCCAGCTTGCGAATCGGAGATGATCCTCGATGGCCCGTTCCAGTGCAAAGCGGCCTAATTCCACAATCAGGCCCGTCTCCTCGGCCAAGGGGATGAAGTCCATGAGGGAGACGAACCCTCCATCCTCCTTTTGCCAACGCATCAATGCCTCGAAACCTCCGATACGGCCGCTTTCCAGGGACACGATGGGCTGATAATGGAGTTGGAATTCGCCGGCCTCGAAGCCTTGGCGCATTTCCTTTTCCGTCTTGATCCGGCTCAGGGCAAGGCCGCGGATTTCTTCCAGCGAATGGTCGATCCCGGGGGATTCATGCTGCATCCCGGAAAATTTACGAATGCTGTCGCGGAAACGGATCAAAATAACCCGCAACATCATGTTCATCAGCGGATTGACTGCCTGGAGCGGTCTCTGAAAGCGGGCGCGCTGAATGATGACCACCTGGGTGTTTTCCAGCGCGATGGCCGTCGCCGACCGGGGAGCATCATCGATCATGGACATTTCACCAAAAATCTCGCCCGCCCCCAACTCGGCGAAGACCAGCTTTTTTCCTTCATTCATGGAGGATATTTCTACTTTCCCAAATTCGATGATATAGGCCTCACGTGTCAAATCACCCATACGGAATATTTCCTCGCCACTCTCGAAGTTTTTCGAAAAGACATATTTGGACATGCGTTTCCCAGTTTTCTTCTTCCTCTCAACTTAAGATAACAATAAATTAAGGCAAAGTGTAGGTTTAGCCGGAAAATCTCGTACAAAGAAGTGGATTTTGCGCTAGACTCTCCTGGACCCGTTCCATCAAAATAAGGAAATACCTGAGGAGGCTAGACATGAACCAGACCCAGACCGAACCCGTTCTCAAGCTTAACTTCCTGTCACACGGTACGATGATCGTCGAGGACCTGGAGCGTTCCCGTAAATTTTTCGAGGAGTTCCTGGGTCTCGAGGCCGTCCAGACCGCAAAGATCGCACTTGCGGTCCGGGTCAACACCAACACTTCGGTTGCCTGCGTGCAATATGGCCAGGTGGTCCACGAGTTGGAGCGCGAAGGAAAGATGCATTCCCATTTCGGTCTGGATATGGGATCGGCGGAAGAAGTCCATAACGCCCGCAAACTGGCCCTTGAATATCAGGACGAATACGAAATCCGGAATGTGGGCGGGATCACGGAAGGCGATGAGGGGCCCAGCTTCATGATCGAGGATATGGACCATAATTTCTGGGAATTCCTCAGTACGCAAGAAGGCGGCTACGCATCCAGGTTCGGCCCTCCCGGCGAAATGGGTATCCAGTAAAGCACGCTAGATTCTTAAAGATTAAGGAAACGGGATAATGAGTAAAAAGAAATCCATCCTCCAGCCGAAAATACTTTCCCACTGCACCTGCGAGGTCATCGACATCAAGAAAACGCGCAAGCTTTATGAAGAAGTTCTGGGCTTGGAGATCGTCGAGGACGGACCCAAGGCCATGTATGCTAGGCTTAACAGCGTCACCGTTATCCGCGTGGTGGAGACCGACACCAAAAGCCGGGAACACAAACATGCCAGTCATATGGGCTTCGATGTGGCGACCAAGGCGGATGTGGACGCGGCCCGGGACACATTGTTGAGGGTGCAGGAAAGATACGGCATCAAGGAAATCCAGAAAATCAAGAATAACCATGGCAACCGGAGCTTCTGCTTCATCGATTTCGACAATAATGATTGGGAAATCCTGGACAATCCGGTTGGCGGCTACCGCTGGCGGTTCGAACAGGGCGGCGACCTGGACCGGGCCTACAAGCCCAACCAGCCCAACATCAAATCCTGGCGCCATCTGGTCGATCCGGAAACCAACGAAATGAAATCGGGAAGCTAACCTAGCGCGCGGTTGCGGTATTGGGTGAGAAGGACGCCAATTGCCAAAACCAGGCCGGTCAGGTTGATTGCAATGAAATAACTGCCGCCGGCCGCCGATGGCAGGAAGCAAAGCCCGGCAACAGCCAGCAGGGTGCGGTTGGTCATGGACAGGTCACCAAACAGATAACCGGCCAGCCCCGCCGACATCAGTGCCACGCCGATGATGGCCCCCGTCACGGCGATGATGATGGCACCGGGCGTGCCGATCATCAGCAATTCGGGCTGCAGGACGAAGACGAAGGGCACCACATAGGCGACGAAGGCCAAGCGCACCCCGGCCCAGCCTGCCTTCCAGAAATCGCAGCCCGCAATGGTCGCGGCGGCGAAGGTGGCAAAGCATAAGGGCGGCGTGACACTGGAGAGGGTGCCAAAATAAAACAGGAACATATGGGCGGCCATCTTGGGAATGCCAAATTCGACCAGCGCCGGGGCCACCAGGCTGGCCAGCAGGATATAAATGATCGCCGTCAGCAGCCCCATGCCCAGAAAAATGCATAAGACGGCGGTGATCACCAACAACAGGATGAGACTGCCGGCGGCCAGGGTAATCAAGATCAGAGACAGGTTGAAGGCCAGGCCCGATAGTTGCAATGCGCCGATGAAGATACCGGCAATGGCGACGATGACGATAAGATCGAGAAGGGTCTTGCCGGTGGAAACCACGGCCTGCCAGACCTCAGCCAGACTGGGCCGGGTTTCGGCATTGATCGTGCCCACAACAAGCGCAACTATGACCGCGCCCAAAGCCGCCCTGCCGGGATGCCAGGCGGCGATCAACAGCGTATAGACCAGCACGCCCAGGGGCAGGATGAAGACCCAACTGCGCTTCAGCACCGGGCCCGCCGGCGGGATGTCCTCTTCGGGAAGCCCGTGCATGCCGCCCCACCCCGCTTCCAGATCGACCTGGATGAAGATCGCAATGTAATAAAGCAAGGCCGGGATCAGAGCCACCAGGACGATCTCCGAATAGGGCAGGTTGAGCCAATCGGCGATGAGGAAAGCGGTAATGCCCATGACCGGTGGCAATATCTGCCCGCCATTGGAGGCGACGGCTTCGATGGTCGCAGCCATATGGCGGGAATAGCCGGCCCGCACCATCATGGGGATGGTCACCGGCCCGTCCATCATCACATTGGAAACGACGCTTCCGGAAATATTGCCGAACAGGCTGGAGCCGGCCACCGCCACCTTGGCCGGCCCGCCCCGGTAGCGGCCCATGACCGATATGGCCAGATCATTGAGGATGCGGTCCCCCTTCAGGGCATAGAGGGTCTGGCCGAACAGAATGAAGGTGATGATGATGGTCGAAAAGACCCGGATGGGCAGCCCTACCAAACCGTTGCCGTCGAGATAAAGATAATTGGCGATCTCGCGCCTTTCGGAGCTGGGCGCATAGAATTCGCCGGGCATGAGATGGGAAAAAGCCGTATAGAGTATGCCGCCAATGGCCAGCCAGACCAGAACCATGCCCACCGTGCGCCGTGTCGCCTCGAAGGTGACGGCGATGGCGATGATGCCCAAAATCCAGCGTTCCGTCGGGCGCGATCCCAGATCATTGACCAAAACAGGGTAGCGCACGGCGACATAGCCCGTTACCAGAAGTGTGGCCGCCACCCCCAGCCAATCATACCATGGGACCCCACGGTCCGGGGCTTCATCCTTGCGGGCCTTGACCGCCAAAAAGCTGAGGCTAATACCGATGCCCAGCATGGTCGCCAGATATTGCTGGGTAAAAAGAACCAGCCCCAGCCAGTCATGGGTCCCCGCCGCCCACAGGCAGCCAAGCAAGGTGACGGCCGCGAACAACCCATTGACCAGTCTGGTCAAAGGAGCCGGAAGCGGGCGGAACTTGTCCCGCCCGATCTGGATCGACTGTTCGCTCAAGGGCCAGCCCCCCTACAAGGCGGGCAGGGTCGGTTTATTTCGCCACCTTGGCGTTGGCCGCGTCGGATTGCGCCGTCCAGGTGCCTTTTGATTTGTAAAATTCGATGGCCGCCTTGTGATAAGGGATCACCGGGCGCTTGGACACGGCCACCTTGTTTTTGAAACCGCGCAGCACGGGATGGATTTTTTGGACCATGCCCGCATTGTCCCACAACGCCCCCAGCACGGTCTTGACCGTGGCGTCATCGGTCTTGGTGCTGGCCAGCACATAGATTTCATAGGAAACCAGCGGCGTTCCCTTGGGCGCCCAGGGCGGATTGGCCGGCACCTTGAGTTGCAGGATGCCGGGGAAGATTTTCTCCCGTGCGGTCTTCATCTGGGTTGGCGATAAGGGGATGGGCAGGAATTTGATCCCGATCTTTGAATGCACTTCGCGGGTGGCCGGAGCGAAAACCGCATACCAGGCAGCATCCACCCGGTCATCCTGCAAGGCGCGCGATCCCTGACCGGCGGCGGGCACGGGCACCATTTTGACGTCGGACCATTTCAGCCCATAGGCGGCCATGATGCCGCCGGCCAGCCGGCGCATGATGGGATGGGCCCCGTACCCGCCGGCGACCCGCTTACCCTTCAGATCCTTGACCGTGTTGATGCCCGAATTCTTGCGCACCATGAAGCCCAGCGGTGTCGACGCGCGGGACGAGCGGATGAGCCTGAGATTGCGCAGCTTGAGCTTGGAATCGATCTGGTTATAGGCGAGCCAGGCGGTGGCCGCGAAATGAACCCCGATCTGGGCCTTGCCATTGTCGAGCAGCGGCAGCCAAGCCTCGGCCCCCGAATAGGTGCGCAGACGCACGCTGATGGAGGATTTCTGGGTGACCGCCTTGGCAATGCGGCTGATAGCGGCATTGACCACGCCGCCGGCTGATTCGCCGGCCGCGACGATGACTTTCTTCTGGGCCAGGGCCGCCTGACCACCTGCCGCCAGAACGGCGCCAGCCAGAACCACCAGCCCAATCCTCTGCTAAATTTTGAATTTCATGGCTTAAATCTTCCCTATAATCACTTTGATTGAAGTCGATCCGCCATTATCCGATTTATTCCGGCCACCACGCAAGGGAACGCCGCCTTCAGGAAATGCCGTAGAGCTTCTTGGCGTTATTGCACACTATATTGGCCTTCGCTTCCTCGCTCAGATCGTCCCTGGCCAGGAATTCCGGTAATTCGGTGGTCAGGATGTCATAGAGCGGCTCGTGGGGGTAATCGGTGGCATAGACCAGGCGCTCGGACCCGATCATGTCGATGACATGGGTGAGGGATTGTTCGCCCACCTCCATGCCCATCCAGATATTTCCATCCGGCCCGAAATATTCCGATGGCTTGCGGTTCAACTGGCGTCGGACCGCGACACCGTGGATGGAATGATATTCGTAATCCATGCGGTCCATCATGAAGGGCACCCAGGAACAGCCGGCCTCCAGAAAGGCAAAGCGCAACTTGGGAAAGGCGTCGAAGACGCGCCCGAACATCATGTCGGTCAATTGAATGAAAATGGGGATGGGATGTTCCAGCGTATGAGAGGCGATATAGCGCTTGAAATGATCAAAGCCGAACCCTTCGCTGGGTGCGCCATGCAGGGTGAGGGCCATATCCTGGCGTTCCGCTTCTTCATAGATCGGCCAAAAATATTCATCGCCGTAACTTGTGCCGAGACAATTAGCCGTGGGCAGAACGATGGCCCTGAAATTGGTGCGCTTTTCGCCGCAGCGCTTGATTTCCCGGGCCGCCGCTTCCGGGTCCTGGACGGGCACGATACCTACCCCGTAAAGACGGGGATCCTTGCTGGTATAATGGGCATCGAGCCAGCTATTATAGGCCGTGGCCGTGGCGATGGCGAAGGGTATGTCACGCATCAGCCCATGGGCCAGGCCCAGGGTGGGGAAAAGCATGGCGCCCTCGGCCCCCAGATCGTCCAGGATTTCACCCCAGATCGCCGCATCGGTGTTCCAGTACTTGCGCTCCGCATCCTCCCTGGCCAGGAGGGCGCCCCGGGACCAGCCGTCCAGGCCGGGGAAAATACCCAGACCCTCCACCTTGGTGCAGCCGGCAAGCTCTCCTTCATAAAAGGTGACCAGTTCCTGGTCGCTTTCCCAAATATGGCCATCCGCATCGAAGACCTTGAAACCGTTTACCGATGCCATGACTTGTCCCTCCCAACAATTATTTCCAGACAATGGTAGGCGAGGCGGCGGTAAGGAACAAGCCCGCCCGCCCCGGCTTGTCACGCCCGCCGGCCTCGGTTTAAATAAACTGGACATGCTGAGCGAAAGGGTAAGCCATGGGCGGCAATAAACGTTTTGATCTGACCGGCCGGGTGGTGATCGTCACCGGCGGCGGACGCGGGATAGGGAAGGTCTATGCTCAGGCCCTGGCCGAAGCGGGGGCACGGGTTGCAATCGGTGATATCGCCGCCGAAGAAGTCCAGGATACGGCCCGTGAAATCAATGATGGCGGCGGCGAAGCCATCGCGCTCGCCACCGATATCGCCGACGAAGCTGCCTGCAACAGCCTGGCCGCTGCCGCCGTCGATACCTATGGCGGCATCGATGCCCTGATCAATAATGCATCCCTGATGAGCGCCCTGGAACGCCGGCCTTGGCATAAAATTCCGGTGGAGGAATGGGACCGGGTGATGGCGGTGAATTTGCGGGGCATGTTCTTATGCTGCCAGGCCGTTTATCCCCATATGAAAGAGCGGGGTGGGGGCAAGATCGTCAATATTTCCTCGTCGCGCTTTTGGGAAGGCAGCCCGGGCCGGCTTCACTACAGTACCTCCAAGGCCGGCGTAATCGGCTTCACCCGGTCCCTGGCCCGGGAAGTCGGGACTGACAATATCGCGGTCAATGCCATCACGCCGGGCTTCACCCTGAGCGACACCCAGGAGGCCACCACTACACCCGAACATATTGAGGCATCCCTCAAGGGCCGCACCTTCCAGCGGGCGCAGATGCCGGATGACCTGGTAGGCACGGTCATGTTTCTGCTTTCAGAGGCCAGCGATTACATCACCGGGCAGACCATCAATGTGGATGGCGGCAAATCAATGCATTGAGTTGGGGGGTAGATGCCCCCCTCAGACCGTCTCCACCGGCAGGCCCCGGTCGATCCATTCCATGGTACCGCCATTGAGGCTTTTCACATTGGTGTAGCCCAGCGATGTGAGATAGAGCACGCCATAGAGCGAAAGATTGCCCCGGTCGCAAACCGTGATGATCTGGGTATCGCGTTCAGGCGGAAAATCGGGCGCATAATCCTCTATCTCGGCGATGGGTGCCCGTTTGGCGCCGGGGATATGGGCCTCGGCATAGGAATCAAATTCCCGCACATCAATCACGAATGGCTCATGGCTTTTCAGGCTCTCCACCGCATCATCCATATCGACGGTGAGGGCCTCGTTGCGCCCCCCCGTGAGCATGCCTTTCATGACCTTTTCATCCAGGCTCAGCACCGGCTCGGTGGCGCGCACCTGGGGCAGATGACGTTCCAGGGAGGAAGCATATTTGAACGCATTGTCGGGGAAAATAACGACGACCATATTGCCCGGCTCATCGGCAACCATCTTGAAGGCCCCGGCCAGGGCCATGGCCGAGGACGGACCAGCGACGATGCTTTCTTCGCGGTTGAGGCGCAGGCACAAATCGAAGGCTTTCTGGTTTGATACATCCACCGTTCCCTCATATTCCTCGGGGCGGAACAGCTTGGTCTGCGCCAACTGGGGAAGGCTGCGCACGCCCGGAATATCATGCCCTGCTTCGGGATGTACGCCCAGCACCTGCACCGCTTCGTCCTTTTCCTTGAGGAATCTGCCGGTACCCGTGATCGTTCCACAGGTCCCCAGCCCGGCCACGAAATGGGTCACCTTGCCCCCAGTCTGTTTCCATATTTCAGGGCAGGTAGTTTTGTAATGGGCTTCCGGGTTTGCTTCGTTTTCATATTGGTTGAGCATGTGAAAATCGGGCTGGGCGGCGGTTTCCATGGCCAGGGTGATGGCCCCTTCGGGCGCGCCGGGGGCCGGGCAAAGTGTATCCTCTAATTCGATCACATCGGCGCCGAAGAAGCGCAATACGGTGCGCTTTTCCTGGGGGATCATCAGGGAAAGGGGCGTGCGCAACGAATATCCCTTGGCGTTGGCGATCATGGCCAGCCCCATGCCCGTATTGCCCGAGGTGGGTTCCACCAGCTTTTGATCCTCACCCATCAGACCCTGTTCTTCCGCATCCTCGACAAGATTGGCCGCGACCCGGTCCTTGACGGCGCCGAAGGGATTATACCATTCCAGCTTGGCGTAGACCTGGGTGTGCTTGAAGGGGGTTACCTTGTTGAGGCGCACGATGGGCGTTGGATTATCCTCGTCCGACAGCAGCCCCAGAATGGAATCATAGCTCCGCAGTCCATGATCGTTCATCTTGATCTCCGGTTCTCACCACTTCCCAGGACACAATATAGGTATCGCTTCCCTGAGCTACGAATCTTTGTCTCACGATATGGTGAGGAAACCCATCAGGCTCCTGACATCCTGGACCCCATCCAGGGCCCCGATGGCCTCCAACAGGCGCTCCGCCTGATCCGTCGGCAGGGGGGTTTCGGCATATTTCATGCAGTCTTCAAAGCGCGACAAATGTTCTTCATCCCGCAGCGGATTGCCTGGATATCCTGGCGCTATCTCCAGAAGCTTGTGATGGGCCCGTCCATCCCGGGTCAGCACATTGAGATCGGCCGAAGTGCGCCCCTGATTGTCCAGTCCCGGATCGCTCAGCACCTTGATGCGGGGAACCAGACCCAGAACTTCCGGGTTGTCGATTTTTTCGGGGCGGAAATGATCCAGTTGCGATGCCCCCCGCACTACCGCATTGGCCACGCAATATTGGGCGCTGAACTGAGCATCGACACGGGAATTGGGGCCGACGTGGAAATCATGGCCTACCAGACGGAAGGCATAGGGTGGCAGGCGGACCTCGATGGCTTCTATCTGATCTGGCCTGAGACCGGCCTCATCCCTGATGTTCAAGGTCAATTCGGTCGCCGCCTGGGTACAGCCGCAACTAGGATATCTTTTAAAGATGGCCGTTTTCAGATCATAACGCTCGCCCAGCCCCTCCAGCAGATCGCCCGCCTCGCAGCGGCGCTTGGCGAATAAATGGGTATAACCATAGATGCCGCTTAGAAATCTCTCCGGCCCGGTGAAGCCGTTCCTGGCCAAAAGGGCGCAGGTCAGCCCGGTCTCGGCGACCCAGCCCTGAATCAGGCGTACGGCCAGGGAGCCATCCACATTGCTTTGAAAACTACCGCCGGCCCGGTTAAAAGCAAGAGCCATTGCATGCAGCACCTGATCTTCGCTGAGTTCCAGAATGCGGGCCACGGCTGCCGTTGCGCCAAAGACGCCGGCCACACCCGTCGGATCGAAACCGTCATAATCCTCACCGGTTAAATTCATCCGGGCCGCCGCTTCGGCACCGACCACCAATGCCTCAATGAATTCCGGGCCAGCGCATCCGCCTTTCATCTCGGCGGCGGCCAGCGCCGCGGGGATCAGGGACGATCCGATATGAATGCCCGGCGACATAGCGTCGCAAAAATCCAGAGCCCGGCACATGACGGCATTGATCAATGCGGCGCTGGGCGCGGGCAGCCTGTCTCCATGGACCATGACGGTGGCTTCGGGTTTGCCTCCCCGGTCCACCAGATCGGCCCGCAACTGGGCGCAGCCTTCTTCTTCCGCGCCGGCGATGACGGTGCCGGTCACGGCCAGCATCATTTGGCGGATGACGGTCACCACATCATCGGGAATTTGGTCCCGCCGGTGGGTGTGCACGAAGCCAGCCAGTCTGCGTTCCTCACTCATTATCCTGCCTTTCTTTCCGGCGCCCCATCGCCAGCCCTGACGCTGCACGGAATACCGCGCAGATCGGAGGTGCCGATGCCTGTGTCGTAGGGCGGTTTAGAGCTGGTCAGCATGTTGATGTTGGACTGATCCCAGGCGAAATTCTCTTCGGCCTGTTCCGGAAACCACCAGCCGAAGGAAACCACCACGATGCGCGGATCAAGCTGCTCGTTGAAAATCAGCTTTTGCGAGATGCTTCCTCCGCCGGTCTCAATTTGGACCATCTGACCATCCCGGAGCTGCATGCCTTGGGCCGTATCCGGATGCATCTCGGCGTAAGGTTCAGGCCGCATGGAGCGCAGGCTCGCCACATGTTTGTAGCCGGTGAGCATATAGACGTCTTCCTTGGCATTCATCATCAGCAGGGGATATTCATCGCTCAGCGGGTTCAGGTCGCTCACCTCTTTCCAATAAGGCATGGGGCTGTAGCCGAATTCGGCGGCGCGGTCAGAATAGATCTCAATCTTGCCCGACGGCGTGCGGTAATCGTGGCTTTTATATTCGGCCTTGGAATGGAGCACCCGCTTGCGCTTCATCTCCTCGTAAGTAAGCCCGCTGGCCTTGACCATTTCGTCCAGCGCGTCCTCGTCGCTCTCCCAAAAATCATCGCCGAGGCCCAGCCGTTTGGCCAGCTCGTTGATCCATTTGGTATCGGCCCAGGCCTCACCCGGCGGGTCCACCAGCTTGGGATAGGCGCGGATTTCCTCGCACCAGCCGGGCCAATAGCCAAGTTCCTCATGCTCCATGCCCCAGGCAGCTGGCAAAACGATATCGGCCAGAGCCGCGCTTGGCGTCATGAAGATTTCCGAAACCACGGAGAATTCCAATTCCATCAGGGCTTCATGGGTCCGCCTCGAATCCGGGTAGCTGAGGATGGGATTGGTCAGCATGAATATGGCCGCCCGCACCTTGTATGGCTTGCCATCCAAAATGGAATCCACCAATGAATGGGGCGGCACGAAGGCCGAGCGCTGGGCCAGCCTGAATTCCTTGCCGACAGCCTTTTCCCGGTCGCGGGGATGTTTCTTCAAAAGGAAAAAACTGCCCAGGCGCTCATAGGGTGCGGGCGTCAGGAAAAGCTCGCCCCCCGGCACGTTCAGATTGCCCGTGATGGCCCGCAAAATTGTGATCGCCTTGGCACTGGGAAAGGCATTGGCTGAAGTGTCCAGCCCGTTGCCCCATTGGATGCAGGCCGGCCGGGTGGTGGCGTAAAGCCTGGCGAATTCCCTTACGCTATCTTCGGGCACCCAGGAGACTTCCTCGACATCTTTTAAGGTGAAGGTCTTGAGCTCGTCCACCAACAGATCGAAGCCCGTGCACCAATCGGCGACGAATTCCTCATCATAGAGTTTTTCCTCGACGATCACCTTTAAGAGCCCCATGGCCAGCGCCCCGTCGCTGTTGGGCCGGGGCCGCACCCATAAGTCAGCAATGGAGGCCATGTCGATCTTGCGGGGATCGACGACGATTACCTTGGTGCCTTCGTCCAGCGCCCGCTCAAAGCTTTCCCGGCGGATGCCGCCGCTGGTGAAATTATTGTTCACCGCCCAGGCGACGATCAGTTTGGGCAGGGTTTCCTCGTCGGGTACGCAGTTCCAGCCGTAAGTCAGCGAGGATGCCATGCCCGTGGGTACGCCGCAGCACCAGCCGGGCGTGACTACGTTTGGCGTGCCAAAGGCGCTGGCCAGGCGCTGGGCGAAGGCGAATTCCATGCCCTTGGGCTCGCCCAGCCCGAAGGCCACGGCCTCAGGTCCGGATTCTTCTTTGAGGCTCAACATCTTGCCGGCGATGGTATACAGTGCTTCGTCCCAGGGTATGCGCTCCCATTTGCCTTCCCCCTTGGCGCCCACGCGCTTCATGGGATGGGTCAAGCGTTCGGGATGGGTGAGCACCTCGGGGATCGACATGCGGCCTTTTTTGACCGGGCATTGTTCGTTGGGCAGGCCGCTTTCCTTGTCCGGGATCATATCCACCACCTTGCCGTCCTCCATCACCGCCTTGATGGCGCAACGGCCCGGGCAGACATGGCAAAAACTGAAGACTTCGGTCCGGGTGATAGCGCCCGGCGCATCGGAACTGACGCGCAGCGATCCTTCCCCCAGGAAATTGTCGTTGAAGGGATGATATTCCATATCGTCGGCCAGCCCTTCCGCCGTCACCACACCGGCCCCGTCCGCATCGCTGGCCAGCAGGAGGCAGCTATTGATCGCCTTTTTGTTAACGATGATGGCGCAGCTTCCGCATTCGCCGACGCTGCATCCTTCCTTTGTCTTCATCATTTTGAGATTGTCGCGGAGCACATCCAATAAGGTGTCCCAGGGCTCGATGGCAAAACTGTGCGACTCACCGTTGACCTTCAGGCTGATCTGCTGGGACATGTCAAAAGCCTCCGGATTTGGCGTCGCGGACGGCCTGGAGAATGGCTGATCGCGTCGTGTCTATGATGCTCCGCCGGCGGTATTTGGCGGAACTGCGGAAATCATCAATGGGGCTGCATTGGCGGGCGGCGGCGCGGGCAGCTTCGTTTGCCAGATCCTCCGCGATCTCTTTGCCTGACAGCATATCCTCAGCTTCCGTGGCGCGCATGATGATGGGAGCGACTGCGCCCAGCCCGATGCGGATATGAGTGCAGTTGTCACCTTCCATGACCAGCAGGACGGCAGTGGAGACTATGGAAAGATCGGCGCGGCGAAGTGCGTGTTTTAAAAAGGCAACGCCGGTGCCGGGGGCCATGGGCGGGACACGGATTTCCACCAGCAATTCGCCTTCTTCCAGCACCGTCTTGCCGGGGGCCGTGCAGAAATCTTCAAGGGGAACCTGGCGCCGCCCCTTGGGCCCGGCCAGCACCAGGCTTGCGCCCGCAACGATTAGCGCCAGAGGTCCGTCTCCGCCCGGTGAGGCATTGGCGATATTGCCGCCCAGCGTCGCCATATTGCGGATCTGGACCGAGCTTTCCACCGTTGCCGCCTCATGGAGTATTTTGCAGTTCCGCTTGACAGCGGAGGCGTTTTTCAGGGCCTGGATGGTAGCCATGGCACCCACCCGCAGACCCTCTTCCGGGTCGTAGCTGATCTCCTCCAGGCCGGGAATTTCGCCGAGGCCCACCAGATAGCGGGGCACCAGATTGCGCAGCTTCATCTTGACCAGAATATCCGTGCCCCCGGCGATGATGCGGGCCTCGGCGCCCAACTTGGTGAGCATGCCGGAAGCCTCTTCAAGGCTGGCCGGATGAAGGTGTTCAAACTGAGGTAATCGCATGAGACGTCCTCTTTCCGTCCGCTTCCTTTAGGCGCCGCCGGTCCACCTTGCCCTGGCCGGTGGCCGGCAATTCGTCCAGGAATTCGATGGTTCTGGGTGCCTTATAGCCGGCCATATGCTGGCGGCAGAAGGCGCTCAATTCCTGGGCCATTTCCTGGGTCGGATCAGCCCCGCCGGCCAGAACGATAAAGGCCTTGGTCTTGGCCAGACCGTCTGCATCCTCGACCCCCATCACCGCCGAGGCGCTCACCGACGGGTGGGCCTCCAGGCATTTTTCGATTTCCAGCGGCGCCACATAGATGCCGCTTACCTTAATCAGATCGTCGGACCGCCCCATATACCAGAAATAACCGTCTTCATCCTGGCGGAACAGATCATTGGTATTGACCCAGTCATCCTCCAAAAATGTCTCCTCCGTGGCGGCCGGATGATCGTGATAGCCATGCCCGGCGGCGCCATTTTTGACCCAGAGCACGCCGCTTTCGCCGGCGGGCTGCTCTTTGCCCTCGCCATCCACCAGCTTAACCCGGGTGAGAGGAGCGAGGCGGCCCGAACTGCCGGGCCGCACCTGATCTTCTTCGTCGATGAAAAAGCCCACATTGGTCTCGGCCGATCCGTGGACATTGATCACTTCGATGCCAAAACGCTCGGTGAAATCCGTGTATAGCTGCGCCGACAGCGCTTCGCCCGACGACAGGCCCAGACGCAAAGAGCTTATATCGGCGTTCTCCGCCGCCGGGCTTTCCAGCATGGCCCGCATCATGGTCGGAACATTGACCAAAATTGTCGGGCGGTATTTCTCGATCAGGCTGAATACCAGCTCAGGCGTGGTTTTATCGGGGAACAGGCAGACCGCCGCACCTTGGCGCAAGGGATAATTCATACCCAGATCCCTGGCGTAATGGAAGAACAGTTTGGGGATGCGGAGGACAAGATCATCAGGCGTGATGTTGGCGGCAGGCAAAAAAGACTGGGCGCCATAGGCGCCATGTTGGTGATAATGGGGAACGCCCTTGGGCTTGCCCGTGGTGCCGCCCGAAAAATTCCAAAACGCCAAACTGTCCCGCCCGGCCCCGCTTTTGCCAAGCTCGGGCGATGCCTGGGCCAAAAGACCGCCCAGGGCATATTCATTTTCGCCCAATGGCGGCGGGTTATTGCCGGCTACCAGCAAGGTCATTGGAAGCGCCGCCCGCCCGGCGCTCTCGCGGATAATGGGAAGCGTGGTTTCATCGACGATCACCACCTTCGGGCCCACATATTCCAGGAAATAGTCATAATCCGAAGCCAGCAGATAGGTATAGGCATGGGTCGCCACAGCGCCGATCTTCATGGTGCCGTACCAGATGGCCAGCCATTCCGGGCTGTCGCGCAAAATCAACAGCACCCGGTCTTCCAGACCCACGCCCAACCCCCGAAGTGCATTGCCCATCCGGTTGGTGAGTTCGCACAGCTCTTTAAAGGTCAAGGTATCGTCGCCGTAATAGACGGCGGTTTTCTCCCCCCTGCCCTGGGCTAGATTATGTTCCAGGTAATAATCCGGGAGCGTCATGCCGGGCGGCAGGGAAAGCGCTCCGCCCTGATTGTTTTCCGTCATGCCTAATCTCCCCTTTATTGGCCAATCCTGCCAAAGAAGCTATAAACAGGCCACCTAAATTTTCTATGACAAAAGGCGGCGAGAGGATTGCATGATGGCCAAGGCGAAAAAAAAGAAAGTACCGGGTGGCGATACGGTTCTGGTGGAGTTCGACAACGGCATCGCCTGGGTGACCTTCAACCGGCCCGAAAAGCGCAATGCCATGAGCCCGACACTCAACAACGAGATGCTGGAAGTGGTGAGTGCTCTTGAACTGGATGAACGGTGTCAGGTTCTGGTGCTGACGGGTGCGGGCAAGGCCTTTTCGGCGGGGATGGATCTGAAGGAGTATTTCCGTGAGATTGACGAGGCCGATCATGTCATGCAGCTTCATGTCCAGCGGGTCGCCGAGGAATGGCAATGGCGCAAACTGCGCACCTTTCCCAAGCCGACCATCGCCATGGTCAATGGCTGGTGTTTCGGTGGTGCCTTCGCGCCCATGGTGGCCTGCGATCTGGCCATTGCCGCCGAGGATGCGGTGTTTGGCCTGTCCGAAATCAATTGGGGGATTATCCCGGCGGGCAATGTGACCCGCGCCATCGCCGAGACGGTCAATCAGCGCGACGCACTTTATTACATCATGACCGGGGAAAATTTCGACGGGCGCAAGGCTTCCGAAATCAGGCTGGTCAATGAGGCAGTGCCGGCAGATCAGCTCCGCACCCGGGTGGAGGAACTGGCCAGAGTCTTGCTCGAGAAAAACGCCGCCGCCCTGATGACCGCGCGGGAAGCCTATAAATTCTGCCGGGAAATGAATTGGGAAACCTCGGCCAATTTCCTCCACGCCAAGGCCGAACAGGCCAAGATGCGTGACACCGAAGGCGGCCGGGAAGAGGGATTGAGCCAATTCCTGGACAAAAAGTCGTTCCGTCCGGGGCTTGGGGCCTTCAAGAAAGAGGATTGAGGGGGGGGGGAGCAAGCCGCCCCTGGTACCGGGTTTTCTTCCGG
>CAZBQG010000026.1:0-24997 GCA_964493945.1 uncultured Rhodospirillaceae bacterium
TCGACGCCTATGGGAATCCTAAACCCGATTCCGATAAATCATGAAACGCTCTAGGCGTCCAGCTTCATCAGCTTGACCGCATTTCCCCGGTAGATGGCGTCACGTTCATCTTCGGTGATATCCAGCTCGTCGATGATGCGGATGGTTTCGCGGATATACATGGGGCCCTGTTCCGGATCGAAGGGCGAATCCGACGCGAATATGAATTTATCCACACCGTAATAATCCAGTGCGCAGACGGTCGCCGCCTTGGCGCCGAATAGCGCCGTGTCGGCATAGAACATCTTGAAATATTCTTCATGAGGCCGGTCGAGTGAGCCCAGCACGCCCGTATAATCCTCGCGCGTGGTGCGCTGGCCCAGGGATTGCCAGCCATTGACCACCCGGCCCTCGGTGAAGGGCACCATTCCGCCACCATGGTGGGTGATCATTTTCAAGTTTGGATATTTGTCGAAGATGCCCTTGAACACCATGCGCGCCATGAAGGCCGCCGTCTCGTAGGGCCAGCCGAAGGTCCACCAGATCTCAAACTTGGAATGGGGTTCGGACAGGTAATCGGGGATGTCGGGGTTGCGCGTCGGATGCACCCAGATGGGCAGATCGTAATCGGCCATGACTTCCCAGATGGGATCGAATTCGGGCAGGTCCAGGGGCTTGCCGTCCGCATTGGTATAGATATGCGCCCCGTTGGATCCCAGATCCTTGATGGACCGATGTATCTCCTCGATGATCGCGTCCGGGTTGTTCATGGGCAGAAGGGAACAAAAGCCCGGGAAGCGGTCGGGATATTTCTGGCACAACTCGGCCATGCCGTCATTGGCCACCTCGCATAATTCGGGCGAACCCTCGGGCCCGGCCATCATTTCAGGCGCCGGGCCGGCGATGGACAGGATTTGTTCGTAATCGCCGAACCGGTCCATGACCCGGAAACGTTCGTCCAGATCCAGCAAGATGGGGATGGAGCGCATGCGGTTGCCCATATCGCCGTAATCGCCGGCCACCTTTTCCAAAAGATCGAAATATTTTTGCGGCAGGATATGGTTGAAGATGTCGATCTTCTTCATGGCGCGCTTCCCCTAACTGATGATTCCTTTTTGGCGGAGTGTTTCGCAATCGGTCTCAGAATACCCCGCTTCGCCCAATACGGAAACCGTGTCCGCGCCATAAATATGGGGGAAATGCAGTGAGGTGACGGTACCGTCCAAGTCGGTCGCCATGGGCTGCATGCGCAAAAATTTGCCGTCGGGTAAACTTGTCTCGGTCATCTTGGCACGGATGGCTTCCAGGGTGTGGACCTGATGGATGGTGTTGATCGGTGCGTTGGGAATGCCGGCGGCGGCCAGGTCGGCGGATAGATGATCGGTTGGGTGACGGGCAGATATCTCGCCGATTTCCTTGTAGATGTCTTCCCTGTCGGCATAACGCTGGGCGGGCGTATTGCGCTTCAGTTCCGGATCGAGGGCCGCGAATTTTCCGATCCCGGCCAGATTCTGCCATTGCTTGTTGGAACCGATGGCCAGATAGATGAAACCATCCTGGGTGGGATAGACATTGGTCGGGATGAATTTACGGTGTGCATTGCCCCAACGGGTCACTTCTTCGGGCCCGCATCCCATATCGATCAGGGGCAATAGGGTGATCAGCCAGGATGCGGAAGCCTGCAACATGGAAACATCGATGCGCTTGCCCTGACCGGTTTCCAGCTTTTCGGCCAGACCCATGATCACATTGGCATATAATTCGTCACCCGCCTTGAGATCCACCAAAGGGATGCCCGATGCGGTCGGCGGGCCGTCGGCGAAACCGGTGACTTCCATATAGCCCACCATGGCCTGAATGATGGGGTCATAGCCCGGAACGTTCGGGTAATCGGGCCCCATGGCCGACAGCCCGGCCCAGATTATATCTGGCTTGACGGCGCTGAGTGTCTCGTAATCGATGCCTAACTGTTCATAGCGCTTGGGGATAGTGTTGCAGCAGAAAACATCAACATCCAGTTCTTGAATGAGCTGCTTGAGCACGCCCTGGCCTTCGGCTTCCTTCAGGTTGAGCGCAATGGCTTCCTTGCCCACATTGGGGCCGACGTAATAGGACCGCCGACCCTCATCGGCAATCAGCTCGCCGATATGGCGGTTGGGATCGCCCGGCTGATGTGCACCTTCGGGGGTGGCTGCCTCCAGCTTGATCACCCGCCAGCCCATCTGGGCAAAACGGAGCGTGGCATAGGGCAGGGACAGTGCTTGCTCCATGGAAACAACGGTGCGGGGTTTCATTTTTCTTCTTTCCTGCCATGCAGGGCCTGATAGATTTTTTCAGGCGTGATGGGCGGCGCATCGAAGCGTATGCCGATGGCGTTATAGACCGCATTGGCCACGGCGGGGGCGGGGACGCAGATCGGAATTTCGGCGATGCCCTTGGCGCCATAAGGTCCTTCCGCATCATCATTTTCGATGAAATGGAATTCAAATTCAGGCATTTCAGGTGCCGTCGGAACCTTGTAGTCGCGAAAATTGGGATTGAGCACAATGCCATTTTCGATCTTCATTTCCTCGCTCAGCGCATAGCCCAACCCTTGCGCGGCACCGCCTTCGATCTGGCCCTCGATGCCCATACCGTTGACCACCCGGCCCACATCCTGGACCACGGTCATGCGCAAGACCCGGACGGCGCCGGTCAGGGTGTCCACTTCCACCTCGGCCACATAGGCGGCATGGGCATAGGCCGCCGACATGTCGCCCATATGGCCTTCGCCTTCGGGTTCGCTGGGCGGCTCATAGTAATCATGGGCGATGACCAACTCGGCCTCCTCGCCGGCGAAATGCATGCCGCGCAGCAACCGGTCCAGCTTGACCACGGCGACGCCGTCTTGGGCCTGCACCACATGGCCGCCCCTAAGGTCCAGTTCCGCCACGCTCAGATTTGCCTGATGTGACGCCGCCTCCAACAATTGAGCGCGGGCTTTCTGGGCCGCGCGGCGGGCCGAATTGCCGGCGATGAAGGTGGTGCGCGACGCATGCACCCCCACATCCCAAGGCCCGACGGCCGAATCATGATTGTGAATGGTGATATCGGATAAGGGAATACCCAGCTCCTCGGCCACCATCTGGGTGAGCACAGCATCGATCCCCTGGCCAATTTCAGACGCCCCGGTGATCACCGTGGCGCGCGCGTAATCATCCATCATGATCACCGTGCCGCAGCCGTCGGATCGATGGATCTTGGCCCCGCCCGCATTGTGCAAGGTAGACGCGATGCCGATCCCTTTTTTGATGCGCCCGGGCGTGGCGCGCGCCTCCGTGTTGGCTGTGTGCTTAGTCAAAAAATCCGTCTTTTTGGCGGCGGTCTCGATGCACTCGCCCAAGGCGCAATCGCGGAGCAGGCTGCCTTGAGGCGTCACCTCGCCGGGCTCTTGGGCATTTTTCAGCCGGAACGCGATGGGATCCATGCCGATGGATTCGGCCAGCTTGTCCATCATGGTCGCCGTCACATAGGTGGCCTGCACATTGCCATAGCCCCGGAAGGATCCGGCAAAGGGGTTGTTGGTGTAGATGGCGCGCGACTTGATTTCCACATTGGGTACCCGGAAATGGCCCGAGAATGTGCGCATCATAACGAAGGGTACGGTGGCACCCCAAGACGTGTAGCCGCCATTATTCAAAAGACAATCCACGTCGCGGAAGGTAAGCGTGCCGTCTTTTTTGGCGCCGGCCTTGATGCGCACCTGCATGGCCTGGCGGGTCGGCGAGGAGATGAATTCTTCTTCCCGGGAAAAGACCAATTTCACTGGGCGCCGGGCCTTCTTGGCCAGCAGCACGCAGATGGGCTCGAAGGGATAGATGTCCAGCTTGGAGCCAAAGGCACCGCCAATAGGCGGCTGGATGACACGTAAATCGCCTGGATGAATGCCCAGGGAAGGTGCGATATCCATCTTGAAATTATAGGGATACTGGGTCTGGGAATAGAGGGTGAGCTTGCCGTCGGTTCCAAAATCGGCAATGGCGCAGCCCGGCCCCATGCAGCAATGGGTGACGTAATGCAGATCATAGGTGGCTTCGAGCACGCATTCGGACTGGGCTTCGCCAACGGCCACATCACCATGGCTGAATTCATAGCTCAGGCTTTCATTACCAGGCTTGTCGTCGTGGATCAGTGGCGCGTCATCTTTTATGGCCAGGGCCGGATCAAAGACCCCGGGCAAATCCTCGTATTCCACCTCGATTAGATCCAGGGCGGCATCGCAGATTTCTTCGGTCTCGGCGGCGACGGCGGCCAGCTCGTCTCTTATGCAGCGCACTTTGTCTGCCTTCAGTGGCGGATTGTCCCGGGCGACGCCGATGCCGATCAAGGGGGTGTCGGCGGCCGTGATCACGGCGTGGACGCCCGGCAATTTTTCGGCGGCACTGGTATCGATCTTGAGAATTTTGGCATGGACCCGGTCCGTGCGCTTGATCTTGGCCATCAACATGCGGGGCAGGACCATGTCGTTGATGTAGCGCGTCCGCCCCACCGCCTTGTCCGGCGCATCGGGTTTGGGGATGCGCTTGCCGATCTGGCTTTCTTTTTCGACCACCTTATCCATGGGCCTGCTCCTTTCCAGCGGCGGCCACGGCGTCGATGATCTTGGCATATCCGGTGCAGCGGCACACATTGCCTTCCAGCCCCCGGCGGATTTCCTGATCACTGGGCGAGGGGTTTTCCGCCAACAGGAATTTGGTCTGCAGGATCATGCCCGGCGTGCAATAGCCGCACTGCACGGCGCCCGTATCGACGAAGGCCTGCTGCACCGGGTCCAGGCCTGCTTCGCCTTGCAGCCCCTCGATGGTCACCAATTCCCGCCCGGCGCAATCGACGGCGAACAAAAGACAGGCATTGACCGACTTGCCGTCGACCAAAACAGTGCAGGCACCGCATTCCCCTTCGCCGCAGGCCAGTTTGGCTCCGGTCAGGTCGAAGATTTCACGGAGCATGGTGAGCGCGCTCATGGCAGGGGGCACGGCGGCGCCGACCTGACGGCCGTTGAGGGTAAATTCCAGATCAATTTTCAGCGGCATGGTCCAATATCTCCCCGGCAAGAACGCGCACCAGATGGCGCCGGTAATCGGCTGATGCCCGCGTATCCGTAATCGGCGACACCTCATCGTTAGCCGCCTGACCGGCGGCGGCGATGATGCCCGCGTCCAGTTTCCCCCCCTCCAATACTGCTTCCGTCTTGCTTCCGCGTATGGGCGTGGGTGCCACCGCGCCGAAGGCAACGCGCACATTGTTCATGACGCCCTTGGTCAATTCACCAGCGATGGCGACGGAGGTAGTGGCGATTTCCAGGGCGGGACGGGGCCCGAATTTGCGGAACCCTCCCATATGACCGGCACCCGGCTTGGGAACATGGATCGCCAGCAACAACTCGCCGGGCTCCAGCACGGTCGCCCCCGGGCCGGTGAAGAATTCGTCTAGGGGCAGGCGGCGCGAGGAGAGTTCCAACTCCGCGCCCAATGCCAGGAGGGGAGGGATCATGTCGCCGGCCGGTGAGGCATTGCAGATATTGCCTCCCAGCGTCGCCATGTTGCGGATTTGGGGGCTGGCGAACTGATCCGCCGTCTCGGCCAGGATGGGAAGATGTTCGGCTACCACCTCATTGCTCATCATTTCGGCGACGGTGCAAAGGGCGCCCAGGCGGATGGTGCCGCCTTCCAGGGAAACGCCCCCCAGTTCAGGGATGCGCCGGATATTCACCAATGTCTCACTGATCCCGCCCTGAACCATGAGGTCGGTGCCCCCGGCCAGGATCGTTCCACCGGCGCTTATGGCCTGGACGGCCTCCTTAACGCTTTCGGGTGCCGAATAGTTTTCAATTTCGCTCATTGTTTTTTCTGGTCCTCAAAACCGGATCGGTTCTTCATAGCGGCCATAAACCTGGATCAGTGCTTCGGTGATCTCGCCGACGGTGGCATAGGCCTTAACGGCGGCCATGATTACCGGCATGACGTTTTCACCCTTGCGGGCCGCTTCGATTACGCCCTCCACCCCTGTCTCAACTTCTTGCTGGCTGCGTTCGCTCCGCACCTTGTTGAGGCTGTCGATCTGCAGCTTGGTGTCTTCATCGTTATAGGGGTGGAATTCGACTGACTTTTCCTCTTCGTCCTCGCGGTAGCAATTGACGCCCACCTTGGGGAAGGCGCCGGATTCGATATCCTTGTGCATCTCATAGGCCTGGGCCGAGACCTTGGCCTGGATGGTGCCTTCGGACACCAGCTTGACGATGCCGCCCTGGTCGTCCACATCGGCCATGATTTCTTCCATGCGGCTGCGCATCTGATTGGTCAGTGTTTCTACATAATAGGAACCGGCCAGCGGGTCCGCCGTGTCGCAAAGGCCCATCTCCTCGATCAGCAACTGCATGGTGCGGAGCGACAAGCTGGCCGAATGTTCGGTGGGGATCGTATAAGCCTCGTCATAAGAACAAAGCGCCATGGTCTGGGCGCCGGACAGCGCGCTTATAAGTGCGTAATAGGCGCCCCGCATGATGTTGTTTTCCGGCTGCTCGAAGGTCAGCCCGCCGCCACCGCCGCCGGCGATCATGCGCAGCCACATGGAGCGGGGGTCCTGGGCGTTGTAATCTTCCTTCATGATCTTGGCCCAAAGGCCGCGCCCGGCACGGAATTTGGCAACCTGCTCAAAGATATTGCCGAAGATGTTGAAATTATATGACAAGCGCCCGGCGAATTCGTCGACGGCCAGGCCGCGCCGGATCACCTCATCGGCATAGGCCTTGGCGATGCAGAAGGCATAGGCCATTTCTTCCGCCGGATTGCAGCCCGATTCCCGGATGTGATAGCCGCAAACGCTGACCGGGGAGTATTTGGGCGCGTGCTGGGCGCAATATTCGATGGTGTCGCCGACCAGCCGGATGGAAGGCTCCACTGGGAAAATCCAGGTGCCCCGCCCGATATATTCCTTGAGGATATCGTTCTGGGCCGTACCCCGCATCTTGGCGATATCATAGCCACGCTTCTCGGCCATGGCCAGATACATGGCGATCAATATGGCTGCCGATCCGTTGACCGTCAGGGAGACCGTAATCTTTTCAAGATCTACCCCGTCGAAGGCGATTTCCATATCCCGCAGGCTGTCGATGGCCATGCCGACGCGCCCCACCTCGCCCTCGGCCAGATGGTGATCGGAATCCAGGCCGGTCTGGGTCGGCAGGTCGAAGGCCACATTAAGCCCGGTCTGGCCGTTCTCGATCAGAAAATGAAAGCGCTTGTTGGTCTCATGGGGATTCCCGAAACCGGCATATTGGCGCATGGTCCAGGGCCGGCGGCGATACATTTCGCCGTGGATGCCCCGGGTAAAGGGATAGGCGCCGGGCTCGCCGACGAATTCAAAACCACCCGATGCCTCCACATCCTCATTGGAATAGACCGGTTGGATTTCGATGCCGGATTCGTTGACGACCGGCTTCAGATCGGGGCGGCCACTCGGGCTCATGAGCCTTCCTCCGTTGTCTCTTTGATGAATTCAATAATATCGTCCAGCTTGCTGCCATTGGGGAAAATGCCGTCCAGCCCAATGTCGCGAAGCGCATCATGATCCTGGGCCGGCAGGCAGCCGCCGATCATCCACAGCTTTCCGCCCAGCCCATATTGATCGAGCAGGGGTTTGAGCTTCTGGCAAAAGGGAATATGGGACCCGGCCAGGCTTGAAAGCCCGATCACATCCGCATCTTCATCCAAGGCCAGTTGGGCGATCTCGCTGGGGGTTTTGCGAAGGCCCGTATAGATCACCTCGAAGCCCGCATCGGTGAGGGCGCGGACAACTACCTTGGCGCCCACATCATGGCCGTCCAGGCCGGGCTTGCCCATGATCACTTTTATTTTTTTGCTCATAAGGAAAGCTCCTTGGCGATCACCAATTTCAGGATATCCGACGTGCCGCCGCCGATCAGGGTAAAGCGCACATCGCGCAAAAACCGCTGGACCGGATATTCCATGGCGTAACCGTATGACGCAAAAATGCGGGCCGCCTTGTCGCAGACGGTGGCGGCGGCTTCGGTTGCGAACAATTTGGCCTGGGAGGCTTCGCGCCGGTGGGGCCTGCCCTGGTCCAAAAGCCAGGCCGCGTAATAGACCAGATGGCGCGCGGCCTCCATATCCGTGGCCATTTCGGCGAGCTTCATCTGCACCGCCTGAAAGCGGTTGATGGGTTTGCCGAACTGTTTGCGTTCATCGGCGTAACGTTTGGCTTCATCTAGGGCGGCGCGCCCGATGCCCAGGCCAAGCGCTGCGGTAATGATTCTGATTTCGGACAATAATTTGCGGAGATGTTCCTCGCCGTCGCCTTCTTCCAGGCTAAGCCGGTGGCTGTCAGGCACGAAACAATCATTGAAGGCCAGCTCGGAAGTGGGCAGGGCCCAAACGCCCATTTTCTCGATGGGTCTGCCCGGGGCCAGCCCTTTGAAATCTTTCTCCACCAGAAAAATGGTCAGTTTCTTTTCCTCTCCGGCGCGGGCGAAGACGGTAAAGAAATCGGCGACGGGGGCCGCCGTCACCCATATTTTTGCGCCGTTCAGCTTGTAGCCGCCATCCACCTTGGCCGCCGTCGTCGAAATGCCGCCCAGATCCGATCCGGCATCGGGTTCTGTCATGCAGATGGCGCCGATTTTTTCCAGGGCGAGCGCGGGCAGGAACAGACGTTCGCGGATATCATCGCCGCCCAGCATATGAAGGAATTTGGTGCCCATCAGGGCCTGCATGGTGACGCAGCCGGCCACCGACATGGAACCCCGGGCCACCTCTTCCAGTGCCAGACAGAAGGTCACCAGATCGACGTTGGATCCGCCCACATCTTCGGGGTAGCGCATGCCGACAAAACCCAGATCGGCCAGCGCCTTGACCATGTCGCGGGGGTAAGCATGGGCTTCGTCTACCGCTTCCGCCTGGGGGATGATCTGTTCATCACAAAAGCGGCGGAAGGTGTCGCTGACGGCGCGTTGCTCTTCGCTCAGTTCGAAATCCATGGCTTAAGCTCCGCCCTGGTCAGGATCGAAACCATAGATTCTGCTGGCGGCTTCGGGCGAAATGATGCCGTTGCGCACTTCGTCAGCGATTTGTTGCCGGTCACGTTTGTTCGGATCACCATATCCGCCGCCGCCGCCGGCGGTCTGTTCCAGCAGAGTGCCCTTGGGCACACCCAGGATCAAATCCTTGTTTTTGGGCACTATGCGGGTGCCGTCGGGATAGGTTAGCGTGATGGAATTGAGCGTCGAATCGCTGCCGCCGAACAGCCCGAAGGCGGGTTCGAAATCGCCGTCGCCGAATGTCACGAACTGGGTATCTTCCGAACCGATGGTAAATTCGGTCTCAATGCCAAGGCCCCCCCGCCATTCACCGGCGCCCGCCGAATCCGTCCAATATTCATGTTTCAACAGGGTATGCGGCGTCTGCTGTTCGAACATCTCATAATCCTGATCCAGCACGCCGCCCGATGCATCGATCATGCCTATATGGTCATAGCCGTCCGTGCCCTGCATGGCGCCCGATCCACCCTTCATGCCCATGAAACCGATATCCACGTATTTTTCATCCTTCTCGGGATCAATTCCGGTGGTCAGGTAGGAATAAAGATTGTTCCACCCGGCAGTGATCCGGTCGGGGATGACCGGGGCCAGCGCCCGAATGATGGCATCGGCGTTTTGCGGGCAAAGATGATTGCCGAAAGTGGTTGCCTTGGGGTAGGCGGCGTTCAGAATAGTGCCTTCGGGGATAATCATTTCGATGGGTTCGACCATGCCTTCATTGTGGGGCATGTCCGGATTGACCATCTGCAAAAAAGTTAAAATGGTGGCCGAGGCGCTGGAGGTAAAGGTGCCGTTGACGAAGCCGTTGGTCTGGGCGTCGGTCTCGGAATAATCAAACGTGATCGACTTGTCCCGGACTTCGATGGACACCCGGATGGTAAAGGTACTGCCTTCGTGGCGGCCATCGTAGAACACATGCCCTTCGCCTTCGTATGTGCCATTGGGGATGGTTTCGATTTCCGCTTCCATCATCTTGCGGGTAGCGTCGAACAGGGCAGTCTTATGGGCTTCGAAACTCTCCAGTCCGTATTTTTCAAGGAGCGCCAGGAAACGACGCTCGCCCACCGTGCAGGCGCCCATCTGGGCGCGCATGTCATGGGATACGATTTCCAGCCTGATATTGGCGAAAATCAGATCCCATACATCTTTGCGCAAGGTGCCCCGGTCATAGACCTTGACCGGCGGAATGCGCAGTGCTTCTTGCCAGACTTCGACGGCGTTGGGGTTATAGCCGCCTGCCACTGCCCCGCCGATATCGGCCTGATGGCCCTTGACCGCCGACCAGCCGACAAGCTTGCCATCCAGGAAGATGGGCTTATAGACGGCCACATCGTTGTTCTGATTGCCCTTGGAAAAGACGTCGTTATGGAAGATCACATCGCCTTCGTTGATGTCGCCTTCGAAATATTCAAGGATATATTTGCAGACCGGCGCCAATGAAAAGGCGAGGATGGGCAGGTTCTCCGTTTGCTCCAGCATATTGCCGTCGGCATCATAAAGCCCGGTAACGAAATCCTTGGCCTCCACCAGGATGGGCGAGCGGGCGGTCTTCTGGACCGAGATGCTCATCTCATCGGTGATGGATTTGAAGGTCTTGGCATAGACAGAGAGCAAGATAGGATCGATTTTGCTCATTGGCCGGCTCCTTCCAGCGTACTTGCCACAAGGTCTTCGCGCCCTTTCAGATACATGGCGAAGGATCCAAATTTATCAACCACGCAATCGAAGGCGGCGGAAACAAAAATGGCCGTGGTTTCCTGCTCGATCATGGCCGGGCCGGTGATCTGGTTGCCGTGGCCCAATTCATGCCCGTCATAGACATTGATGGTTCTAAATTCCATTTCCTCCGGAATATAAATATTCCGCTCACCCTTAAGGGCGTGGGACGGATCGGCGCCGGCCCGTTTCGTCTCGGCGAAGGCGGGCTTATCCGTCACCCCCAATGCCTGGACCCGAAGATTGATGATCTCCACCGGCACATCCTGCTCGGCCAGGGAATAGCCATAAAGCCGGTTATGTTCTTCGTGAAAGGCGGCGGCGACGGCCCCCGTGTCGCAAGCCTCAAGGGCGGCGGCCGGGACAACGAATGAAACTTCGTGATATTGCTTCTGATAGCGGCAATCCAGTTTGACATGGAAGGCGCGCCGGTCTTCCGTAATCCCTTCCTCGCCCAGCATGGCGCCGCCTTCCTCGCTCATCTCACCGATCAGCGTATCTAACCGTGTCCAATCGACGCCGGCCAGGGGGGAGACGAAGGTGCGCACGAAGTCATGCTTCAGATCACCCATCAGCATGCCGACGGCGCACAGGATGGAAGATTGACGGGGCACAATCTGGAAAGGAATTTCCAGCTCGTTGCAGATGGTGCAAGAATGGATGGGCCCCGCGCCGCCGGCGACGATCAGCGGAAATTCACGGGGGTCAAAGCCCCGCTTGATGGTGATTTCGCGCACACCCTGGGCCATATTGTTGCCGACCACCCGGTACATGCCGGCGGCGGCTTCCTCGATGCTCAGGCCCAAGGGCTTGGCGATATGGGTTTCGATTGCCGTCCTGGCCGCTTCCATATCCAGGCTCATGCGCCCGCCCGCGAAAAACCCGGGATTAAGATAGCCCAGCACCAGATCAGCATCGGTGCAGGCGGGCAGGGTGCCGCCTTTTGAATAGCAGGCCGGGCCAGGATCGGCGCCCGCACTTTGCGGGCCCATGCGCAACAGCCCGCCATCATCGATCCAGCCGATGGAACCGCCGCCCGCCCCGATGGTATTGATGCCCAGCATGGGGAGCGCGATGCGCAGCCGGTCGATATCGCCTTCATTGACCATGATGGGGCTGTCGACCACCAAGGCGGCTTCGAAGCTGGTGCCGCCCATATCCATGGTCAGGCATTTGCTCTGATCATGGGCCTGGACATAGGCCAGCCCGGCCCCGGGTCCGCCGGCGGGCCCCGACAGAAGGGTCAGCGCCGCCTTGTCCCGGGCCACCTGGGGCGACATGACGCCGCCGTTGGATTGCATGATCATCAACACGCCACCGAATCCCACACCACCCAAGCGGTCCAGCAACTGATCCAGATAATGGCTCAGGATTGGCCCCACATAGGAGTTCAGCGCCGTCGTGCTGATCCGTTCGTAAAAGCGGATGGAAGGTAGTAATTCGGTGGATTGGGTTAAATATGCATCGGGCATTTCGCTCCGCACCAGATCGGCTGCCGCCTTTTCATGGGCGTCATTGGCAAAGGCATTCATGAAGCAGATGGATATGGCCTCGACGCCCTTTTTTTTGAAAAGATCCACCGCCGCCTTCACCTCGCCCAGGTTCAGGGCCTCGGTCTCCACCCCGCCCCGGTTAAGACGCCCCGTGACACCGGCTCGCAGATAGCGGGGCACCAGGGGTTTCACGTTGGTGTATCGGTTGTTGTATTGCTCTTCGCGGATGCCCCGGCGCATTTCCAGGGCGTCGCGCAGCCCCTTGGTGGTGATCAGCCCGGATTTGGCGCCCCGCCGGGTGAGGGTCGCGTTGGTGGTCACCGTGGTGCCATGGACAATGGTATCGATGGCGCCGGCGAAATCTTCCAGATTGTCAAACCCGTCGGTCTGGTCTGCCAGATCCTCCAGGCCTTGTATGACCGCGATGGATGGGTCGGTGGGTGTCGACAGGGTCTTGTGAATGACCGGGTCTGCGCCGTCCTGGACCAAAAAGAAATCGGTGAAGGTGCCCCCCACATCGATGCCGATCTTGATGCTCATTCGCTCATTTCCTCCGCCGCGACCAACTCGCGCAGCTCATCCTTGACAATCTTGCCCATGGCGTTGCGCGGCAGGGCTTCGATGAAGATCACCTCATGGGGATGTTTGAAGCGCGCCAGGCGGCCCTGGAAGAAGCCCTTGACCCCCTCGGCGTCGATCTCCGCGCCCTCTTTCAGCACCACCACGGCGATGGGGACCTCGCCCCATTTTTCATCTGCACGCCCAACCACGGCGGCCTCTTCCAACTCGGCGCAATCGGCCAGCAGATTTTCAAGTTCGGCGGGGAAGATGTTTTCGGCGCCCGAAATGATCATGTCCTTCTTGCGGTCATTGATGAACAGAAACCCGTCCTCGTCCAAATGCCCCATATCGCCCGAATGAAACCAGCCATCCTGCAATGCCTGGGCGGTGAGTTCGGGGGCCTGCCAGTATTCGCGCATGATGTTGGGCCCGCGCATGAGGATTTCGCCGGGCGTTCCGGCGGGCACATCCTCGCCGTCCTCGCCGATGATCCGTAATTCGCAATGCAGCGCTGCCTTGCCGGCCGAACCTATTTTTTCCTCGGCCAGGGCGATGGAGCCATAGGTGGCAATGGGCGCCGTTTCGGTCGATCCATAAACCTGGGTTACGGGAATGCCGCGGTCATGGAAAACGCGGATCAGGGAATGGGGGACCAGGGTCGATCCGGTGGACAGCATGCGCAAATGGCTTAAATCCAGTTCTTCCCACCCGGGCATCTGGATCATGGTCATGATCTGGGCCGGAACCAGGACGCAGAGCGTGATCTTTTCATCCACCAGATCCCTGTATGTGGCATCGGGATCGAATTTGGCATGCATGATGATGGTGGCGCCGGCATGAAGGGCGGGCAGGGTCTGGATGTTGAGCCCCCCTACATGGAACATGGGCAGGTTGGTCAACACCCTGTCGGCGCGGGTCATATCGTTCATATGGATGGAGTTGACCGCATTGTAGAAAAGCGCTTCCTGGGTCAGGACGACACCTTTGGGCATGCCAGTGGCGCCCGAGGTGTAACACAAAAGAATGGGGTCATCGGGACCCGTGCCGCATTCGCCGGGGGGAACGGGGTTTGCCTCATCCATCAGCGTGTTGTAGCTTAGCCAACCCTCTTCGCCGCCTTCCATGGCGATCAGTTTCATGCCCGGGCTGGCATCGGCGATAGCCGCGCCGTGGGCAATAAAATCAGGTTCGGCGAAAAAGGCGGCCGGTATGGCGCCGGCGATCATGAGCCCATGTTCGGGCGGCGCCAGGCGCCAATTGAGCGGGATGAGCATAGCCCCAATGCGCGCACAGGCGAACAGCAGGACTAGCATTTCCGGATGGTTGTAGCCAAGATAGGCGATGCGGTCGCCTGCCTTAACGCCCAGCTTATCCCGAAGCGCGCCCGCCGCCCGCGCGATCCGCTTGGTCATGGCGCTATAGGTCAGGTTTTCGCCTTCAAAAAGAATGGCCGTGGCGTCCGGCGTAAAACCTGCATTGCGTTCAATCCAGTCGGAAAGGTCCACGAAACTAGCTCCTTTATGGGAGGGCCACGGTGGCCGCACCCACCAGGGTCTTGTCGCCTTTTTGATTTTCGGCGGTCATTTCCAGATCCACCAGGTTGTCACCCCCATCTTCGGACTTTGCCGTAATGGTGCCCTTGCAGGTGATCACATCGCCCAATAAGGCCATGGATACGAAGCGGGTCGAAAAGGAACGGATGTTCCTGGGGGGGACCCATTGGGTCAGCACCCGGCCTAGAAGGGCCATGCTCAGCATGCCATGGGCGATGATGCCGGGCAGGCCGTTGGCCTTGGCTTGATCTTCGTCCAGATGAATGGGATTGAAATCGCCCGACGCGCCCGCATACATGGCCAGGCCCACTTTGCTGATAGGTGGCAGGCTCAATTCGGGAATGCTGTCACCGACCGAGACTTGTTCGAAACTGACGTTGCTTGACATGGTCTGGTCCCCCTTTCCGGCCCGCTCAGCCGTTGCGGATAATTGCTACGGAGCGTAAATCAGCCACATGGGTACCGTCCTGGTTCTCGAGCCTTGTCTCGGTCTCGATGAACTTGAGGGCGCCGCCCTTCTTTTCGTAAATGTCTTTGATGGACATTTGCCCGCTGATCACATCGCCCGCGCATATTTCCGCTTGGTATAGGAATTTCATCTCGCCATGGACCGATTGGGCTTTATCGATGCCCATATCGGCCAACACCATGAAGGATTGTCCGGCATCCATGACCAGGGAGTGGGCGAAGGTGGGTGGTGCTGGAATTGCCTGGAAACCAACTTTTTTTGCCGCATCCTCGTCGAAATAAATGGGATCCTCGTCGCCGATGGCGCGGGCGAAATTGCGGATGCGCCCTTTTTCCACCTCTACCGTGAACGGAGGGTATTCCCTGCCGATGAAATCGCTGTCCGCCATCTCCTCCTCCCCGGCCCTTAAGGGGGCCTTTTCCGATCACATATTTCACTTCCTACGCTATCCGAGATTGGACGGACTGTAAACGGAATTTTACACACCTGTAAAAAATGATTGCATGATGGTTAAGGGGCGGCCTAAGCTGAGCCATGAGCCGGCGAATTGAAATACTGAGGCGGGCCACTGAACTTTTCGAGCGCCAGGGCGTGGCCAATACCTCCATGGAAGACATCGCCAAGGAGGTGGGCATCAAGCGCGAGGCAATCTATTACTATTTCAAAAGCCGCCCCGACATTCTGCTGACCATCATCCTGCCCCAAAGCAAGACGCTTTTGCTGGGCCTGCGCAATATCCTGCGCACCGATATGTCGAGCCGGGAAAAATTGAAGGCTGCCTTTGAGAACCATCTCAACAGCTTCAATCCCACCTATCTGGAAATGACCATCGCGCTCCGCGAACATCATTTCTTCAAGGATACCCAGAAGCTCGACGAGCTGCGGCGCATGTGGAAGGAATATGGCGAGCTGTTCACCGAGATGATCGGCGAAGGGCAGGCGAGAGGCGAATTCAAACCTCAGCTCAACTCCAAAATGATAGCTTTCGGCATTCTCGGCATGTGCAACTGGATGGCCCGCTGGTACGACCCGGAGGGCGAGGTATCGGTTGAGGATGTGGTGGAAACCTATTTCTCCATGACCGTCAATGGGCTGTTAAGCGGAGCGGGTTAGTCAAACAGCTCCATCAGGACGCCGATATCGCTCCCGCCCAGCCCTTTCTCGTCCAGTTCGCGCAAAATATCCGCGGCCAGCGCCGTCATGGGCAGGGGGGCATCCGCATTCCGGCCGAGCACACAGGCGCCTTCCAGATCCTTGAGCATGGTGAAGACGTGCCCCAGAAGGGGATCGGTGATGCGCTGGGCGAAGCGTGGGCCGAATATTTGGAGCGGTATTGAATCGGCGAAACCACCCCGTAAAGCCTGGGCCAGCGCCGCCGCATCGACGCCCGATCTGGCGGCCAGATTATGGGCTTCGGCGATGACCGCCAGATTGCATCCGACGATAGCCTGATTGCAAAGCTTGGTCACCTGGCCCGCGCCGCTGGGTCCCATATGGGTCACCTGGGCGCTGAGATGGGCCAGAACCGGCGCCATGCGGGCGATTTCATCGGCATCACCTCCGGCCAAAATGGCCAGGCTTCCTTCTTCGGCCCCCTTGACGCCGCCAGATACCGGTGCGTCGATCCAGCCCATGCCGGTCTCATCCCTCAGACGGGCGGCCATGCGCCGGCTGTGATCGGGTGAGATGGAGGAAAAATCCACCAGCAATTTGCCAACGCCTGCGTTGGCGCCCAGCGATTCCGCGATGCCCGAAGACCCGAAGACGACTTCCTCCACCGCCGTCCCGTCGGTCAGGCACATGAGCACCCCGTCCGCCGCACGGGTCGCTTCACCCGGGCTTGATACCGCCTGGGCGCCTTTTTCCAAAACCAGAGCCAATTTGGAAGCCGTACGGTTCCAGACGCTCACCGGATGGCCGGTATCCAAGAGCCTGAGCGTCATGGGCGTGCCCATGAGGCCCACTCCCAGGAATGCCAGTTTCTGGATTTGCCCGTTCATGCTTCATCCTCCATCGCCGATGCCGCTCTGACAACTATCGGCTTGATATAGGGGCGGCTTGCTTACATATTCGGGCCGCCAAGAACAACCAGAGAAAGATAAGCAAATGAGCCAGGTCGCCAAGGAAAAAAAATATCTGGGCCAGCCCATGGAGCGGGTGGAGGATGCGGTACTGCTTACCGGCAATGCCTCCTTTACCGATGATCTGGCGGTGCCCGCCGGCACTTTGCATGGCGCCATTTTGCGCTCGCCCTATGCCCATGCGGAGATTCTCTCCATCGATACGTCGCGCGCCCTGGAGCGGCCCGGTGTTGCCGCCGTTATCACCGGGCCGGAAATCAAAGAGTTGTCCGAGCCCTTTCTGATTGTTTTGCGCGTGCCGCTGGATCAATGGGCGCTGGCCGTGGACAAGGTGCGTTTTGTAGGCGAAGCGGTGGCGCTGGTTGTGGCCGAGGACCGCTATCAGGCGGAAGACGCATTGGATTACATCGATGTTCAATATAAGCCTCTGCCTGCCGCCGTCGATCCGGTGGAAGCCTGCCGTCCCGATGCGCCCCTGGTCCATCCCCTGGCCGAAACCAATCTGGTGTCCGAAAGGTCTTATTCCTATGGCGATCCGGAAACGGCATTTGCCAATGCGCCCCATCAGGTGGAACTGAGCATCGATTATCCGAGGAATTCCCAGACCCCGCTGGAAGGGTATGTGGTGGCCGCCACCTATCAGCCGGGCGATGGCAGTTACGATGTGCTGTCCAATTTCCAGGGGCCTTTTACAGTGCATCCGGTGATGTCTAAGGCGCTGAGGGTAAAAGGGTCCCAGTTGCGCATGCGCTCGCCGGCCTATTCGGGAGGGGGCTTCGGGGTCAAGCAGGCCATCTTTCCCTATGTGGTGCTGGTCTGTCTGGCGGCCCGCAAGCTGGGCCGCCCGGTCAAATGGGTGGAAGACCGCCTGGAACATCTGAGCGCGGCCATCGCCGCCCCCAACCGCATCATCCATTCCCGCGCGGCGGTGGAAGATGACGGGCGCATCACGGCGCTGGCCTTCGAACAATTAGATGATTATGGCGCCTTTTTACGGCCTCCCATGCCTGGGCCCCTCTACCGCCAGCATGGGATCATGACCGGCGCCTATGACGTGGCCAATATGACCATCGTCAACAAACTGGTGCTGACCAACAAGACGCCTTCGGGCATGGTGCGGGGCTTTGGCGGGCCGCAAATTTACTATGCGCTGGAGCGGCTTATCCAACGCATCGCCGTGGAGCTGGATCTGGACCCGCTGGCCGTCATGCGGCGCAATTTCGTGCCGGCGGATGCTTTCCCCTACCGAGCCGCCGCCGGCGCATTGATTGAGTCCGGCGATTTCCAGGAAGCCGCCCGTCTGGCCGAAGAGGATGGGGGGCTGGCCGAATTGCGCCAGCGCCGCGATCAGGCCCGGGCCGAGGGCAGGCTTTACGGCATCGGTTTCACCGCCGTGGTCGAACCGGCCCAATCGAACATGGGCTACCTGTCCACCATCAACACCATCGAAGAGCGGCGCAAAGCCGGCCCCAAGGGCGGCAATGTGGCCATCGCTTCGGTCCATGTGGACCCGTTGGGTGCGGTCACCGTCGCCGCCGACAGCCTGCCCCAGGGGCAGGGCCACGCCACCGTCTTGTCGCAAATCGTCGCAGATGAGCTGGGCCTGACGCCCGATCAGATTCAGGTGAATATGGAGCGCGACACCCAGCGTGATCCCTGGTCTATCGCCACCGGCAATTATTCCAGCCGCTTTTCGTCCTCGACGGCGGTGTCGGGACAGATGGCGGCACAGAAGGTCCGCGCCAAGCTGGCCAGGATCGCCGCCGCTAGCCTCAATGTGGCCGCCGATGATATCGAATTCGCCGGCGGCAAGGTGTTCGCCGCTGCCAATCCGGAAAATGCTTTGCGCTTTTCCAGAGTTGCCGGCACGGCCCATTGGTCGCCCGGTGAATTGCCCGAAGGCATGGAGCCCGGCGTGTCTGAAACCGCCCAATGGTCGGCGCCCGAACTGGAGCCCCCCAATGATGCGGATCAGATCAATACTTCGCTGACCTACGGCTTTGTCTTCGATGTCTGCGCGCTGGAAGTAGACCGGGATACGGGCGAGGTGCGCATCGACAAATACGTCACCGTCCATGATGCGGGCAAGTTGCTCAATCCGCTATTAGTGGAAGGGCAGATTTATGGCTCCTTCGCCTGGGGGCTGGGGGCCGCATTGCTGGAAGAATTCGTCTATGACGATGAAGGCAGTTTCCTCTCAGGTACATTCGCCGACTATTTGTGCCCCACCGCCACCGAAGTGCCCGAACCGGTCATCCTGCATATGGAAAGCCCGTCACCGCTCACACCCCTGGGCGCCAAGGGGGTGGGTGAGGGCAATGTGATGAGCACGCCGGTCTGCGTCGCCAACGCCGTTGCCGATGCCTTGGGCGTGAAGGATTTACGGCTGCCCTTGAGCCCATCCAAACTGATCGCCCTGATCGGTGATGAGGAGCCGCCGCCCGCCGGAAAATCCGCTCCGGCCCCCGCCAAAAAGGCCGGGCGGAGCATCACGGGCGAAGGCGCCCTCAACCTTCCAGCTCCGCCCGAGGAAGTCTGGCGCCTGTTGCTGGACCCGGAAGAGCTGGCCCGCGTCATTCCCGGCTGCCACGCCTTGGATCAGGCTGGTGAAAATCATTACACGGCTGAGATATCCCTGGGCGTCGGAGCGGTGCGCGGAAAATTCAACGCCGAGGTCCGCCTGTCGGATCTGGACCCGCCCAATTCGGCGGTTCTTTCGGGCGGCCTGACCGGCCCCCTGGGTGCTTCCAGCGGCGAAGGCCATGTGACGCTGGCCCCGGCCGAGGGTGGAACCCAACTCACATACAGGTATGGGGTGGTCATATCGGGCAAGGTGGCCGCCGTCGGTGGGCGCATGCTGGATGGTGCCTCCAGGCTGTTGGTGGATCAGTTATTCAAACGTCTGACGGCGCGCCTTATGGGTCCGGATGACGCGCCGCCCGATGGTGACGCTAAGGGATGGCGGCGCTTGTGGCGCCGGACAGGAGGTGGGTCTTGAAGCCACGTCCTTTTGATTATCAGGCTGCCGAAAGCGTCGAGGAAGTTCTTGAGGTTTTGGCCGAGCTTGGCGATGAGGTTAAAATCCTGGCCGGCGGACAGTCTCTGGGCGCCATGCTCAATCTGCGTCTGGTGGAGCCGGAATTATTGGTCCATGTGGGCCGCATCGAGGAACTTTCCTTCATCCGCGCAGCAGACGGCTATCTGGAGGTTGGCGCCGCCACCACCCAGGCCCAGTTGATGGCTTGGCCAGGATTGGCGGAAAAGGCACCCCTGCTGGCCGCCGCCTTGCCCCATCTGGGTCATTTCCAGACCCGCGCCCAGGGCACCGTGGGTGGCTCCCTGTCCCATGCCGATCCCAGTTCAGAATTGCCTTTATGTCTGGCCACCCTGGGAGGCGAGGTGGTTCTCAAAAACAAGAGCGGCGAACGCCGCCTGAGTGCCGAGGATTTCCAACAAGGCATGTTGAGCACGGCGCGCGCGGTGGACGAGCTATTAACCATGGTCCGCTATCCCCTGGCCAAGCCCGCCACGGGTTACGGATTTTCCGAAATCGCCCGGCGGCGGGGCGATTTCGCCGTCGTCGATGTAGCCGCCCAGGTCTGGGACCAGGGCATCCGTCTGGGTGTTGGCGGCGTCGCCGATCGGCCGGCGGTGCGGGAATGGGGGCGGCTGTCGGGCACGGAGCTGGATGACGCACTTAATGAATTTGCCTGGGGATTGGGCGGCGATGACGATATTCACGCCACCGCCCAGTACCGGCGCCAACTTGTCCGCCGCCTTGGCCGGCGCACCATCGAGGAGGCCGCACCATGAACAGATTGAACCGGGATCAACGCCACCGGGTGAACTTGACCCTCAATGGCCAGGCGGTCAGCGGCTGGGCCGAGCCCCGCATGTTGCTGGCTGATTTCCTGCGCGAGAATTTCGGGCTGATGAGCGTCCATGCGGCGTGCGAGCACGGCGTCTGCGGCGCTTGCACCCTGCAGATCGATGGCCGCCCGGCACGGTCGTGCCTGTCATTCGCCGTGCAGGCAGAAGGGCGGCGCGTTGATACCATCGAAGGGCTGGCCGAGGCCGACGGAAGCTTAAGCGATTTGCAGGCCGCCTTCCGGCGCCATCATGCTTTGCAATGCGGCTATTGCACGCCTGGGGTTCTGATGTCGGTGGAGGCCTTTTTGGAAGGCAATACCGATCCGAAGGAAGAAGAAATCCGCGATATGCTGAGCGGCCATCTTTGCCGCTGTACCGGCTATGTGGGCATGGTCCGGGCGATTACAGAAGTGGCGGCCCGGCGCAAAGAAGCGCCCGTACCCTCCGTCTAAAGGGAGATACTTTTCCATGGCTCAACAAATTCAGGTCAACGGCATTTCCATAAATTATGAACTGAGCGGGCCGGAAGATGCTCCCACCGTCATGCTCAGCCATTCCCTGGCCGCCGATCTCACCATGTGGGAGCCCCAGATGCCGGCCCTGGGTGATTACCGCGTGTTGCGCTATGACCTGAGAGGCCATGGGGCGACCGAGGTGACGCCCGGCCCCTATAGCATCGATCTTTTGGCCGAGGACGCTGCAAGCCTGATCCAGGCCCTTGATCTGGGGCCGGTGCTGTTTGTCGGCCTGTCCCTGGGGGGCATGCTGGGTCAGGTTTTGGGGGTAAAACATGCGGCGCTGGTCTCGTTGCTCGTATTGTCTGACACGTCCAGCCTTATGGTGCCCCGTAGCCTGTGGGAGGAGCGCATCATCATGGCCCGCGAACAAGGCATGGATGCCCTGGCGCCAGGAACGTTGGAGCGCTGGTTCACGGCACCCTTCCACGCCAGTGACCCGGATATCGTCGCGGGCATCGGCAAGACCATCCGGGCGACGCCCCGGGAAGGGTATGCCGCCTGCAGCGAAGCGATCCGGGATATGGATTTGAGGGGCACCCTTTCGGCCATCAGCGCGCCCACATTGGTCATGGTCGGCGCCGATGACCCGGCGACGCCGCCCAGCGCCTCCGAAGCCATTGCCGGGGAAATCGACGGCGCCCAACTGGTTATCCTGGAGCAGGCCGCCCATCTGTCCAATGTGGAACAGGCCGGGCCTTTCAACGAAGCGCTGATGGCATTTCTTAAAGCTAGAGAGGTTCAAGATTGATAGCGGCTCCCCTTGCATGTATCCTAGGGGCAACTGGCGGGGGTGACCCGCCGTACCGTTTGATTGAAAGGATCGAAATGGCCCGCAAGCCCAATTACAGGTTCGAACGTTTTGAGCGCGAAAAAGCAAAAGCCGCCAAGAAAGCCGCGCGGGCCGAGGCCAAGGCCAAGAAATCCGAAGCACGCAAGGCGGAAAAATTAGCCCTTGAAGCCGGCGAAGCACCCCCCACGGATGAGGATGCCGCGCCGCTGGATGATCAGGCTGATCAGGCCGAATAGCTTTAATCTGATCAGAAAATAACCGTGGCGAACCCGGTCAGGATCAGCAGGCCAATGGCGTAGTGTTTGTAATGCCCGTCACCTGTGATGCGGAACAGCCGGTTGCCTAGCCAAGTCCCGAATATGGCGATGGGGAAAAGCCCGATAGAACGGGCGATGCTCAACTGATCGATATTGCCGCTCCAGGCGAAGGGGATGAGCATGACCATGATCAGCGTACACATGGTGATGATGATATTGGCCCGCTGCACCGCCACCGCGTGGGATGAGGCCAGGAAATAGACCGCCGCAATGGGCGCGCCAAGGCCCGTGGCCCCGGTGATGGACCCGCAAAGCAGGCCCGTAATCACGCCTTGCAGCGTGCCCCGGGGGCCTTTGTAAGACCAGCCGGTTGCCAGGGTGATGGAAGCGCCCAGAACCAAAATGCCGATCACCCGGCGCACGATCTGGGGATCGACGGCGAACAGGATCATGGTGCCGAGCGGCGCCGACAGGATAACGGCAATTAGCAGGGGCCCCAGTTCGGGCCAATGGGCCTTGCCCAAGGCGGGGGGTAAAAGCTGCGATTGGCCGACAAAACCGACCATGATGGTGATGGCGATGGCCTCGATGGGCCCATAAAGCATGGAGAGGGACGGGACCATCATCATGGCCACGCCGAAGCCCGCATATCCCCGGATCAAGGCGCTGGCCATGGCCGCCAGGGCGGCAAGTGCCAGGCGGTAATCCAGCACGGCGGGAAGGGCCTCGCTCAGGAATTGTTCGATCATGTCCGGAATTTTAGCCCGCGGAGAAGAGGCGCCGGGGCGCATCCTGGGGTGTGGCGCAGCCCAATTGACCGAGGGCGGGGGACAGTTCGGCCTGCAATATGTCGATCACATGCTTGGCGCCCCGCTGCCCCAATGCACCGACCCCGTACATGAAGGCCCGTCCGAAAAAGGTGAAATTGGCACCCAGGGCAAACGCCCGGACCATATCGGTGCCGGAACGCAGGCCGCTGTCCAAAATAAGCGGCATCTTCGGGCCTACGTTTTCGCGGATACCGGCCAGCACATCCATGGGCGAGACCGCCGCGTCCAATTGCCGGCCACCATGATTGGATATGATCAGCCCATCCACACCCATATCGGCATGGCGTTTGGCTTCGGCCCGGTCCAGCACGCCCTTGATGATCAGGGGGCCATCCCAGTTTTGGCGGTATTTCTCGATGCGGCTCCAATCGATGGTCCCCTCGGTCAGGGACTGGATGGCCTCGCCGACCGTCTTGTAGCCCGCGCTCTTGGGGAAATATTGCTCCAGAGTGCGGAATTTGGGTGGGCCGTCAGCCAGGGTGGCCAGGGCCCACCCGGGATGGGTTGCGATTTCCATCATATTACGGGCATTCATTTTGGGCGGGATGGCCAGGCCGTTGCGGATGTTGCGCACGCGCCTGGAGCCCACCGGCACATCGACGGTCACCACCAAAACCCGGAAGCCCGCCTCCTTTGTGCGGGTCAGGATTTCATCTTCGATGGCTTCGTCGCGGGCCGGATAGAGCTGAAACCAGGCGCAGTCCCCGGCCAGGGGGGCGATGGTCTCGATCGATGAAGTGGCCACCATGCTCAGGCAAAATGGGATATTGGCCTCCTTCGCGGCCCTGGCCAGATATTCCGCCGCCTGGGGCCAGATAAGGCCACCCAGCCCAACCGGGGAGATGCCAAAGGGCATGGCATATGTGTGGCCGAACAGATCGGTGGATAGATTTGGGCTGCCGTCCAGATTGAGATATTGGGGGACCAGGCGGATTTGATCCAGAGCCCGGCGGTTATGGGAGAGGCCGGTCTCGTCGCCCGCCCCGCCGGCCAGGTAGTCGAAAGCAAATTTTGGCAATCTCCGTCGTGTGGCGCGTTCCAGATCGCCGATGGTCGGAAACCTGCGCATTAATTCCATGATGTCCCCCGTCCCGCGCGCCCAGCCCTTTAGGGACTTTCGATTTCCTGAAAATCTCCATGATCTCGGCGATGATTTGATCCTCGGCCTTCGAATCATTGGAAAAGGAAACGGCCACACCCTTTTCCAGAACCCTGGAAACATGCCCCTTGATCGGGCTCATACCTTCGATTTCGATTTCCACCTCGTCGCCGTTACTGAAGGGGTTATCCACCTGCTGCAAGGGTGTGGCGAACTCGGTGGCGGCACCATTGCACGAAGTATTGATCAAGGTTCCCCCCCGCGCTTCACTCCCCTGGCCAGCCTTGGCGAAGGTCAATTTGCGAAGCCCCAGACAGAGCCGGTCACGCTTCTCAGAATCCATCGGAGGATTCCTTCCCTAAATGAAAAACCCAATAGTCCTGATATTAAAGCGATTCCCATTTTTGGGCAATCCGCCACCGGAAGGTTTGCCTTGATCCTGGTTTGGTGTAAAGTTAGACATCACGCTTGCGGCGGTGACGAGGGGAAATTAATGGCGCATGGTAAAAGCAAGTACAATGATCTTGATGGCACCGAAAAAGCGGCCATCTTCATGCTGTCGCTGCCTCAGGAATATGCCGCCAAGCTGTTCGAGTGCATGGAGCAGGAAGAAATAAAAGAACTGTCCATCGCCATGGCCAATCTGGGCAGCATCGATGCCACCGTGGTCGAGCGCCTGTTCATCGA